>JAIOJS010000286.1 GCA_019911795.1 Thermoanaerobaculia bacterium | reverse complement strand
GGGGAGGACGACCGGAATGAAGTGCGACGCCGGGAACAGATAATCTTCGCCGGATTCGTCGATGACTCTAAGTAGCCCTTGTTGGTTGGCCTCGACGTCTTCTACGGTCTGGTAGATCTTGCGAGGCTCCAAGGACGCAGGGTAGCCTGTGTTCTCGATACACAGCACGAAGCTAGCAGTGGGCTCACTCATGGTAGACCCAGTATACGCTTGATCTTTGCTTCCTTGCGACTTTGACCATGGGCTTCGTACCAATGGATCTCGGCGCGAATTACGCTTCCGTTGGGCAATCGAACCAAGCCTACGCCCTTGAGCTTGCGCCATCGGCCCTCACCGTAGACCTTGAGGAGGCGACTGAGTTCTCGGATCGATCGTCCCGAGGCGATAACCTCTTCGTGTTCAATCTCACCAATGATCTCCAGGGGCATCGCTGACTAGTCTACGACGATGAGTCAGACACCCAACGCCCGGAAGCTAACTGGCCACACTGGCAACTACGACAGCCGAAGCGAGAAACGGTGAGCCCAGTGAGAAAATGTGTAGCTGTGCCAAGCACGTGTGTGGTCCAGTTCAGAGGGTTAGGCGGCTGGACTATACATTTCGCCCACTAGCATTTTGGCACCGCAGCAACTCTTCGAGCCGAGCACGAAACCCGGTCGCTGAGGGTGGTGCAGCCTCCAGAGCAGTCTGGATCAGCGCATTGGCTTCTTGGACTTTTCCCAAGTGGAATGCAAGTTGGATCAAGGGAATGCCTGGTGGCCCCGTCGCCTCAGCTGTCGCGGCCTCAATCATCGACTCGAAGTCATCTGGATACCGAGTGTATCGAGAAAAGAAGCTCTCTCCTACAAACTGAAACTGGCTGGCTACAACTTCTGAGACGGTGGTCGCCTCGTCTTCGGATGCGCCGTATGGCCAAGCCCCACGGCCATAGTCTTCTGGTGGTTCGAGCCGGCGTCGCACCAGACAGTCGTACTCCGTTGGCTTGCCATTGGTTGGCTGGCCGCTAATGGTCGGGAGCCCCTCTAGATGCACTCCGAGATTGAGGTAGAAGCCTCCACCCCACTGGCTACCCTGTACATTGAAGACGTGGATGACCGGACTCACGACTCTGCGGAGGGTCACACCGGACCCCTTGAACCCAGCCTTTCGGAGGACCGGATAGGCGGTGAGTCTCAGGGCCTCTTGTAGAGTCTTTCGATCCATCAAGCCGTACCTCCTGTACGTGTCGGGAGCATGGTTTACACCAAAGTCCGGGTACATGGTTTACACCCTTGGTTATGAGTAGCTCCTACCTTCGCGCTCGTCGAAGCGTGCGAGAAGGACAGGGCCGAGGTAAACAGACCACATGAAGTCGGCCTCCTGCTCGAGCCCGATTCGCTCGTTTGCGAGGACTCGGCTAGCGAAGGTGTGCTTCTGATGCCAAACGAAGCAGCCATGTGCGTGAACCTTCCGGGTAGTGAAGTGATCAGGATAGTCAAATCCTTTCACCTTCTCTGGAAAAGGTCGAGGTGATGGATGATAGACCGACGCCGGGGTCTTCAATCCGAGCGCATGGTGAGGCCTAACGGTATTGAAGGTCTGTCGAAACTCGTCGAAGCGCCCTTGCTGTTCGGCTGCAGTTTGCGCCACTGGGTAGACCCCTTCACTCGCCAGGGTCTTGTGCATTCTCTCGTGTCGACCGTTCTGGGATGGCTGCCCTGGCTCGATTCGCACGGGTTGGATGCCGAGCTTGATCCACCAAACCGAGAGTCGCGAGAGCCCGCAGATTCCCTGGCTACGCTTTCAGAAGCTTCGAGGTGATCCTCTATACCAATCGGGTGTGACCTCTTCCCGGTGGGTGTGACCTCTTCCCGGTGCGCCTTGAAGGCGTTACTCAAAGGCGTGCCCGCGGTGAGGGTGGAATACTTTCTGGTGATCGAATGGTCCATTATCCGACCATCGTTTACATTAGAACCTCCGAGCGATGTTCCCTATCAGGTAAGGTATACAAGAAGCTTCCACCATGAGCCTGTCGAGTCGGCCTCTTCCGAGACTCAGAGGGTTCGAGAGTCGCAGAGAGGAGTCCCCGATGCCCCACCACCAGACGTCGAACGTTTTGCGAACCTCCATCGGGCTGCTGCTCCTCGGCACCTCTCTCGCCAGTCTGGCGCGAGCCCAGTCCGCAGACGCGGCCCTCTTTTCCTTTACCCGGCCGATCACCAATGGGGCCATTCACCTCTACACCATCGATCCAACGGACGGTACCGACGCTCCTCTCTTGCCCATCGACTCGAGTTCCTATCCGACATACGCGGCGTTCGACGAGCCGGAAGGTCTGCTCTACGTATTCGGTCATGACGACCAATTGGTTACCGTCGATCTCAGCGACGGATCGGTAACCCCCATCACTACCCTTCAGCTTCCCGGATTCCTTTCCGGCATGGCCTTCGCACCCGACGGAAGCCTGCGAATCGCCTCCGGAAGCACGCTCTACCAGGTGGACCCTGCGACAGGACAGACCCTGGGGTCCCTCACTATGACCCATCCGGTCCGAGCCCTGGGCGGCAACGGCGAGAGACTGATCGGAGTCGGCGACTACGACAATGGAACCTGGACCCTCGACGAGATCGACCCCGACACTGGTGACATCACTGTGTTGTCGCCACTGCCCATCGATGGGTCCTGCCCGAGCGATGCCGATCTGGACCGCCGCGGCCAGTTCTGGCTGGTCACCAACCACTGTCCCGGACAGCTCCTCATCTTCAAGTCGATCTCGCGAATCGAGGATTTCGACTCCGGGCAGTTCATCCCGGTGGGCGCCTGGGGAGCGGGTAACCGGGAGATGGGATTCATGGCCCTCGCCGTGTCGATTCCCCTGGGCTCGGTGGAGATCCCGGCCGTCGAAGAACTCGGTATCCTCTGGCTCGTACTGACCCTGGCCGCAGCCGGGCTGTGGTCACTACGACGAGCCCGATCCGCCTGACGCCACCGCCCTACAGGACCAGCCCTCCCCCGAAGCCACCTCGGTCATCGTTCATCGCGCCGGGACTCCCCGGGATGTGCCCGCGGGAGTAAGTGCCAGGTAGGAGTGGATCACCTCCAAGCGCCCCTGGCTCTACTTTGTGGACTGCTCTCGAGAAGGGTGATCTCACCGTCATCTTTCCCGAAGGATCGACCCCGCCACGACTGCCGTCGTTTGGACTCACGGCCAGCCGCGCCCGGCACCGGCTTGGCTAGAGACTCCATTTCCGCCTTGACCTCGAGGGATCGGCATCGCAGGTCACAGTCGAGGTGTGTCTGTCGAATGCCTCTGCAGCGGCTCTCGGACGCCAGGAGCCAGATTTGGGTACTTCACGCCCGAAGACCGAGCTCTTGCTCTAGCCGCGGCGACCAAGAGCACTCAAATCAGGGCCTTCAGAAGACTCGAGGTGAACATCTCTACCAATCGGGGTAGGCCCAGGCAGACAAGAGCCTGCCTGGGGCCCCCCACAGATCCGGACGTGCGGATTTCCCGCATCCGGCTCCTCAGTAGAACGATTTCGCTGCGCAAACGCCGTCGCGCCCCCGCTTAAGTGTTCTATCCGTTGGATTCTTGTTGAGATGCTACCGAGATCCAAAGCTCTCGACATCGTTCTCTCCTCTGGTACGTTCTACCGGAGCCCCCTTCCCTCCACCGGGTCCCGTTGGGATGGTTCCTCGGCTTCCTCGGTACTACGGAACTCTCTGACTCCCCCTTACCAGTGACGCCGGACTTGGGTGACCTCGCCCGGCGGTTGCCGCCTGCATGTTCCTGATCTCTTCGCTCCCACGGCCAGCGGAACACCCCGTGCTCTTTGACCCCGGTCGAGCCTCGTCGCATAGCCAACACTGCGAACGAGGCACTGACGCTCCAAACCACTACGAGAACGTCCTCGACAACACGTCTCTTTCGGGGCTCGATCACACGGCCTCAGTCCTTGCTGTCTGCGCTTCGCAGCTGACCTCACGATCATCCACGCAAGACTCGCTTCCGGCTGATGGCCAATCTCTACCGCGCAGGATTCGCACCTGCTGGATCCCCTACGATCGGTTTCTACTCTAAAAACTCTCGTCTACATCGTTCCCCCGATCCCTGCATTGTCCTGACGCACAGTGGATGAGACCTCTTCGCCCCGGGAGACCTCTTCCCGAGACCCCTTCCCCGGCACCCACTTGCCCACTTCGGCACCCACTTGCTCCCCAGAAGTTGAGGCATCTTCTGGGAGCAAGTCCAGACTCATCGAGTTTGGTCTCGGCCTTCGTATAGGGTAGCTTCAGAATACTTCATTGCCATCGTCTTCTTGCGACCCCGCGATCCGCTGGCGGCGTCGGAAGAAGAGAACGGGGGCTCAACGAATGCAATACGGACCGCCAGACGACCCTGCGAAGACGCCGTTGGCAAGTCGCTTCGGCGACTTTGAACTAGCCACCGAGTCATTCCAGCTGTTTCGTCAGAAGGTGCCGGTGCACCTGGAGCCACGGGTCTTCGAGGTCCTCTGCTATCTCTACAAACACCGCACCCGCGTGGTCTCAAAAGGTGAACTGCTCGATGCCTTGTGGGGGGACGACTTCGTAACCGAGTCGGCACTGACGAGGGCGATTCGTGATCTCCGCCGAGGATTGGGCGAAACCGGAGACAAGAAGGGGTGGATTCGAACGGTCTATGGGCGAGGATTTCGCTTCGCGGAAACCACCAGTGCAGATACTCGAACTGCAACCGGTCACACACAGACGCTCCATTTGGTGGAGCGCGAGCGGGAGCTAAATCAGCTAGCCGAACTGCTCAGTGAGTCCAAGGACGAGGGACGAATCGCGCTGGTCCTGGGGGAAGCAGGGATCGGCAAGACTGCCCTTCTGGAGTCTTTTGTTGCGAGCTTCGCTCCATTGGCCGTCTGGGGTGGTTGCGACGCGCTATTCACTCCACGCCCCCTCGCCCCCGTCCAGGATCTAGCCAAGAGTCTAGGAGGTGTCTTGAAGAAGAGCATCGCCTCCGGCTCCCCGCGGTTCGAGATCTTCCAGGCAACGCTGGTGGCGCTCGAGCAAGCGAACAAGCCCTGCGTCGTAGTCGTGGAAGATCTGCATTGGGCTGACGAAGCGACTCTCGACTGGCTGAAGTTTCTAGGCCGCCGCCTGGCGCGAGAACCAGGAGTCTTGCTGGTCGCCACCTACCGGGATGATGAGATCCCTCGTGGCCACCCACTAAGGTCAGTTCTCGGTGAACTACCGGGGCGAATCACTCGTCGCCTACGACTTGAACCGCTGTCTGCCGACGGCGTCGAGCAACTCGCGCGGCTCGCCAACCGCACGAGCGCCGACCTTTGGAGAACTACCGGGGGCAATCCTTTTTTTGTCTCGGAGGCTCTCGCCGCTTCTCCGGACGAGGTTCCCGGAACCCTTCGCGATGCCGTAGTCACCCGAGTAGAGCGACTATCGCCAGCGGCGCGGAACGTCCTCGATGCTGCTTGTGTGGTGCCAAACCGAATCGAGAGGTGGCTCCTGGAAGCTCTACTAGACGGCGATCAACAAGCGATCGGCGAGTGCCTCGACTCCGGAATGCTACGACCAGTCGAGGACGGTTTCGGGTTTCGTCATGATCTCGCTCGACGCGCCCTCGAAGCGGAGCTTCCCTCACATCGGAGACGGGAACTGCATCTGAAGATCCGCCTCGCTTTGAGCGATCGGGGTTATGCCGCGTCCGATCCTGCCCGATTGGTCTACCACGCCGAGGAGGCGGGGGATCGCAAGGCGGTGCTGTTTCTAGCTCCGCAGGCAGCTAGTCAAGCCGCAGCGCTGGGAGCGCACCGACAAGCGGCCGCGCACTACCGCACCGCAATCAGGTTTGCCACAGACCAGACTTCTGAAGTGCGCGCTGGGCTCCTAGAGGGACTCTCCTACGAGTGCTATCTCATCAACGAACCCAATGAAGCCCTCGATACCAGATTCCAGGCCCTCGAACTCTGGCAATCTCTTGGCCGAGACGAAAAAGAGGGAGAGACTCAACGATGGCTATCACGCCTGCTGTGGTTTGTCGGACGCAACTCAGAAGCCCGAGAACATGGAGATGCCGCTATCGAAACTCTCGAAAGAGTCGGAGGGCACCAGCTAGCAATGGCCTACAGCAATCGCTCTCAGCTCTACATGTTGGAACAGGAGAATCCCCGGGCAATCCAATGGGGTCAGAAGGCAATAGCGCTGGCCAGGGAGATCAATGACCGGGAGGCACTTGTCCACGCTCTCAACAACGTAGGCTCGTCAGAGTGGCGGGCGGGAGACGCTCAGGGCCGGCAGAAGGTCGAGGAGAGCCTCGCGCTCGCGCTCGCCGAGGATTTTCCCGAGCATGTCGCGAGGGCCTACACCAATCTTGCGACCCTGTCGGTTCAACGACGGGACTACGAGGCCTCGGATCACTACCTCCAGGCCGGCATCAGCTACTGCACTGAGCAGGACCTCGACTCCTGGAGCGACTACATGAGAGCGTGGAGAGCTCGTGTGCTCCTCGAGCGGGGACTCTGGGACCAGGCTGCAGCGGAGGCGAAAAGGTTAGTCGAGAGGCCTGGAATTGCGACGGTCAGTCTTATTCCGGCGCTCACGGTACTAGCCGCAGTCCAGGTGCGACGCGGTGACCTCGGCGCCGAGGAGATCCTAGAGCGCGCGGATCCTCTGGCTCGAGACACCGGCGAGGTGCAGCGGATTGCTCCGCTGGCTGTTGTGCAAGCGGAGTCTGACTGGTGGAATGGAAAGGGGACAGCTGTCTTAGAGAGGCTCGAACCCATCTTCGAACTGGCGAGGAAACATCCACAGGCCTGGACCCTCGGAGAGGTGAGTATTTGGATGTGGAGGGCAGGAGGGCTACAGCAACCACCGAGGGCTATCGCCGGAACGCCCTATGAACTCGAAATCCGAGGAAACTGGCGGGCAGCGGCGGTGGCATGGAATGCCCTCGGATGCTCCTACGATGGAGCCCTGGCACTTGCATCGAGCGAGGATGAAGAACTCCTGTCGGAGGCGCTGGCTGTTTGCGAGGACTTGGCCGCCAAACCGGCCGCGGAGTGGATCCGACGCAAGCTGAGCTAGTCGACGGGAGGCTCTGCCTGCTGCTCGATCACTTCACTTTCACCTGGATTCCACCCTGATTGGTAGGTGCCACCCGCATAGTCTTGACCCTCACAACCCAAGGAGTTCCGCTATGCCAAAGTACATCATCGAACGCAGCATCCCGGAGGCCGGCGCGCTGTCGGCCGAGGATCTCAAAGCGATCTCGCGGCAGTCCTGCGACATCCTGCAGAATCTAGGCCCCCAGATCCAGTGGGTAGAGAGTTACGTCACAGATGACAAACTGTACTGCGTCTATATAGCCTCGGGACCTGAGATGATTCGTAAACACGGCGACCTGGGCAATTTCCCTGTGGACCTTATCAGCGAGGTCCGAACCGTCATCGGGCCAGCGACGGCGGAGAAATAGTCGCAAAGATGGACGCGGCCTCCGTTCTCCAGATGATCCCGGACCACTGAAAACAGAGCGGTATTCCAGCTGATGGCGTGACAGCTCTGCTTCAGTCTCACCTCAATCCCGATGTACCCCTACGGGTCGAAACTCGAGAATGACCGAGCCCGGGGCCCCCGGGGCGAGACCAGCCCCCAGCGCGAGACCTGAACCGCTTGGAGAGCCTAACCAACAACACGACCAGACAAGCGGCCATCCACCACCCTGAAAGGTCGCCAGTCAAGATCCCGTGATAGTCGACATGGGATACCCACTCCGCTGGATCAAAGCCGGACGACTCTACGAAACCACCTCGCGATCGATGCACAGCCGACTCCTTCTCAGACCCTCCGAGGAGCTCAATAACATGCTCCGCGGGATCATCGCGCGCGGGGTACGCAAGCCCTCTGAGTGGCCGGGCGCCAGCGCCTTGAAGGCTCTCCTCAAAGGCGTGCCCGTAGTCGGCCACTGGTTCAATCGCACCGAGGCCTACCGAGCCAAGCGACGCGGCGGGAAGGTCGGTCCCTGGGATCACGCCGAAGAAGAGTCCTTCGAACTCGCTCCTCTACCCTGCTGGGCAGAGCTCTCCGCTGAGGAACGCCAAGAGAAGGCGCAAGCCCTCGTTCAAGATATCGAACGGGAAACCCGCGAGCGCTTCGCCAAGGAAGGTAAGAGCCCCCTCGGCGCCCGGCGGATCATGAACCAGCATCCCCACAGCGAACCTCGCAACACCAAGCGCTCCCCCGCTCCGCTCGTCCACGCCGCCTCACCGGAGGAGTGGATCACCTACAAGCGCACCTGGCTCTATTATGTGGACTGCTACCGAGAAGCCGCCAACCGTCTGAAGAAGGGTGATTTCACCGTCATCTTTCCCGAAGGATCGATCCCGCCGCGACTGCCCTCGTTCAGAACTCACGGCCAGCCGCGCCCGGCACCGGCTTAGGAGCCGTAGCTTCGCGTTGACCTAGAAGGACCGGCATCGCCGGTCACGGTCGAGGTGTGTCTGTCGAATACCTCTGCAGCAGCTCTCGGACGCCAGGAGCCAAATTTGGGCTCCTCACATCCGCAAATCGAGCTCTCGGTCTTGCCCCGAAGACCAAAGCCACTCAAATCAGACGCTTTCAGAGGCTTCGAGGTGAAACTCTCTACCACGTGGGTGTGACCTCTGCCTGTTCATGCACTTCGTCAACTCAAACATCGCCAAGGAGGCCGGTCGCCTGCACGGATGGCGTGAGAAGTTCTGGGGACGCAGGCTAGGAGTTGCTATAGTATTACTATCCAATGATGGTGGATTCCTACCCTTTGGGGTGTCACATAGTTTCTCTGACCGCAGCCAGCCGCGCCCTAATAGTGTTCCTAGTATTGGGCAGCGGGTGTGCCGCCCTGAGTGGGGCGGCGAGTGACCTCCCGCCAGCACAAAGGGTTGCTGACCTGCAGACCGAGTTGGAGACCCCCTACTATTGGCTGGCACCAGCCTTTGCCACCCTAACCCATCAGGCTCTGTTTACCGGCTTCGATGGTGTGCATGGGCTCGAGCTATGGCGCACCGACGGGACCGAGAGCGGTACGGTCATGGTGCGGGACATCTGCCCGGGAGTCTGCTCTGGCATCCGCGAGCAGCAGCTGGTGGTTTTCGGCAACCGGGTCTACTTCGAGGCCAGCGACGGCGTCTTCGGGGAGGAGCTTTGGGTGTCAGATGGGAGCTGGGCCGGCACCCATCGGGTCGCCGACATCCACCCTGGCTTTGAAAGCTCCCATCCCAGCTGGATCACGCCTGTGGGCGAGCGACTGTATTTCACGGTTCGGACTCCGGGTGCAGGAACCGAGTTGTGGCTCACGGATGGAACCGCGGAGGGTACCCAGGCGGTCGTGGATCCCAAGCCCGGAGCGGACCTCTCGGACCTTGGGCTCCTGACCGCCGTGGGCGACCAGCTCTTCTTCTTCGCTGATGATGGTTCTCACGGTATCGAGCTCTGGCACTCCGACGGTACCAGCCTGGGCAGTGGCATGGTGACCGACCTCAATCCGGGGCCCGCCTCGGCCATCTCTCAAGTCCTATACCCAGCGTCGATTTCTCTGCCGGCATTCTCTCCTGTCGCCTCGGGCAATGAACTCCTTTTCAGGGCCAACGACGGTACCGTCGGCCTCGAGCTTTTTGCCACCGAAGCGTCGGCGCTAACGACCCGGCTGGTCGCCGATCTCGAGCCGGGCCCCCTAGGATCGAACCCGGAGAGACTCACCACGGTCGGCGATGAGGTCTTCTTCAGTGCACAAACCACTCTGACTGGGCGCGAGTTGTGGCGTAGCTCGGATGGCGAGGCCGAACTTGTCATCGACCTCTACCCCGGACCCGATTCCAGCTTTCCTGCCGTCCTAGGTGTCCACGACGAGCACCTGCTCTTCTTCGCCGACGAACCGTCGACTGGCTCCGAGCTTCGCTCCTTGAATCTAGCAACGCAGGACGTCGATCTTGTTACCGAGCTGGTAGCCGGGTCCGAGGGCGCCGTTGTCTTTGCCTTCTACCCGGCAATCGCTACTGCGAATGGATTGTTCTTCCCGGCCAACGACCAGGTTCACGGTATGGAATGGTGGTTCACCGACGGGACTCCTGAGGGGACTCGACTCACACGAGACGTGAGCCCCGGGGCTCTTCACTCGACCGGATACTATCGGACACTTGGCACGGCCCTACCCGGAGGAGGTGCACTGCTCAGCAACATCGACCCTGTTTTTGGTATGGAACCCTGGCGCAGCGACGGCAGCGAGGCCGGGACGGTATTGCTTGCTGATCTCAATCAGCAAAAGTCAGCCTTTCCGCCCACCGTCTCCTGGTTCCTATGGGTCGAGTTGCAGGCAGGAGGAGGCGAGGCGCTGTTCTTGCCTTCAAACCCGAGTAAGCCAGGGCATCCCTGGCGGTCGGACGGTACGGAGCCCGGAACCGTTCCGCTCACCGAGGCTGTCCTCGAGTCCCACGGTCTCGATGGCCTGACATGGACAGGCGAGACGTGGTTCTTTCGAGGGACTCCCTGGAGCGGAGGTTCGACCCCACCTCCGGCACTTTGGGTCCACGACGAGGAACCCCAGTCACCGCGCCCGGTCGAGACGATCGCCGGCGTGGGCCTGCTCTATCCCAACTTCCTAACGAACTCTTCCGGAAGTTTGATGCTCAACTCTTCGGAGTCTCTGTGGAGCACGGACGGTAGCCCAGAAGGTACGGTCGCGCTGGGGGAAGAAGCAGTCAGCGCCGACCAGTTCGAAGAGCATGTCTACCTCATCCGCGGAGATCGACTCGAGCGTCTCACCTCGGGAGGCGTAGTCGACGTGCTCGTGGATTTGACGCCACTCGGCGTTCAGGGAGCTCGTGGGCTGGTCGTCGCGAACTCCACCCGCATGTTCTTCGTCGTCCCCGACTCCGAGTCCGGCTTTGAGCCCTGGACCACGGATGGGACCCCCGAGGGCACACTTCCCCTAGGGGACCTGCGACCCGGGGGAGTCGGTTCCTTCGTCTTCCGAACCGGCCGACCCTACGGACCTGTCCACCTATTTGTCGACGACGGAGGCTTCGTTCCAGTCGGGAACCAGGTCTTCTTCAGTGCTGACGATGGAGTTCACGGCGAGGAACTGTGGGTCAGTGACGGCTCTCCAGGCGGAACCCAATCGCTGGGAGACCTCTTTCCCGGCCCCACTCCATCGACCCCTCTTTGGTTGACTCAGGTCGGCGGGGGCCTTTTCTTCGTCGCGACCACGCCCGCCTACGGTCGAGAACTATGGTTCAGCAACGGCACTCCCCGCGGGACCAAGCTCGCGCTCGATCTGTTCCCCGGTCCAGAGAGCGCAGCGCCCAGCGAGCTGACATTGACCAGTGACTTGCTGTTCTTTGCCGCGAATCACCCCGACCTCGGAGTCGAACTCTTCACCCTAGATGACATGGGCCATCTGAATAGCCAGGACATCAACCGAGGGGCGAGTTCATCGAGTCCTACGCGTATCACCGCCGACGAGCGGATCC
>JAIOJS010000285.1 GCA_019911795.1 Thermoanaerobaculia bacterium | reverse complement strand
ACACCTCCGGATCCGTGGTCTTCGTGCTGCCGAATTTGCGGGTCACGAAGTTCCACGAACCGAGCAGGGTGGTATCCGCGTTGTAGGCTTCCCGGGTCGCGACACCCGCGGAGGAGTTGAACGGACCCCAGTTGTTGCCCGGGGGGAATTCGTACTCCTGGTAGGTCCAGCGCATCACGCCGCCCGTGGGGAGCTGCATGTGGGTCAGCGAGCCGGGGGCGTCGTCGATCCCCGCGGGGCAGGTGTTGATGTAGGAAGGCGTTCCGGCCTCCTCCATCGAGTAGGCGGTGCCATCCGGGAGGTCGATTCCCACCAGGTGGGGCAGGCGGATGCGGGGGCCGACCTGGCTCGAGGTGTTCTTGCAACTGACATTGACCGAGATGTTGCGGTAGTTGAAGTCATAGATGGAACGCTGACCGTCAACCCCTTCGATATCGACCTGGGTGACCACTCGGACCATCCAGCTCAAGGGGTTGCCATCCACCAGGTCATCGTCCCCCGCCAGGTGCACGTAGTGATGCCGACCGTGGCGGTCGGTGACGGTGCGCAACTTGTCATCGCTGGAGTAGGTGAAGGTGAGATCCGGGTCGCTGGCGGAGCCGAAGCGGTCCCAGGCGCTGACCAGCCGGTAGGGTAAGCCGCCGGCACCCTTGACGAAGCGGCGGGTCATGCCGTCGGGAAATTCGATATCCCAGGTGGAGCCGGCGACGATCTTCTTGAGGCGCAGGTACGAATTGTCCCGGGTGTAATAGACAGTGCCATCGCCATCATCCTCGCTGCGGTGAAGGGCGCCGTAGAAGAAATGACGGGAGCCATCCGCGCCCACGTAGAGCCACTGGTTGGCGATGGAATTGTTGTACCAATGCTCGGGGTTGTAGAGCTCGCCCCATCCCAGGTGCCAGCCGAGCCCAGCGTTTTGCAAGCGATCCGGTTCTGCCTTAATCTTGATCTGCTTGCCCTCTTGCACTTCGGAATAGCGCCAGACATTGTTGTTGTAGACCAGGGCGAAGGGGCCGATAGGGACGGTCGCTGAAAGGCGCCCGGTGAACAGATCCACCTGATCCGGCAGCGCCGGGGTCTGCTGGTAGCTCCGCTCCGGGCCGAAGCCCTGGGGTTGGTTGGGGTTGTAGGCGTTCGCCTCGGGGGTCGCTACGAGGAGCAATAGAACTGCGCCAATCCACCAGCGAGAGCTGGCTGACCATCCTCGGAAAGACAGGGCATCGAACATGCTGATCGCTCCCCCTTTGCCTTGCCACGGCGTCACTGTTTTCGACATCTGTGCCTCCAAATTGTTGAGTGCGAATTCGAGTTTCGAGGTTGCCTAGTGCCGCGAGGGCAGTCATCGAGAGTGCCTTACACGCGACGGCCGCGGCGTCTCTCGCCTCAGGGAGCGCTTTCGACGCAGGCTTGGGGTACTCCTACCCTCTTTAGCGACGTTGCGGATCAGATCTGATCACGCGATCGCGGAGGTGGCTTCAGCTGGTACCGTCGTCCGGCGTCCTCGATCGATGCAGTGCGCATCCCAACGAAAGCACCAGCAGAGCTTTGGAGGGTGGAGACGGGGAATACCGAACCGTGAAGGACATACCTCTACTGTGGACATCCTTCCAGAGCATCGATGAAGTGCCGTTGTTGGGCCATCTACAAGGCCCAAACGTCGATCACCAGCCAGAAAACCAAGGAGACTTGATGAAGCCAGTTTCTAGCCTCTCCATAGCCACTACGGCTCTCGTCCTTGCAATGATTCTCTTTGCCCAGTCAGAGGCCTTAAAGGCCTCCATCACACCTAGGTCTTGCGACGGACTAAGCCCGGAGGACTGCGCTAGTCTGGCGCAGAAATACTACTCTGGAAATGGCGTACCCAAGGAGCAGGAACTTGCCCTTGAACTGTATGCCAACGCCTGTGAAGCCGGGAGCGCGAGCGGATGCCGGGGCGCGGGTCACATGCAGTTCCGGGGCATCGGGGTACCTGAGAATCGAGATAGAGGGCTCGAACTACTGACCCAGGCGTGTGAAGGGGGCAGCCTGGTGGCTTGCGACGAGCTTGGCTGGGCCTACTCCGAGGGCTATGGGGTTCCGGTAGACCACGGACTCTCGAGAAAACTCTACGCTAAAGCATGCGAAGGAGGGCTGCTCGACACCTGTATTTACCTCGGCACCATTTACTATTTGGGCGAATCCGTTGCGCCCGACCCACAACGCGAGGATGAACTCTTCGCTCTAGCCTGTGACGGGGGATTGATGAAAGGCTGTTACCTTCGCGCCTTAGTTGCCAACAAACTCGAGAATCGAAGGTTGGCCCTTGAACTCGTCGAAAGGGCATGCGCCGGGGGTGAGCCTTTGGGCTGCAACAGCCTCGGACAGCTCTACTACAAGGGCGAAGGGGTCCCCAAGGACCAGCTGAGAGCCAGTCAGCTCTATAGGGAAGCCTGCGAAGGAGGAGTGCCGAGCGCCTGTAGCAACCTCGCGGCTCTCTACATGTTGGGAGACGTGTTGCCGCAAGATGATCAGCTGGGTAGAGAACTAGCCCAGCGAGCGTGCGATGCAGGGGACCTGGACGGTTGTTCCCACCTGGCCGTGGCACTCTTTCGGGGGGATGGAGGAGCCGAGGTGCAGCGGCTTGGTTTGGCGCCGGCGAAACGAGCCTGCGAGGGCGGCATCATGCGCAGCTGCAACAACCTCGGAGTCAGCTACGTTACGGGCGCCGCCGGTGTGGTCGACAGGCAGCGGGCGAGGGAATTGTTCGAACGGGCGTGTAATGGTGGGTACATGGACGCTTGCAACCTTGCTGGAGGTATCGTCCTCGAGGAGAAAGCGAGCGTCGAGGAGTACCGGCGAGCGACTGATCTCTTGGCCGTGGCTTGTGCATCTGGACATCTTGATGGCTGCAGCTCTCTTGCGGTCGCTTACTACCATGGCCTGGGCGTACGAAAGGACACGCGAAGGGCCGCTGATCTCTTTGTCCAGGCTTGCGAGGATGGCAGTACCCATAGCTGCAACACTGTGGGCAAGATGTACTTCTACGGTGACGGAGTTCGCAAAGACAGGGAACGCGCCGCGTCTCTATTCTCAAGAGCCTGCGAACTGGGTGGCGTCGACGAGTGCCTACTGCTGCCGCCCTCCGAACCAGGTACGCCATGAGAGTCCATGGAAAATGCCGCGGAGTCGATGCACAGCCGACTCCTCCTCAGACCCTCTGAGGAGCTCAACACCATCCTCCGCGGGATCATCGCGCGGGGAGTACCTACTGCGCCCGATGCCCCTTCCCTCGCCAACCTCCACGACGACCCGCGCTGGTTATCCTTCCTGCGCCGCATCGGATTCGCCCCCGGAACAGCTGGCGGCGATCGAGTCCGACGTGACGCTCGAATAGGCCGGAAGAGACCGGAATAGGCCGGAAGAGCTGCAGCTGGCGAGAACAATAATGATGTTAACCTCGCACTCTGACACCGATACAGAGTAGAGGGGGCCTCGCAGGAGTGGACGCAACGGGGCAGAGGGCTGGTAACAACCGCCGATTCAAGGTCGGCGAGTGGCTGGTTCATCCTCAACTGCGGGAACTGGTGAGTCCGGACGGTAAGGAGACGGTCGAGGCCCGCTCCGTGGACATCCTGGTGGCGTTGGCTGAGGCTGCCGGCGAGGTGCTCTCCCGAAGCGAGCTTCTGGAACTGGGCTGGGGTGATCGTTTCGTCGGCGAAGAGGTCCTGAGCCACGCGATCTGGGACTTGCGCCGGGCCCTGGGCGACGAGCCGAAAACCCCACGCTTCATCCAGACCGTGCACGGGAAGGGCTACCGCCTGGTGGCCAAGGTCTCCTGGCTCGAGGACGGGGTCGGCGAGCAGGCTCGCTACGTCCTCGTGGAGGAGATCGGTCGGGGAGCGATGGGCGTCGTTTGGCGAGCCCAGGACCCACGCTTGGAGCGCGACGTGGCGATCAAGTACCTCGCCCCGGAACTTCGCCGCGATCGCGATTCCGAGGTCCGGTTCTTGCGTGAGGCCCGGGCTGACGCCCGGCTCGACCATCCAAACATCTGCGCCGTTTACGAGGTCGACGAGACCGACGACGGCCGGATGTACCTCGTGATGCCTCTTTACACAGGGCAGACCCTGCGAGAGCGGATCGATGAGGGCCCGCTGCCGTGGCGTGATGCGGTGCTGATTGCGTCCCAGATCGCGGCCGGCCTCGGAGCGGCCCACGAGGCGGGCATCGTCCACCGCGACC
>JAIOJS010000284.1 GCA_019911795.1 Thermoanaerobaculia bacterium | reverse complement strand
CTACCGATGTCGACCCTCTCGGGTGGGTTCAAGTTGCGAGTCTTGCTCGCTCAGGTCCTTGCCGCCGATCCCCAGATCCTGCTTCTCGATGAGCCCACCAACCATCTCGACATCCTCTCGATTCGCTGGCTCGAGAAGTTCTTAGAAGGCTTCCGGGGTACGTCTGCGGTCATTTCGCACGATCATCGCTTCCTCGACAACGTCTGCAACCACATCATCGACGTCGACTACGAGACGATGATCCTCTACACCGGCAACTACACGCAGTTCGACAACTCGAAACAGGAAGAGCGCGATCGGCAGGAACATCGCATCGCCCGCCAGGAGAAGGAGATCGCCGCCCACCGCGCCAACATCGAGCGCTTCAAGGCGAAGGCGACTAAGGCCCGACAGGCGGCGAGCAAGAAGAAGCTCCTCGATCGCGTCGAGATCGAGCGCCTGCCCCAAACCTCGCGGCGCTACCCGAAGTTCCGATTCCCCCAGCGTCGCCCCTCGGGCAAGACGGTGGTGACCGTGAAGGGAATCTCGAAGGCCTACGAGGAGAAGCAGGTGCTGGAGAACGTCTCCCTCGAGGTCCAGCGGGGTGATCGCCTGGCGATCATCGGTCCCAACGGGATCGGAAAGTCGACCCTGCTCAAGATCATGATGGGCACGACCGAGGCGGATGCCGGTACCATCGAGTGGGGCTACGAAACCCATCCGGGCTACTTCGCCCAGGATCACGCCGACCTCCTGGAAGAGTCCAAGGGTACGGTGGAGAGTTGGCTTTGGGACACCTGTCCCCAGGAACCAATCGGCTTCGTGCGCGGTAAGTTGGGACTGGTCCTTTTTTCGGGCGACGACGTCGAGAAGAAGATCTCGGCCCTCTCCGGCGGCGAGTCAGCACGGTTGATCTTCTGCAAGCTCGGGGTGCAGGAGCCCAACGTACTGGTCCTCGACGAGCCCACCAACCATCTCGACCTGGAAGCGATCGAGGCCCTGGTGAAGTCGCTCGAGAGCTACGAAGGCACCCTGATCTTCGTCTCGCACGATCGTTGGTTCGTGTCCCGCCTGGCCAATCGCATCCTCGAGATCACCCCCAGCGGTATTCGCGACTTCCGTGGCACCTTCGAGGAGTACCTCGAGCGTTGCGGCGACGACCACCTCGACGCAGCACAGGCAGTGGCTCGAGCCAAGGACGAGCGCAAGCGAATCAAAGCCAGTCGTGGCGAATCCAGTCCGACCGACAACCCGGACTCCGGCCTCTCCAAGGCGGAGCGACGCAAACTCACCGAGGAGCGCGACCAGATCGCCACCAAGGTCGAGGCGGCCGAGGACCGAGTCCATGAGATCAACGAAATGTTCTGTAACCCCGGCTTCTTCGACGAGACGTCCACCGCCAAGGTGAAGAAGCTCGAAGGGGAGCAGGAGAAGCTCAAGGGTCACGCCGAGGAACTCATGAAGCGTTGGGAAGAGCTCGAGTCCATCCTGGAGATGTCATGACCGACGCCATCCCTCGCCTTCACCTCAAACGGGGACACGTCAAGCCGATCTGGGCCGGACACCCCTGGGTCTACGCGCAGGCCATCGGCCGGCGGGACGGTGATCCCCAGGGTGGGCAACTCGTCGAAGTCGTGGACAGTGAGGGAAAACACTTGGGACGAGGCTTCTTCTCGCCCGAGTCCGCCATCCCGGTGCGGCTTCTCTCTCGGGATCCCGATGAGGTCCTCGACGAGAGCGTCTTCGTGCGACGAATCCAAGGAGCTGTCGACTTGCGACGCCGTGTTCTGGACCTCCCTCGCGCCGACACCACCGGCTTCCGGCTGGTGCACGCCGAAGGCGACGAACTCCCGGGACTGATCGTCGATCGCTACGACACGACACTCACCGTCCAGCTCCTCACCCTCGGCATGCACCAACGTCGTGACGCGATCTTCGATGCCCTCGCTGCGGTGGACGGTATCGAATCCGTCGTCGAGATCGCCAGCCGGGATGCCCAGCGCCTGGAACACTTCACCACCACGTCGGAGACTGTTCGGGGCCCCCAGACCGAGTTTCTCGACTTCAAGGAGCGGGGACTCCACTGGCGCTTGCCGCTCGCGCTCGCCCAGAAGACCGGTTTCTACTTCGACCAACGGGAGAACCGAGCTCGGGTCGCGGAACTAGCCCCGGGGCGGAGGGTTCTCGATCTCTGCTGCTACCTGGGAGCCTTCGCCCTCGCCGCGGCTCGCGGTGGGGCTAGTGAGATTGTCGCGGTCGATCGTTCCGACGCCCTCCTCGAGCAGGCGGTCCTTCAGGCCAGACTAAATGAGCTCGAAGCGAACCTCACCTTTCGCTCCGCTGACATCCGGCGGGACCTCGCTCCCTGGGCTGACGCGGGTGAGCGCTACGACCTCGTCATCCTCGATCCGCCCAAGCTGTCGCCGTCCGGTAAGCACCGCAAGCGCGCCCTCGACACCTATCGCAACCTCAACGCTGCGGCCCTGCGCCTGGTCGAGCCCGGCGGACTCCTCGTCACCTGTTCCTGTTCGGGGGCGATCAGCTCCGACGACCTCCTACGGGCGGTAGCCGGCGCCGGCCAGAGGGCGGGACGCAGGTTGCGACTGCTCGAACTCCACCATCAGGGCGCCGACCACCCAACGCCTCCCGCCTTTGGTGAGGGACGCTACCTCGACTGCGCTCTGTTCTTGGTGGACTGACCGGTTCTTGGTGGACTGACCGGCGAGCGTCGGCTGAACGCGATCGACTCGGCGGCGGCGGCTTCTAGCCGTATTTCTCACCAGGGTTCGTAGCGAGGTCGTGCAAACGCCTGCGGGGACAAGGCGCCCGACGAGAGGGCGACGCAGTCGTACTCGACAGTACGTCGAGGAGACCGAACGAGGGCAACGCAGTCATCGCGGGCGTTTCCGCGACCGCAGTAGAAGGCTGGTGAGAAATGTGGGCTAAACCTCGAGTGGATCCGGTGGAATGTAGGCGGCCGCGGTGTCGACCTCCTCGTCGTCGCTCGCCCCTCTTCGACCGGTACTCGACTCTCCGGCGGTGCCTCTACCGCCCGCAGCCGCCCCGTTCCCACGCCGGGCCGCGCGATGCTCCTTGAACTGCAAGAGCAGGTCATAGAGGACCGGAACCAGGATAAGGGTTAGGAAGGTCGCGAACGCGAGGCCGAAGATGACGGCGACCGCCATCCCCTGCCACCACTGGCTGCTCTCCCCGCCGGTGGCGAAGCGCAGGCTGTGGAAGTCGAACTCGAAGCCGGTGCCGAGCGGAATCAACCCGAGGATCGTAGTGACCGCGGTGAGCAACACCGGTCGGAGCCGTCGTTCTCCCGTCAGCTCGACAACTTCCCTGCGTGGCAGCCCCTGCACGCGCAGCTGCTCGGCGTAGTCGAGGAGCACGATCGCGTTGTTGACCACCACTCCGGCAAGGGAGATAACTCCCAAACCGGTCATGATGATCCCAAAGGGGAGCCCGGTGACCAACAGTCCCAGCAAGACGCCGATCATCGACATCAACACCGAGGTGATGATGATGAGAGGGATTGCCACCGAGTCGAACTTGCCGACCATCAGGGCGAGAACGATGAGAACCGCGTAGGCGAAGGCCTTTATCAGGAAGTCCGCCGCCTCCTTCTCGTCATCGCTCTGGCCACCAAAGTGGATCGAGTAGCCGCTGGGAACGAGATCGGTTTCGGCCGCCAGACGACGTGCTGCCTCCTCGCGAACCGGTTGAGCCTGGCGGGTGTCGGTCACCTTGCCCGAGACCGTTACCACGCGGTCCTGGTCCTTGTGGCGGATGAGGGTTACCGCGTGAGAACGCTCCAACGTAGCCACGGCCGACAGCGGAATCTGTACGCCATCTTCGTTGACGACCGTAATGCGACCGAGTTCGGAGAGGTCGGTACCTTTTCCTTTACCCAGGCTGACCATGATGTCGACCTCGTCATCCCCGGTACGACGGAAGGTCGAGGCTTCGGTGCCGTTGACCGCAGTACGGACCGTCGAGGCGATATCGTGAGTGGTCAATCCCAGCTTCGCCGCCTGCGCCCGGTCGACGCGCGCAACGACCTCAGGACTCGCCGGATCGAAATCGTCGTCGAGCGATACCAGGCCAGGAATGTCCTCGATGATGGCCCGGACCCTCTCCGCAATCTCGCCCAGGGTGGTGAAGTCCTCACCGGAGATCTCGATCGACACGGGATCGCCGGTCGCCGGTCCCTCGTCGGGGCGGGCCACGTCGATCACCACTCCCGGGATCCCCGCGGTACGTTGACGGATCTGTTCCATGGTGAGGAAGGAACTCTGCGAGCGCTCCTCGCGATCCACCAGGTCCAAGGTGAGGCGCCCCTTGGAAGCGTCACCACGGGCGGAACCCCCGAAGTCGCTCTGACTGCCCGCGCCCACGCCCACCGCCAACGTCTTGATGTCGGGGAGGTCGGCGATCAGGTTCTCGATCTCTCGCAGCACCTCGTCGGTACGCTCGAGTCGGGTGCCGGGCGGAGCTTCGACGTTGACGAAGATCTGAGGCGGCTCAGTCTCGGGAAAGAACTCGACGCCGTGGCCGAACATCCCGGAAAGGAGGAGGACGAGGACAAAGGAACCGACCGTGGCGCCCAAGGTCAGAAGGCGGTGGTCGAGGGCCCAACGCAGGGATTCGCGGTAGCGCTCCAAGATAATGCCGCCGACGCGGTCCGTCCAGCGTTCTTCTCTGGAGTCGTCATCCTCTTCCTCATCGCTCCGCGCCCTCACCGCGCGATGGAGATCGCGAGGCTTGACCCGCATCCACGTCGCACAAAGGGTGGGATTGACGGTGAAGGCGACCAACAACGAGGCGATCAACGCCATGCTGAGCGTCATCGGCATGAAGGACATGAACTCGCCGGTGGTCCCTGGCCAGAAGAGGAGTGGGAAGAACGCCCCTACCGTGGTCAAGGTCGAGATCAGGATCGCGGTGTCGACCTCCTGGGTTCCGACCGAAGCGGCCTCATCGGCGCTCAGTCCATCCTGCATGTGGCGGTAGATGTTCTCGACCACGACTACCGCGTTGTCGACCAACATGCCGACGGCGAGTACCAGGGCGAACAGCACGACCATGTTGAGCGTCGTGCCCGAAAACTCGATGAACATGAACGTCAAGAACATCGAGAAGGGAATGGCCAGAGCGACAAATGTCGCATTGCGGAAGCCGAGAGCGAACATGAGAACGAGGAGGACCAAGACCAGTCCAGAGAGAATATTGTTCTCCAGGTCGCTAACCATGCGACGAATGTCCTTGCTCTGGTCAGCCAACAGCGACACTTCGATGCCGTCGGGCCAGGACTCCTGGACTCTCGCTACCTCCTCTTTCACCCGGTCAGCAAGTTCGATGATGTTGACGCCGGCACGCTTCTGCACAGCCAACGCCACCGATTCGCGACCATTGATCCGGGCAAACGAGGAGCGTTCCTTGAAGCCATAGGTCACCTCGGCGACGTCGCGGATGTAGATCGGATTACCCCCCTTGGCCTTGATCACGAAGTCGCGGATCTCCCTAGGATCCTCGATCTCGCCTGGCACTCGGACCGCAAAGGTTTGATCCCCGACATCGAGATCTCCTCCGGGAATCGACACGTTCTCGTTGCGAATTGCCTGCACGACGTCGTCGAGAGAGAGGCCGGTAAGGCGCAGGCGTTCGGCGTCCACATCCACCTGGATCTCGCGCTCGCGACCGCCGACGAGGTTGACCCGCAAGACGCCGGGCAACGACTCCAGGACGTCCTGTAGGTCCTCGGCCAGGTCCTTGAGGACGACCGCACCGACATCGCCCGCCAGATTGACCTGGAGGATGGGGATGTCGGAGAAGTTGATCTCCTCCAGCACCGGGTCCTCGACCTCGGCGGGAAACTCCGACTTGGCGAGGTCGACCTTGTCGCGCACTTTCTGGAGTGCGCTGTCAATATCGATACCGGTCCCGAACTCGACGGTGACCACCGAGGTGCTCTCCTGAGATTGCGACGTGAGTTCCTTGAGGTCGTCGACCCCTTTGAGCTCGCGTTCGAGGACGTCGGTAATCTGGGTCTCGACTTCCCGCGGCGCGGCGCCGGGATAGCGCGTGTAGACCATGATCATCGGTACCGAGATATCGGGGAAACTCTCTCGGGGAAGACTCACGTAGGCGGAGAGTCCTCCGATCACCGCGGCGACGATGAGGAAGAAGACCGTGGCCCGATGATTCAGGGCACTGTCGACAAACTTCATACTGTGCCCTCGCTTTCCACGATCTCGACGGTCTGCCCCTCCGACACCCGCCGCATCCCCTCGACGACCACCTTGTCACCCGGCACCAATCCAGACTCGACCAACACGCGATCGCCAAGAGTTGGGCCCAGTTGGACAGCCCGTCGGACAACGAAGTCACCATCGACGACATACACTGCGTCCTCGGAATCGAGTTCGATGACAGCCTGGGCCGGCACGAGAAGGGCGGTGGGCCACTCCCTACGCACGATCTCGATGCGCGTCGGCAGTCCGGGCTTCAGGCGCCCGTCCGCGTTGTCCAACTCCGCCTCGACCTCGAGGGTTCGGCTTCGCACATCGAGTTCGGCCCCGGTGCGTACGATGGTCGCTTCGAAGATCTCACCAGGATAGGCGTCGACCCGCACCAAGACGGGCGAACCCACCGCGACAAATGGAACGTCCGCTGCCGCCACCGGCGCTCTCACCTCGAGATGCTCTACATCGATCAGTTCGACCACCGGCTGACCGGGTTGTACGTAGTCGCCGAGTTCAACGCTCCGAACCGCTACCCGGCCGGACCAGGGAGCCACCAGGCGTGACTTCGAGAGCTGAAGCTTGGCGGAGTCCAAGGAGGCTTGGGCGACATCGCGAAGGGTCAAAGCATCGAGCATCTGGGCCTTGGTAATCGACTGCTTGGCGAAGAGATTCTCGGCGCGGGAAAATTGTTGCGTGCGCTGAAAGTAGACGGCCTCAGCCTCGCGGACCGTCTGCTCCAGGGACCTGCCGTCGATCGTCATGAGCAGCTGGCCGCGCGTGACGCGGTCCCCCTCGCGTACCGTAATGGACTCCACTCGCCCCGGAACCTCAGCAGCGAGGACGCTCCGTCGGGACGGTCGAAGATCGGCCGGCAAGCTGACGATATCGGTCGCCGCCTCGGTCTGGAGAGTCGCTACCCTAACCGCCACCCTTCGTGGCTGGGTGGTGGTCGCTTCGCTGCTCTCGGCAGAATCACCACAACCGCTGGCCAAGAGAGCCACCGCCGCCGCCACGGTCAAAGCCTTGAGATCAAACTTGGTCATCGCTAGCTACCTTCCTTCGCGACCCGTCGGGCCGTATCGTCCACTGCAGAGTTGGTCTGAGAGAGATCGTTGGTCTGGGAAATCTTGTCGAAGAGATCGCTGGTGACCGCACCGACCGCTCGCGCCAATCGAGCCCCGGCGGCGAGCGCCCGGTGGTAGGCCTCGATCTCGGCCAACTCGGCCCTCGCTTCCTGGTCCTGGGCATCGAGCACATCGACCTGCAAGGCCACCCCTTCGGTGTAGCTCTCCGAAGCCACTCGCCGTGCTTCACGGGCGGCTTCGGCGGAGAACCGGGAGGCCTCCCAGCCGGCGCGGACGGATCTATAGGAAGTCAGCCCCTCCTCGACCTCGACTTCGATCGATCGCTTCAGGTCGAGAATCTGCAACGCGAGCTGGCGCTCCCTGCTCTCCAGCTGCACCAGCTGTCCACGGCGACGACCGCCGTCGAAGAAGGACCAGCGCACCCCGAGATTCAGGCTCCAGTCGGCAAAGAGACTGTCATCGAGGTTCTCGACCAGGCGCGACTGATGTCCGTAGCGCCCTTCGAGATCGATCTGAGGCCGACCATCGGCCGCTTTGATGGTGCGTTGGAGGCCCAGGGACTCGACCTGCAAGCCGAGGTCCTCGAGTTCGGGACGACGCTCGCGCGCCCAATCCAGGAGAGCGACCAGGGACGGAGGGCTGGGCAGATCGCGGTCGAAATCCGCCACCCACAGAGGTTCCCCTCGCGGCAAGCCGAGGAGCGCCTTGAGCTGGGCCTCGAGAACCTGGATATCACCTCGCCTCTGTTCGAGAAGCGGCCGCACCTCGGCCAAGGCCGCCTGGGCCCGCAGTTGCTCGAGGCGAGTGGCCTCGCCTAGTTCGAGGCGGTTCTCGACGGTTTGCAGGTTCTGCCTACGAGCGTTCTCCTGAAGCTCGATGGCAGCCACCGCATCCTTCGATCCGAGAAGACTGAAATACACCTGGGCCACGCTATTGGCGAGATCGAGACGCGCGGTTTCGATGTTCGCTTCCGCCATCTGCGCCAAGACCTCGGCAAGATCGACCGCCGCGGAAATCTTGCCACCACTGTAGAGCGTCTGGGTCAATTCGATGCCGAGGTTGTAGATCTCCTGCTCCTGGGGTCGAAAGCCCTCACCCACGAAGTCCGCAAAGTCCGGACTGTTGAGCAGTGACGGGTTCCGAGAGCGGTTCCAACCGGCAACCGCATCGAGTTGCGGATAGGCACCAGCTCGCGCCTCCTCCACCCCACCCTCGACCTCGGTGCGCAGTTCTTCGACCGCCGCCAGGCCCGGATTGTTCTCGAACGCGCGCAGAATCAAGTCCTCGAGCGTCATCGGCCCATCCACGGCCAAAGCCGAAGGGGCCCAACTGAGGAGAAGCCCGCACAGTATCCACCGCAAACTCACACCGCTTCGTCTCACGATCGCTTCTCCTCCGCCGCCAGTCCGTTCCACAGAATGTTCCACAGTCCATCGAAATGCTCCAAGACTTCGCCGCCACCCTCGAAGAGATGCTGCACCAGCAATCCGTTCAACAGGGCACGCCACACCCGACTCAGGTCGCGCGGATCGGCGACCCGCACCTCGCCGCGATCGATCGCCTCGGCGAACAATCTCTCGAGGAGCTTCGAATACTCGAGCTTGTGCTGGGCGAGCTGGCGACGAACCTCGAACCCGAGCTCTCCACCGATCTGAGTCGCAGCAACGCGAACGACGGATGCCTCATGAGGGTGTTCGACGGCGTGGATGAGGACCGCTTCGAGATGCCTTCGCAGCCGCTCTCGCAACAGACCTTCTTCCGTCAGTGGCCCCTGCGAAGATTCTCGCCAAGCGTCCAAGCCGCGCTTCAAGAGGTCGAGAAGGAGCGCCTCCTTGGAAGCGTAGTAGTTGTAGAGGGTGGCCTTCTGGACTCCCACTCCCCGTGCGATCTCTGCCATCGACGCGCCGCCATAGCCTCGCTCGGCAAAGAGCTCCAACGCTACGGCGCGGAGGCGGTCATGGGTCGAGTGGGTGCTTGGGGTCTCCACGGTGGGCTTCTTTTGGGTCCTAGGCTCGTGGAGCCACTTGTGCGTCATTGACACTACCGAACGGTCGGTAGTATGCAAGAGGAGCCTCGACTCGTCAAGCACCTTGGACAGCACCTTGGACAGATCAGCTGCCCTCTGGAGGACGGAGCGAAGAGCCTACGGGGACGTTGGCGTTTCAAAGCGGGGGCTCCGAGCGTCAAGAGCTATACAGCGTAGTAGGTAGCGTCCGGATGCTGGAAGACCAACGCCGAGACGCTGGCCTCAGGATCCATCATGTCGCCATCGGTGAGTTGGACTCCGATCTCCTCCGGGAGAAGGGCCTGAAACAGTTGCTGCTGACCCGACAGGTCGGGGCAGGCTGGATAGCCGAAGCTGTAGCGACGCCCTCGGTAACGGGCCGCGAAGCACTGCTCTCGAGTCATCGAGGTCGGGTCCGGGAAACCCCAAGCGGCTCGCATGTTGCGATGAACCCATTCGGCGGCGGCTTCTGCGGTTTCCAGAGCGAGGGCTGATAGCGCGTGGCTTTCGACGTACTCCCCCGCTTCCTTGAGTTCCTCGGCCTTGGCTCGGACCCCGTGGCCGGCGGTGGTCACGAAGAGGGCCACGTGGTCGTCCGGCATGACGTAGTCGGCGAGGCAGAGTCCCGCCCCCTTCGCCTGGCGAGGCAGCGTCCAGCGGGCGACTTCCTTCTCGCGCGCCGCATCGAACAGGATCAGGTCTTCCCCTTCAGCCGCGGCGGGAAAGAACTGCCACACCGCTCGAGCCGCGAAGTCTCCCTCCCTCGCCTCCGCCTGGAGCTTCTCAATCACCGCCTTCAGCTTCAACAGTTTCGGATCGCGCTGCTGCTCGAGTTTGCGCACCACGCCCTTGAGCCCAAAGTACTTGGAGTAGAGCATCTGATTGTTGAGCATCGACCATACGTCGTCGAGATCGAGATCGAGAGCGTGGCGATCGAGGTCCGGGGCCGGAGGTGCGACCAGATCACGGCGCACCGAAGCGGCGGGACCGATTGGCCGGCAAGCTTCGACGACCTCTGGTTCCTTGACTCCCTCGCGGTCGGCGAGGAGCCGCGCCGTAACCTCCTCTTCGAGAGCGGGGCGACGCTTGGAGTCGGTCAGGCGCTCGACGAGTTCCAGGCCATGCATCGCGTCCTTCGCGTAGGTACAGAAGCCCGAGTACGCCGCGGCGATCTTGCGGTGGGTGAATCGCCGAGTGAGTGCCGCGCCACCGACGAGAACCGGTGTATCGATCCCTACCGCGGCGAGATCCCCCGCCGTGAGCACCATCTGCTGAGCGCTCTTGACCAGAAGTCCCGAGAGTCCGATGACGTCGGGACGGTGTTCCTCGACGGCCAGGATCACCTGCTCACTCGGGACCTTGATACCCAGGTTGATGACGGTGAAGCCGTTGTTGGCGAGGATGATCTCGACCAGGTTCTTGCCGATGTCGTGGACGTCACCCTTGACGGTAGCCAACAGGACCCGTCCGCGACTGTGATCTGCGGCGCGGTCCATGTGTGGTTCCAGGAACGACACCGCCGCCTTCATCACCTCGGCGCTCTGCAGTACTTCGGCGACGATCAGCTGATTGTCATTGAACAGCCGTCCCACCTCGCTCATCCCCGTCATCAGGGGACCATTGATGATCTCCAACGGCGTCGGCCAGCGTTCGTCGTCGAGAGCCATGCCGAGATCGTCGGTAAGTCCAACCTTGGACCCCTCGATCACGGCGCGAGCGATCCGCTCATCGAGGGGAAGGTCTTCACGCGGGGTGCGGTTGGCGGCGGGATCGAGGTGTCGAAAGTGGGCCGTGAACTCAGCGACCGCGGCATCGGCCTGAGTGACCTCGCCGACCTCTAGTTCCAGGAGCCGCTCGCAGAGCTTCCGCTCGACCTCTCCAATCTCAGCGTAACGCGCCAGTCCTTCGCTATTGACGATGGCGGCATCGAGTCCCGCCCGGGTGCAGTGGTAGAGAAACACCGAGTTGAGAATCTCACGGCCCGCCGGCGGCAGGCCAAAGCTGACGTTGGAGATGCCGAGGATGCACCGAGTACCGGGAAACTCCTTGCGCAATCGCCGAACCCCGTCGATGGTCGCCTTTGCCGAACCAATGTAGTTCTGATCACCTGTACCACAGGGAAAGACGAGTGGATCCCACCAGATATCTTCGGCCGCGATTCCATAGTCCTGGGTCAAGAGTTCGAAGCTCCGCCGAGCCACCTCGACCTTGCGCTCGACCGTCACCGCCATGCCGGCCTCGTCGATGGTACCGACGATCACTGCGGCGCCGTAGCGCCTTGCGAGCGGCGCCACCCGATCGAAGCGAGCCAGACCATCTTCCAGGTTGATCGAGTTGAGAATCGCCTTGCCCTGGCAGTAGGACAGCGCCGTCTCCATGACCTCAGCGTCGGTTGAATCGATCATCAGCGGGACCTTGACGAGACGGACCAGCTTGTCGAGGAAGGCCTCGACATCGTCGATCTCTTCGCGATCCGGATCCTGCAGACAGACATCGAGGATCTGCGCGCCACTGCGCACCTGGGCGCGCCCGACCTCGGCCGCCGCCTCCCATTCCCCCGCGGCGACGAGCCGCTTGAATGCTCGGCTACCCAGAACGTTGGTTCGCTCTCCCACCAGCAAGGGACGGTTGTCGTCAGTGAGTTCGACCGCCTCGATCCCCGAGACCAGGCATCGTGAATGGTCGGGGATCGCCCGCGGAGTCGCCGAGGAGGCCACCTCACAGAGGGCGGATACGTGCCCGGGCCGAGTTCCGCAGCAGCCACCCACTAGGTTGAGCCAGCCCGCCTCGAGGTACTCGCCCAGGACTCGGGCGAGGTCCTCTGGTGTCTCGCCGTACTGCCCGTCCTCATCGGGTAGGCCGGCATTGGGCACGCAGGCGACGCGGGTCTTGACCAGTTCCGACAGGGTCCGAACGTGGTCCCGCATCAGTTCGGGACCGGTGGCACAGTTCAGGCCAACGTACAGTAGGTCCTGGTGCATCAGGGAGACGGCGAGGGCTTCCGCATCCTGGCCAGCCAGCATCGTGCCCGTAGGTTCGATGGTCACTGACACGGCGACCGGCAAACGCCAGCCGGCCTGTTCGGAGGCCGCCTCGATACCGAGAAAGCCCGCCTTGATATTGCGCGTGTCCTGACAGGTCTCGAGGAGGAGGTAGTCGGCCCCGCCGGCCATCAGTCCCAACGCCTGCACTCGGTAGTTCTCGATCAGCCCTTCGAAGGTCACCCCGCCGGTCACCGAGATCGCCTTCGTCGTCGGTCCCATCGAACCGCAGACGAATCGCGGTTGTTCTGGGCTATCGAACCGGGCACAGGCCCGACGAGCGATCGCAGCCGACAGGCGGTTGAGCTCCCAAGCCTGGTCCGTGAGATCGTATTCGCCGAGCACCAGAGGTGTACTCCCGAAGCTATTGGCCTCGACGATGTCCGCCCCGGCCGCAAGGTAAGTCGCGTGAAGGTCTTCGATAACGTCGGGCCGCGTATGGCAAAGGTACTCGTTGCAACCCTCCAAGTCCTCACCACCAAAATCTTCGGCGGTCAGATTGCGGTCCTGCAGCCCGGTGCCGGTGGCGCCATCGAGAACCAAGACGCGATCCGCGAGAGAGCGCACCAGCGCCTCTTGACGCTGTTCGAAGTCTGCCGGACGAGTCGGTATCAAGGTGCCAGCCGATCCCTCGGAGCCCGGTATCCCCGCCGTCCCTTCAGCCAATGCTCCTGCACGCTCCATCGTTTCTTCACTCATCGTCGAATCCTTTCCGCAGCCAAACCGAGTCCCCACCTGACCAAGACCACCAAATACGAAAAACCCGCTCCATAGCATCGGAACGGGTTGCGTTATCTCGGACACTTAGTTGTCGTCGGGAGCGATGACTCGCTACTCCGTGACCGCATTCCCGCCACACTCCCTAGGGACCGCGTCGGGTAGGCACCTTGGGTGTCCGCCCCAGGTTGCCGAGCCTGAAAGTCTCCAGGCCGCTCCGAATGCTGCGTAGAGACTATGAGGCCAGAGTCACGGTGTCAAGGCGTGGGTAGGCCCACCGTGGCACTCAATCCCAGACAGAACTTCGACTAGAATCAACAGAGCTGGAGCCAGTCCAGAACGGGGACGTCCCTATTTCTCAAACGAAGACTTCACTGGAGAATCGAACCATGGCAGCTACCTACACATGCAACGTCTGCGGCATGAGCGTCAACATGACCTGCGCCAAGTGCGACAGCGAACTCGTTCACGACACCCTCACCAAGGCCGACGGAAGCACCGTGGCGGTCTCAAAGTGTCCCGAGGGCCACGGCAAGATCAAGTCCCCGATGTGCTGCGCCACAGACATGACTTGCAACGCCTAACTCGTTAGTTCTTCCAAGGGTCTAGTGCCCTCACCCACGGGTCCAGTATCGCCTCGGCCCAGCATCGACTTGACCCAGCATCGACTTGGCCCAGCATCGACTCAGTCCGGTTCACCAACTCAGGGCAGACCTCGATGACTCGGCCCTCACTCGCCACCGCCTTCCTAACGTCCGCCGCGCTCGTCGCCTTCGCGGGGAATTCGATTCTCTGTCGGCTGGCGCTGGGTCGCGGACTGATCGATCCCATCAGTTTCACGACTCTTCGGGTCGTGGGGGGAGCGTTGGCGTTGGCAGTCTTGGTGGTAGTGAGCCATGGTCCGACTGGCCTGGCGCAAGGGCGTTGGCCGGCGGCTCTTGCCCTCGTTCTCTACGCGATCCCCTTCTCGCTCGCCTACACCTCGCTCGACACCGGACTCGGCGCGCTTGTCTTGTTCGCCGCCGTTCAGCTATCGATGCTAGCCCTCGCCGTCGTCTCGGGTGAACGGCTGCGTGCCCCGCAGATCGCCGGCTCCTGCATCGCCTTCGCAGGCCTGCTCTACCTCTGTTGGCCGGGTGGAACCGGCGCGCCTAGTTCGCTTGCCATCGTCCTGATGTTGGTGGCGGGTACAGCCTGGGGCGTCTACTCGGTGCTCGGACGACATTTTGCCGAGCCGTTGGTCGCCACCGCAGGAAACTTCCTCTTCGCGGTTCCATTCGTCGTCCTGGCCTCGCTCCTCACGGTAAGTGATGTCCAGTCGACTCCCGAAGGGGCGGCTCTCGCCCTAATCTCCGGCGTACTTACGTCGGGATTGGGCTACGCGGTGTGGTACTCGGCTCTCCGTTCGATCACCACGACGACTGCGGCGACGGTACAGCTCTCGGTGCCGGTCCTGGCCTCCATTGGCGGCGTACTCCTCCTCTCGGAAACGCCTACCCTTCGCCTGGTGGTCGCCAGCGTGGTGATTCTCGGCGGCATTGCGGTCTCGCTCCGCGCCCTGCCCCGGAGTCTCGCCAAATCCACATCCCCAGGAGCAACCAACTGAGAAGCTGGGTCGAAAACTTCGGAACCACTACGAGGATCCACTAGGATGCCACCATGAGAACTAGGAACGACCGCACCGACCTCATGCACCACGGGGAATGGGCCGACGCCTCCCTGTGGACCGCCATCCTCTCTCACCCAAGTGCGGCCTCTGACGGTCAGATCCTCGAGTGGATGGTCCACATCCACAGCGTGCAGCAGGCTTTCCACACGCTGTGGATCGGCGAGGAATTGGACATTCCAACGCGAGAGTCTCTTGGTGCCGCCTCCGAGATCGCCGCTTGGGCCCAGCAGGGTCACGTCGGGCTCCAGAGCTTCGTCGCGACGGCGACCGAGGAAACCTTGGATCGGATTCTTCCCATCCCGTGGGCAACCTACTTCGAGAAGCGCTTCGGCCGCAGCATGGGACCGGTGACGGTGGGCGAATCGATGTTGCAGGTGGCGCTCCACAGCACGCACCATCGCGGTCAGGTCACGAGCAAGCTCCGGCAGTTGGAGGGCGATCCCCCCAACGTCGACTACATTGCTTGGCTCTGGTTCGAGCGACCGGCGCCACTCTGGCCTGATCCAGACCAATAGAGGTCAACTAGACTCGGCCTACTGACTTGATTCGAAGCCGGCGCCTGACCGGTCCAACCCTTGTAGCTTCTCTAGCGGACTGTAACCCTCGAACGGTTAGTGGTTGGGCGTGTCATCAGGGGCGAGATCATGGCGCCCCGACGCAGGCATAGCGGGGCCGATGTCGAGGAGGGGCAACGCCGAGCTCGGCCCTGAGGGGCCGGCCAGGCGCTAATCGTTTGGGGGTTACAGTCCACTAGATCCCCTCGAGGACCCGACCGACCGCGTTGGCACTCTGCATAACGTAGAAATGGACGCTGGGAACACCTTTCGCCAACAGTTCCTCCATCTGACGACGGGCCCACTCGACGCCGATATCGAGGGCGTGCTTGGGGTCGGCTTCTACTGCGTCGGAGAGCTCGGCGGGAATCTCGCAGTGGAAGGTCCGGGCGATCGAGCGTAGCTGGCGAGCGTCGGTGAGGACCTTGAGCCCCGGGATGATGGGAACGGTGATGCCGGCCGCCCGACACCCTTCAACATAGTCAAAGTAGTGGCGGTTGTCGAAGAACATCTGCGTGACGATGTACTCGCCTCCGGCTTGAACCTTCTCGACGGTATGTCGGATATCGGTCTGGATATTCGGAGCCTCGAAGTGCTTCTCCGGGTAACCCGAAACCCCGATACAGAAGTTCGAGGGCTCGGCGTCGAGGAGATCTTGCTCCATGTAGCGCCCCTCGTTCATGCCGTGGACCTGCGCCACCAATTCGCTGGCGAACCGATTGGCACTGCGACCGAACTTGAGCGGCTTCTCGTAGGTGCTCTCGTCGCCACGAATGGCGAGAATGTTGTCGATCCCCAGATAGCGCAGCTCGATGAGAAAGTCCTCGGTCTCCTCGCGGGTGAACCCGGTACACAGCACGTGCGGTACAGCGTCGATGTCGTACTTGTTCTGGATCAATGCACAAACACCGAGCGTGCCGGGCCGCTTGCGCTTGACTCGACGCTGGAGGCCCTCCGAGGTCTCCTCGTAGACCACCTGGGCGGCATGGGAGGTGATGTCGATGAAGGGGGGTTCGAAGGCGACGAGGTCCTCGATCAGACCAAGGAGACTCCTGATATCTCCTCCCCGCAACGGCGGAATCAACTCGAAACTGATCAGGGGCCGGGTGGCCCGGTCTAGGTGCTCGATGACCTTCATGGATTAATGACCTTCAACGCTGTGAAAACCTCACGCCTCGATGAATCTAGGGGGCGAGTGATCCTCGTTCTTTGGAATCGTAAGAACAGGGCAGCCTCAACGGCTCCGCTGAGGCCAGACCCTATCAAAGTCATCGCCCCCGAAGAGAAGTTCCCGGTTGGGGAGACCGATTCGACGCCCGCGAAGGGAGCCATGACCACCTACCGCGATGCCGTGGGTCGTCGAACAAGCGCTGCCTCAACCGAGTCGGAGTGCTAGAATCCGCCGAATGTACCGCACTGCGGGAGGGTACTCCGCATGGCGCTTTCGGCGCTACCTGGGAGACGTGTTGGCTGCCGTCGGCGCTTGGTACGGCGCTTCGTTCCTGCGTATCCACGTACCGCTTCCCTTCACCCGTTTCCTGCTCCCAGGGGACCGCTTGGAACTCGCCCACGAAGGACTCCTCTTCGTGGTGGTGCTGCAGTTGTTGCTGCTCTACTTCTTCGGCTTTTACGACGGGCCCGAACCGCGACCGCGCCTGCAGATCGCCACCCGATTGGTCGCGGTGGTCGTGCTGCACAGCCTCCTTCTCATCGGGTACCTGTTTATCGCTAACCATCTGTTCCCCCGAACGACCATCCTGCTCTTCATGGCCCTCGACTGGCTATTGCTCACCCTCTGGAGGTTCCTCGACCAGCGGATCGTCAAGCCGCGCCGACGCCGGGTGGCCCTGGTCGGCGGCGGTGCCGCGGCCCGTGACCTCGAAGCGAAGATCGCCACTCACCACTGGCACGGTCTCGATGTCGTCGGCACCCTATCGATCCCCGCCGAGCCTGGGGCTCTGAGTTCCTCCGTTTCAAAGTCATCCGTTCCCAGCTCAGTCCCCCACCTGGGCTCTATCGATGACCTTCCGCGACTCGTGCGGGAGGATCTCTTCGATGACCTGATCCTCGTTGCGTCGCCTTCCAGCTGGCCCAACCAGGTCCTGGCGAAGTTGGCGGGGCGTCGACGCGACATCAACGTGCTCCTCCTACCAGGACCCTTCGAGAGTCTCATTGGACGAATGCGCTATCGCTGGGTCAGCGACATTCCTCTCATCGAAGTGATCAGCAGCCGAGATGGCACCCTGCAGCGTCCGGCGAAGCGCCTGCTCGACCTGTTGGTCGGCGGTCTCCTGCTCCTCTTCGCCCTCCCCGCCATGCTCCTCTGTGCGGTGTTGATTCCGCTCCTCTCGAAGGGACCGGTGCTCTACCGTCAGGTGCGCATCGGACGCGACCGGAGGCCTTTCACCCTACTCAAGTTCCGTACCATGGTGCCCGACGCCGAGGCGGGCCGCGGAGAGGTCCTCGCCACCGCCAACGATCCTCGACTGATCCCCTTCGGCGGCTGGATGCGAAGGACCCGACTGGACGAACTCCCACAGCTCCTGAATGTCCTGGGGGGAAGCATGAGTTTGGTCGGTCCGCGCCCTGAGCGTCCCGGGTTCGTCGAGGAGTTTCTCGATAGGATCCCGGGCTACGCTGAGCGCTTCTCGATGCTCCCGGGCCTGACTGGCTTGGCCCAGGTCAACGGTGAGTACGACTCGACCGCGGACAACAAGCTACGCTACGACATGGCCTACCACGCCAACAGTAGCCTCTGGCTCGATCTCTCGATCCTAGTGAGGACGGTGCGCACGGTCCTCACTTCTCGCGGCGTTTGATCGGCAGCATCCAGTCGGCAGCATCCAGTCGGCGGCGTCCCGGTCGGCAGGGCCGGTGTCCGTCGTCCTGTCGAGAGTCCATCGATGGTGAGCGCTTCGTTTTCGAAAGAGAGAGGCCTGTCCGACGTCTCGACGGCCCTCAGTCCTTGTCCCACGCCTCCCGCGCTGGCTTGCGTAGCTGCCGATCCAGCGCACTCGCGGTCGCGAAGAGCTCTTTGGCCGCAGTGCGGTCACCACGACGCAGTGCGATCATGCCAAGGTTGAGGTAGGTCTCGGGACGGGGTTCCAGTTCCTGCCCCTCGAGGTAGATCCGCTCCGCACTCTCGTCGCGCCCCAAGATCAGGAACAGGTCTCCCGCCGCGGTGACGGCCTCGATGCTTCCGCGATCGAGTTCGCGAGCCCGAAGAATCATCGGAATCGCACCGACCAGGACCTTGCCGGGAGCCTGCCCGGCCAGAACCGCCTGACCCCGCTGCCGTACCCCCCACACCAACTGGCCAGACTCCAACCGCCGATCGGCCCTCCGAAGCTGCAGGACCAAGCCAGCCAGAGTCATCAACAGCAGCAGACTTCCGATCACTCGTCGCACGAAGCAGCCTCCGAGCGCAGAATCAACGCGGTAAGCAGGAGGATCGGATAGGACGTCAAGGCGAGGTGCCAAGGGAAGTGAGCGAGTGACAGCAACACGATGCAGCTCCCGAGTGCCCAGATCACCCCCTCGTCGTCAGCCGCGATCTGACGCCGCGTGAGGCGCCGAGTCAGGCCGAGGAGAGCCCAAGTCAGCAGCAGAAGTCCGGGCCACCCCCACTCCGCGCCCACTTGCAGCACCTCATTGTGGACCTGACTGAAGGTCGGATAAAGATGCCCTCGATAGAACACCTCTCCCTCCTTGAGGAGCGCCAGCTTGGTCGGGACGTATTCCGCTCGAAAGGTGCCATGCCCGGTTCCCAGCGGATGGTCGAGGAGAACTCGGGTGGCGACGCGCCAGGCATCGAGCCGTCCGGTGAGGATCACGTTGAACCCACCCCGCTCCGAGCGCAACACCTTGGACACGATGCGCTCGCGGAGGGGAGTGACCAGAGTCACGGTAAGAACGAGCCCCGCGACCGTACCGACGAGGACCTGCCAGCGGCGTCGAGCGGGGAGTACCCGACCCCAGACCACCAGCGAGCCGACCACTACCGCGGCCAGAGCCGTCAGCGTCTGAGTCAGAGCCAGGGTGTAGAAACAGATCAGGGCGCCCAAGGCCCACCCCCAGGCAGTTCGTCCACCCTCGGTCTGAAACCTCTCCGCGCAACGCAGTTGGAAGAGAATGCAGACAAAGGCGAGATAGCTGGCCAGGTCGCTCGCAGACCCAGCCAGTGAGGTGACCTGAAGGCGAGCCGTATCGCCACCGGCGGAAAACTGGAAGGGTTGATAGAGGTGGTGAAACTGAAGAGCCCCGAGTACGGCCACGACCAGTCCTGGCCAGAGGGTGAGATCGAGGAGTCGTCGCAACCTAGAACCGTCGAAGGCCAGACACCAGCCCCAGAGACAAGCCAGACCGATAGCGAAGTCTAGTCCGGCGTTCCTCGCCTGGTGCGGATGGGACGACCCCAAGACACCGACCGCTACCCAGATCCCAATCGGCAAGGTCAGTAGAAGAAGTCGTCGAAGCTGGGTCCGGTCGATCGACCAACCTCCGGTGAGGTAGCCGAGCGCGAGGAAGACCAAGGAGAGCAGACCCAAGCTCTCGGCGAGCATGAGTTTGGGCAAGGCGAAGGCATCCACTCGTTGCGGAACGACGAGAAGAGGCACGGTCAGGACCAGCAGTGCCACCGAGGCGTAAGCCGCGGTCAGCCAGCCTCGCGAACCCTCCCGCCCCTTAGGGGAGTCCCTCCTCGGACTGCCTCCCTTAGCGGACCGAGACTTGGTGGTCGACTTCTGCTTCCTCTTCGTCAAAGTCCCCGAAAGATACCAGAGATCGACGGGCGATCAGAGCCCCAAGTAGACCACCCAACAGATCAGCGACCACGTCGGAAGCCTCAGCCGAACGCAGCGGCACCCAGATCTGCGAGACCTCACTAGCCACAGCGAACGTCACCAAGAATCCGATCACCCAACCCCAGACCCGCCAGCCGCACCACAACAGGAACCCGAGCGGCACTATTAGCAAGAAATGGACGAATTTGTCGGAAGAATTCGCCAGCCAAGGCGGTAGAAAGTCAAAGCTCCCCAGACCGTCGACGGCGGAGCCTGGCACCAGCAGGAGCCCCCAAACAACGAGCGTCCACAAGACGACTCCACGACGAGCAGATAGCATCCTCACTTCGCCGAACACTACACTAGGGACATGAGACAGGGAACTAGAGGCATGAGCCACTGGCCATGACGAATGGGCAGACCCACAGCCCGAGGTCCATCCGCATCGTCCGTGTGGCGATTGGCGCCATGGTGGCTTTGCTCGCGGTCACGGCCATCGTCCGTTTTCTGGAGCGACGGAGTAGCCTCGCCGAGGTCACCCACCATTGGACCGAGTCCGGTATCGCGGCTCGTCATCCGAAAGCCTTTGCCACCGCTCAGCGCGCGAGCGATCCTCGGCGTGCTCGGCTCGGACTCGCTCGAGCCCTCCTCGCTGACAGTCTCGATGTTGCCCGCCTCTCCGACCTCGCCCCGGATCAAGCGCTGCTAGAGGCCGGGCGGATCGAAGGGCGTCTCAGCTTGGCCGCATCCCTCGCGCGCTCCGTCGGAAACGACGAACCCTCCTCCTGGGAAGTCCCCACCGTGATCGGCGGCGTCGCTCTGCTCGAGCAACTCATCAACGGCCTCGACGAGGGGCGGGCCGCCTCGAGCTGGGAACAGCCACTGCAACGAGCTCGCGAGTTGTCCCCCACCGCTGTCGAGCCGGTTCGATTCCTAGTCGCCTCCAGTCTCTCCCGCTGGCACACGCTGTCGGATGAGGAGCGCAAGGAGACCCAGCTGCTACTGCAACGCTCCCTCGAAGATGCCGGATCGTTGCTGCTCCTCCTCCCCGGGTGGATGGCGATTGCCTCTCCGGAGCAACTGTTCTCCTCCCTCCCCGACTCGTCCAACGCCTGGGCTCAGGTCAACAGCGAACTGGTTCGCCAGGGTCGCTGGGAGGCCTATTGCCAGGGTCGAGAAGGGTGGAGAGACCGAGTCGGTGTCGAGCTGAACGAAGCTCTCGCCGAGGCCGATGCCCGACGTATCGGTGGCGACGTTGCCGGAGCTCGCCGCCTCTACCTGCAGGTTCTATCCACCGCGACTCCCAGCTTGGATCAAGCCGCACTCTTCTCCCAGGCCCTTGCCAACATGCCACCTGGACCAATCGGCGATCGGCTCGGCTCTTCATTTCAAGCGTGGTTGGATTGGGCCCTGCCCCTATGGATTCTCGATCGGCCATCGCTTCCCACTGCCACGTACCAGAGGCTCGCCAGCTTCTCCGCTTTCCTCGAGCCTGCGAGCGTTGCCGTCGCCGAACTCGCCGCCGGGGACCTCGAGCGCGCGACGAACCTCGAGCTCCGGTCCGACGAAAGCTGGAGCGAAGAGTGGGGCCTCTACTACCTCGCCAAGACCCACTTCCTCGTCGCCCTCGGTCGCCACAAGGACGCGGTGAACGCCCTCGACAAGGTGCATCGAAACCATCGGCAGGGTCCCGTCTACCGCCGACTCCGTCGCGCCCTAGGCTTCACTGGAGTCCCAGAAATGAAGGGTACCCAGAATCTGCAGTCTTGGTCGCAACCATCGTGGTCTTCCACCGACTGGGTCTGGCACGGCGCCGAGCTGTCGCTGATCGTCGACGATCCTGTGATGGACGACGATGCCGAACCCACCCCAAGGAAGATCGAAATCCACCTCGATGAACTCCGTCCCGAACGAGCCCCGATCGAGATCCAGTGGGACGGTCGGAGCCAGGGATGCTGGTTGGTCGGAGACCAAGGAACGCTGCCCCTCGAGGTTTCCCTGACTCCGGGCCTTCATCGCCTCGTCGTCACCGCCCCGACCCGAGCACAGGTAAAGCCGGGGACAGTCCGCCTGGGAGGGTACCGAAGGATCTCTCCGGACGTCTCGGGTCCAGCCCCCTCGAAGCGATGACTCGAGGACGTGTCCTCATCGTCTCGGGTCGACCACCTTGGCCGCCCTGGCGCGGCGACCCACTGCGCACCCGCCAGTGGGTCGAGGCACTGCGGAAGGACTACGACGTCACGGTCCTGACTCCACGGAGTTCCGTTGCTCCAGACTACGCCGATTGGCCGGACGTTCGACACCTCACTTTTCGACCATCTCCCGGCCCGATCAGGTTAGTCCGAGCCCTCTTCGCGCTTGCCTCCGGCCTGCCCGCCCAATGCGGTATGTACCACTATCCCGAACTACGGCGCGCCCTCGGGCGCCTCGTCCCCCAACACGACGTCGCGGTCCTCCTCCTGGCTCGGCTCGCCCTACACGCCGACGACCTCGGTGACCTTCCCTGGATCGCCGATCTCGTCGACGCGCTCTCCTTGAATTTTCAACGCCGTGCTGAAGTCGACCATCCCCTCTTTCGGCCTCTCCTCGAACTCGAGGCGCGTCTTCTCGCTCGTGCCGAAGAGACGCTGATTTCCCGTTCCCGTCGAACCCTGGTGGTCAGCGACCGCGACGCTGAGTACCTCGCTGACTGCCATCCAGAGTTCCGTGATCGAATCAGCGTGGTACCGGTGGCAGCCAAGACCCCGTCGAAGGTCTCGATGACCCACCCTTCTGGGAGTCGAGAAACAGCGACCATCGCTTTCACAGGCAACCTGGGCTACTTCGTCAATCGAGATGGTCTGAACTGGTGGATCGAGGAGGTTTGGCCGAGACTCCGACAGGAACGGCCCGACCTCCGACTCCTGGTCGCCGGCGATCGACCACCCCGCTCGCTCCGTCGCCAGTTGCGACGAGCGGGAGGAGAATTGATCGCCCGACCGGAGAATCTCCTCGACGTGCTCGCTCCCTGCACGCTGGCGATCGCACCTCTGCGTTGCGGGGCAGGAATGCCGTTGAAGATCCTCGACGCTTGGGCAGTGGGGGTTCCCGTGGTCGCTTCTCCATGGGCCGCAGCCGGGGTGGCCGCTGCCGATGGCGGCCCCCTCCGAGTGGCCGAGACGCCGGCGGAGTGGTCGCGGGAAATCTTGGAACTGCTCGACTCACCGTCGACCCGTCGTGAGCTAGCCTCCAAAGGGCGCGAGCGCCTCGAGCGCGACTTCAGTCGGCAAGCAGTTTTCGTCGGCCTACGCGACGTCGTGGCTCTGATCGACAAGTGAAGAGCTCGACCTCTATCGAGAGAACGCTCAATCTCTAGTGGACTGTAACCCTCGAACGGTTAGTGGTTGGGCGTGTCATCAGGGGCGAGATCAAGGCGCCCCGACGCAGGCATAGCGGGGCCTATGTCGAGGAGGGACAACGCCGAGCTCGGCCCTGATGACCGGCCAGGCGCTAATCGTTTGGGGGTTACAGTCCACTAGGCGGAGAGCAGCTCCCGGTAGTACCCCAGGCTCCGCTCGAGTCCCTCCCTCAACGTGACGCTCGGCGCGTAGCCCAAGGCCTCACCCACATCCGACAGGTCGGCGAGCGAATGGGCGACGTCGCCAGCTCGTAGCGGACCGTGGAGTGGCTCGAGATCTACTCCGAGGAGAGATCGTAGAGTCTCGGCGAGTTGATTGACCGTCGTTCTCCGCCCACACGCTACATTATAGGCCCGCCCACACGCCTCCTTAGGCGCTCCAGCGGCCCGGAGATTCGCCGCCACCGCATCAGCCACGAAGGTGAAGTCACGGCTCTGCTCGCCGTCGCCGTGAATTCTCGGTCGCTCTCCACCCAGAAAAGCCGCCACGAAGCGGGGAATCACTGCGGCGTAGGCACCCTGGGGATCCTGACGCGGTCCGTAAACGTTGAAATAACGGAGTCCGATGATCTCCATTCCATAGGCTCGACCGTAGAGATCGGCAAGCTCCTCGTCCATCCACTTGGAGAGCGCGTAGGGCGACAGAGGGCGTCCCTCACGACCTTCCCGCTTGGGGAGTTCCTGACTATCCCCATAGACGCTGGAGGACGAGGCAAAAACAACCCTCTCGACCTCACCATCCCGAGCCGCAGTGAAGACGTTGGCGGTACCCCCGACGTTCACCGCCAGGCTAGCAGCGGGCAGTTTCAGGCTACGAGGAACCGACCCCAGAGCAGCTTGATGGAACACCCAGCGAACCCCCCGGCAGGCCAGGTGGCAAGTCTCGAGATTTCGAATGTCACCTTCGACGAACTCGAGTTCGCTACGATCCAGCGGCAGGTTGACGCGCTTCCCGGCGGACAGGTCATCGAGAACCCGTACTCTCCATCCGAGGTCGAGAAGGGCGTCGGTCAAGTGGGAGCCGATGAAGCCGGCGCCGCCGGTC
>JAIOJS010000283.1 GCA_019911795.1 Thermoanaerobaculia bacterium | reverse complement strand
GCGGCGGCCAACTATGAGGCCCGCAAGTTCGGCGTGTTCTCGGCCATTCCCAGCGCTCAGGCCTACCGTCTCTGCCCTCAAGCGGTGTTTCTCGCCCCCGACTTCCAGCGCTATCGAGACGAATCGCAGGCGATCTTTGCGATCTTCCGCGAGCACACTCCCCTGGTGCAGCCGGCCTCCCTCGATGAGGCGTACCTCGACGTCACCGACCATCTCGACCCCTGGGGAAGCGCGACAGCGGTCGCCAAGGAGATCCGTCGCCGGGTGCGTGCCGAACGGGACCTGACGGTCAGCGTTGGGGTTGGACCGAATCGGCTCGTGGCCAAGATCGCTTCCGACTTCGACAAGCCGGACGGCCTCACCGTGGTCAAACCCGCCCGGGTGCTGGACTTTCTCGCGGATCTCGGAGTTCGTAAACTCCACGGGGTAGGCCCTGCCACCGAGAAGGCCCTGACCGGACTAGGCATCACCACGGTTCGACAGTTGCGGGACGCTCCTTTGGAGGCGTTGGCGCGGCGCTTTGGACGCTACGGAGAGGTTCTCTTCCGATTTGCCCGGGGTGTCGACGAGCGGCCGGTGCGTACGGACCGGGTGCGCAAGAGCCTAGGCAGTGAGAACACCTACGGTCAGGATCTGGTCTCGATGGAACGCATTCAGGAGGAGGTGCAGCGGCTCTGCACCTCGATCTCGCGGTCTCTAGAAAAGCGAGAGTTGGAGGCGCGGACCTATACACTGAAGGTGCGCTACGACGACTTCGAGACGGTCACGCGTTCCCATTCCACTCCCCTCGCGACTCGCGAGGTGGCGTCGATCCTGGCGATCGCCGCCCTCTTGTTGCCTCGTACCGAAGCTGGGAAGCGACCGGTTCGTCTCCTCGGCCTTACGGCGTCGAATCTGCAAGCGGAAGGTGAGGATCTTCAGCTGCGTCTGTTCTAGTGTCCCGTTGGGTCAATCCCGTCGAATTTGGACGGCCCGTTTTCGCCCTGGCGGCGTTGCTCCTCCTCGCAATCCCCCCAGAACTACTCGTCGTTCGCGCCTGGCCAGGAACAAAAACGACCTCGCCCAATGCACACGGGATCAACCAATCGGGACACTAGCCTCGACGGCGTGAGCGTTGAGACTCCGACTCCAGAACCAGGCCACGACGAGGATGGCGAGGGCGCCGAGGATCGATCCCGAACGAGCGCCCGGGTAGAGATCAGACGCCGCTGCACCCAGGGTCGAGGCGACCAGGAGGACGCCAACCGCGACCGGAGCTGCGGCAGGTTCCCTCCGCAAGAGGAAGAGGTAGCTGCAGATCACCACGACGGCCAGCAGGGAACCGAGCAGTACCCACTGTCCCAGACTGTCCGGTGACAGGGTCGACACGAGCGCTACCATCGTCATCCACAGCAACCCGAGGGCAAGAGTTCGCCGTTGGCTGAAGCCCTCGGTCCAATGATCCAAGGCCGCGAGGAGAAGGCAGACGATGGCTCCGACGACGGCGAAGCGACGGACCGCATCGTTGGCCGTGGCCAGCATAGGCCATGACTCGGAGAGAGCGGAGTAGTCTCCCCACCCTGGACCGGAGTGGATAGAAAGTCCGAGAGCTCGAACCGCCGCGAGGATCCCGGTCCACGTGACGCCCAAGGCGACCCCTGCGATGATGAGTCGAGTTCCCGCGACCGGATGGCGGGGCCTCCCGCCGTGAAGGGTGATGGCGAGGAGGGCCACCGCTGAGGCGATCATGACCGCCAACAACAGGCCGATGCCCGCTGATTGCAGCGCCTGAAGCCTCACGGGCTCTGTGGTCGAGAAGTAGAAACGGGTCGTCGGCCAAGAGGTCCACTGCGCCAGGACCTCGACGACGGTGAGTCCCATCCAGGCGGTGAGGAATGCCCGCCGGGGCATGGGAACCTGGCGCCACGAGCGCGCAGCGGCCGCCAGACTAGCGAGCACGGCAAGAGTGAGGAAGAGAGTCGCCACTTGGTCGACCGCTTGGAGCAGCGCACGGCGATCACGACGGGCACGGAGCCAGTCCTCCGGAAGGTGGAGAAACCGGGAGGCGTCAGAGACTTCGGATCCGGCCAGCGAGACGATGATCCGGGGCTCCGCTCCCCCGAGGTCGATACGCGGTTCGGGCCGCTGGGTGAAGGTCCAGTCGCGCCGGTGCGGACGTTGGATGGGTTGAACGGACTCTTCGGAGATCTCGTCCGGGGAGATTCCGAAAGCGGAGGCCAAGGTGGATCGGACGATCTGTCGGGCTTCGTCCTCGCCCAGTTCAGGGCCCTCCTTGTCCTCGGGCAGACCGTGGAAGGTGCGAATCACCTCGCCCTGAGGATCCACGTTGAAACCCCACTCCTCGGCCCTCTCTGCCAGCGCACCCTCGAATCGGGCGAAACGCACCCGCCACACCGGGGGCCGCAGCCACTTGCCTAGATAAGCCTGGTACTGATCGCGATCCGTGTTCCATACAAAATCATCGGCGACACCCGGCTCGCCGTCGACGATGGCGAGGCGCTGCCAATCCTCGCCGAGAGTCACTCCCCGTTGGGCGAGGATCGCTTCGGCGCTCTCGATCGCCTGGGCCCGGGTGACGGGAAGGGGCGGCGCGTCGGTCTTCGTATCGCCGACGAGGACCGCGACCAGTCCTCCGAGCAGACCGATGATGACCCAGGACCTCGTGCTGAGGTTGGGAGACCAAGAAGCAGCTGGGTCAGCTTCGATTCTCGGCATCGTAGGTTGCGCAACCTCGCTGGGTCTCGAGTCCGCCGCGTTCAGGAGGTCGGGTGAGAGGTCGGAGGTATTCCCCTGACGGATTCTCGCGAACAGGACCCAGAGCAGGGGGAGCAGAGTGATCGAGACCACCAGGAGCCGGTCGGCGAGGCTCACCGAGTCGCCGGTGAAGAGGGGGAGGGAGAACCAGACCACGTCGTAGGCAAAGTGCATCAGGATGGCCGGGAGAAGTCCCAGGGTCAGATAGAGGACCCCGAAGAACAGGGCCGGGAGCAGGAGCTCGACCAGTCGTGCGTAGGAGGGTTGGGTGGCGTAGTTGGCGTGTCCCGCCGCGAAGATCACGGCCTGGGAGAGCATTGCGAAGGTCAACCAGGCCCGAGGCCTTCCGAAGCGTCGCCCGATGAGGATGGCACTCGCGAGGGGCACGGCGCGGAAGAGACACTCCTCGAGAATGCCGGCCTGCAGGGAAGCGGCGAGGGGAGAGAACCAGGGGAGGTACGTCGCGATCACGTCCGGATCGAAGAGGGTCGTGGTCGGGGTCCACCAACCGAAGGATCCCTGTGCCACGAAGTAGAGGGCAACTTCGTAGGCCATGAACAGGGGAACAGCGAGATATCCGAGCACCACGCCATTGAAGACCTGGCGGCTAGCCGCGGCCGGTCGGGATGCCAGTTTGAAGATCTGGGGTTGAAGAGGAAACGCGAGTCGGGTGAGACCCTCGGCGGCGGCAAAAAGGAGAGTCAGAGAGAGGGCTAGGGTGAACCAAGTGGAGAGGTCGCCGGTCAATTGGCGGAGGATGTAGCTCGACCGTGACAAGGCGGTGTCGTAGCTCATCCAGATCAGGGGCCATTGATTCCACAGGTCGAGGGTCTGGAGGGTAGCCAGCAGGACGCCACCGAGGAGGGCCGGTTTCCAGCGCAGGGCGCCCGCGCGTTGCAGGAAGAGGAGGCCGAGACCGCACCCGCCGACGATGAGGAGGAGAAACGTCGCGACGCCGGAGGCATTGGCGATAGCCTCGTTGGCTGACCGCATCTCCTGGTAGCGTCGCTGGAAAGCTTCGGGAATCCGAATGAAGTGACCGATCTCGGTGACCCGGTCACCCGACACCACGACGCTTTGTCGCTGTTCCGCATCGCCTGCGATCGGTTGCGGATAGCGGTAGATGAAGGTGTGGTCGACGCGGCCATTGGAGAGGGTCTGCTGTGCCGTCTCGATCGGCTCCAAGGTATCTACTGGATAGCCCCATTGGCGGGCGGCTTCCTCGGCCAGTCCTCGGGCTTCGCTGGCCTCTAGCGCCGCTCCGGGAAGGTCCTCGGGGAGGATCTCGACGAAGCCCCAGAGGCGCCCCGTTGGGGTGAAGAAGACTCGCGTCTCGCGGAGATCTCCCTCGCGAAACAGCCTCACACTCCAGGTGAAGGGCGAGTAGCGCCCTTGGGAGAGGATGTCGATAAAAGCCGAGGCTCCTCCGGCCTCGAGCTCTACGTAGTGTTGAAGTCCGCTGTCGAGGCCGAAACTGGCGGCGCTACGGGCCTCAGCGGGGAGCCAACCGTGTTGGTCCGCCAGGCTCCTAGCCGCCGAGAGAGCCTCGGCCCGATCCATGGTCGAATCGAGGGAGGCGATAGGGTACGCGGACGAAAAAAACGTCCACGCGTACCAGGTGGTCACCAGGCTCAGGCCGACGGCGAGGAGCCACCAGAGACGGCGTGGTCGGGGAGGAGTCGGGTGATTGGCCACCATGGGCAGTGACTATAGCGTTTGGTTGATAGCGTCGGGTCGATTCGCTCTGCCGCCTGGTCGTGGCCCCGCGGCAAATGGGGGAACACCCAGTCCGCGAGGAGCCTCGGGTGGCGTGCTACCATCCCCGAATTCGGACACTCGGGCGGGGACGACTCCTCATCATCAGGCACCCGGCCCTCGCAGCGTCCAGAGGGAACATGCCAAGCGGGATCACCTTCGAAGCCGACCAAGCCGACCGAGCTGAACGAGCCGACCGATCGCGGGAGCTGGCGATCTGGTCGAGATCGCCTGCTCTGCCGCTAGCACAGTCAAGAGGGGCTCGAGCGGCATGACCAGCTCGAGTGGCAAGAGCAGTCGCGGCGTCAAGCGTAACCTCCTGAGACAAGCGGTGGAGGACAACGTCCGGACCATCGAAGGACGCCGTTCGCGAGTCCACCGTCCGCGACGGATCACATCGCGTGCGCTGTGGCTGGCCGCGACGGCAGGGATCCTGGCCCTGGGGGCCTACTGGATTCCACGGGCTCTGGGCCTGGCCGGGACAGAATCAGACTTGCCCGTAGTCGTCGCGTCAGCGGACCCGGGATCGGCGATCCTGGAACCCGTCGATCCGGCCGCCATCCGGTGGTCCTCACACAGCTCGATTCCCGGTTCGGTCTTTCCGGTGGCGGTGAGAAAGATCGTCCTCGACCCCGGACACGGGGGACGGGATGGAGGCTCCTCGACCACGGCCGGACTGGTCGAGAAGGAGCTAACCCTGGACATCGCTCAGCGTCTCAAGGCGCTTCTCAGCGAAGGCGAAGCCTTCGAGGTCCTGATGACGAGAGAGAGCGACGAATTCGTCGTGCTGAAGGACCGGGCGCGACTGGCCAACGAGGCCGAGGCTGATCTCTTCCTCTCGATCCACCTGAACTGGCTGGAGCCGGTGACGCAGAGAGGCGTCGAGACCTTCTACCTCGGTCCTACGGAGGATCCTCACCTGGTGGAGCTGACGCGCCGAGAGAATCTGGAATCTGGGTACTCTTTGGCCGATATGAGGAGTCTCCTTGATGGTATCTACCTCGACTTGCGTCACGAACAATCGAGGCGGCTGGCCATGGCGCTGCAGAAATCTCTTTTCCAGGAGGTCGCCTTGGAGGGATCGGACGTGAGGGATCGGGGCGCCAAGGCGGCTCCGTTTCTCGTCCTGGTGACGACCGAGATGCCGGCCGTCCTCGCCGAGGTCTCGGCCCTGTCCAATGCCAGTGACGTCGAGTTGCTCGAGAACGAAGACTACCGCCAACGGATCGCTAGTTCACTGCACCGCGGCCTGGTGCGATACATCGGAGGCCTGATGAGACCCTAGAGGTAGGCATCGCCGTCGCTTCGACTCTCTGGCCCTGATGACCAGCTGGGTTACTCCAGCGGGCATCCAACCGGGACTCGGGTTAGAATGGCGGCTCCGTTAGATAGACTACGATTGATCTAAGATGGTTGGCACGATTCGCAGAGTCCAGACGGCCGTCGCGGACCAGCACAACGAAGATTTCGAGACTGCATAGCCAGAACATTCAGAGGGAGTTGACCGATGACCGCCAAGAAGGACCCATATCTCTACGTTGGCATTGATCTCGGGACGTCACAGAGTTCCATTACGGCTTCGAATGGGAAGCGACACGTCGTCAAGAGCCTGGTAGGTTGGCCAGTCGATATGGTGGCCCAGAAGGTGCTCAAGACGCGCGTCTTGGTGGGGCAAGAGGCTCTCGAGAATCGGACCATGCTCGACTTCCATCGGCCCCTCGAGAACGGTTTGATCAAGGAGGGGTCGGACAAGGATCTGGCCGCGGTCAAGGAGATCTTGCAGTTCCTGCTCGAGCAGGTCGGCGCCGACCCCAAGGAAGCGAAGGACACCAAGGTCCGGGCGGTGGTCGGGGTGCCGGCCGAGGCTATGCGGGTCAACAAGCAGCAGCTCCGCAACCTTCTCACCGGCATGGTCGATGGGTTGATGATCGTCTCCGAGCCCTTCGCCGTGGCTTACGGCGTGGACGCCCTGCTTCACACCATGATCGTCGACCTTGGGGCCGGAACCACCGACTTCTGCGTGATGCAGGGTCGCTATCCGACCGAAGACGATCAGAGAACCCTGGCCGCCGCCGGAGACTCGGTGGATGAGCAACTGTCGAGCCTGGTGGGTGCCAAGCACAGCGACTGTCAGTACACCATCCACATGATCCGTCAGTGGAAGGAGGGCAACAGCTTCGTGGGCGATGCCAAAACGAAGGTGATGGTCGAAGCCCCGATTGCGGGCAAGCCGAACCAGATCGACATCGCCAAAGAGATGCGTGCTGCCTGTGAGAGTTTGATCGAGCCCGTTTCCGAGACGATGATCGATCTGCTCGCTCGGATCGACCCAGAGTTCCAGGGCAAGGTCCGCAACAATGTGATCCTGTCGGGGTGCACGTCGTTGATCGAGGGCCTCCCCGAGGCTTTGGAGGCAACGCTCGACCAGCTCGGAGGAGGTCGGGTGACGCGGGTCAAGGATCCGGTGTTCGCTGGTTCGGACGGTGGCTTGGCCATCGCCACCGATGCGGCTGAGGACGACTGGGAGCAACTCGCAAAGTAGGAGGACGCTGCCACTGCACCTGCGTTCGCTAGGCGGGGCACTAGGAATCATCGAGCGATGAGGAACCGAGTTCGATGAGTCTCGGCGACCGCAGTCGACTCGGAGA
>JAIOJS010000282.1 GCA_019911795.1 Thermoanaerobaculia bacterium | reverse complement strand
CCCCAGGCACGAGAGATCACTCTGCCATGGAAGGCTCAGAGCACCTCACCGCCGTCTTCGCCGTAGAGACCTCAGAGCCACCGAGGCTTCGTCGGGCTTAGGGCCGACTTCCCCAACCCACCGGAGATTCGCGCCTTGTGGGCAGTGTCTTTGGTCCCCGAGGCGGCTCGTGGGGTCGATCACGCCCCAGGTTCAAGCACCGCTGAACCGGTGAGTCGCGACCACCGCTCGTTCGAGGATAGGCCGTTCAGTTCCAGGACAGCTGTTCGAGGGCAAACACGACCTGCTGAAGCGAGTTCAACTCGACGATATGGAAATTGGTCTCGAAGTCGAGCCGGCAACGCTCCCAGTCGACCGGTACGACAACCTCGTGGAGGCCAGGTCCGGTGAGAACTGCTTCGAAAGCATCGCAGTCCGTCTTCAGATGGATCGTCACCTCCTCGGCCCCCTCATCGAGAGCCAGGCGGAGGGGGCCCCCCACTCGAGGGACCCGCAGGACCAATCGCAGGCTGGACGCGTTCTCCGGTAGTGCTTCGACTTGGATCGATCCGGGATCGACCATCCAACGCCGAGCGAGCGTCTGCACGTTGTCCCCAGGCTCGACTTCCTTCCACGACTCCGAGAAGAGAAAGCGCGGCGTCGCCTCGGTGCTATCGGGGATGCGAACTCTTGCAACCTCATACTCGTGACGACCGCGAACCTCCCCCCCCACCGTCAACGGCCAGCGTTTCTGCCCCCCGTTGTAAAGACCCAACGTCAGTCCGTAGCTTCCAGCCGCCAGAGATGGCGCCAGCGCCGACTGGCCAATGGGAAGTGAGTAGGAAATGGTCTCTCCCACTCGCCAGGGCTTCGGCAGACGATGGTCAAAGGTCCGGAGTACCGTCTTGTCGGCATCGATGAGATGAACGAAAACCCAAAGATCCTTGCCATCGTTCTCGAGGGTCTCACTGGGAGTCCACTCGATGCGCAAGGGCTGGTAACGACCGTGTCCGATCTCCAACGAGGTCGGCGACACCGAAACCGTCGCTACCACCGGTTCCTTAGACCGGCAGCTCACGAGGATTGAACCCAGCATCAAGACCAGAACCACGGACGAGCCTCGGAGGTATCTCATTCGCCGAATTGTACGCCATCTCCAGCGCCCGACGAGCCTTGGCCGCGTTCCCCATGGAGACGGTGAGGGAACTCCTGGGCTATGCTCGGTTGACGCATGGAACTGCTCCTCGTCGCGATCATCCTCCTCACGCTGCTGTCATTCGCCTTCGAATGGATGCCGATCGATCAGACCGCGCTCGTGTGCCTGGGCCTCCTGGTCGTCACCAGGCTAGTCTCTGGGGCCGAGGCGATCGCTGGCTTTTCCAACCCCGCCGTCATCACCGTGATGATGATGCTGATCCTGTCCGAAAGTCTGACCCGGAGTGGAATCGTCAGTCGCTTTGGACATCGGCTCTCGGTACTCGCAGGCAAGTCACCGCTCCGAGCCGGGGCCCTCCTCCTTCTCTTCTGTGCCGGCGTTTCCGCCTTCATCAACAACACCGCGGCAGTCAGTATCCTCATTCCAGTGACTTTCCAACTGGCCAAGCACTACCGCTTCAGCCCGTCGAAGATCCTCCTTCCGCTCTCCTACATGGCGATTCTCGGCGGAACCTGTACTCTGGTCGGAACCTCGACCAATCTATTGGTCAGCGCCCTCGCCGTCTCGCACGGGAGCGAGCCCTTCTCGATGTTCGACTTTCTCCCCCTCGGGTTCATCCTGCTCGTGGTCGGCGGCCTCTATCTCTTGCTGATCGGCCACCGAATCCTCCCCCCCCGGGCCGCACTCAGTCCCCTCACTCACCGCTATCGCCTGGGGGGCTACCTCACCGAACTGAAGGTACCGGCAACCTCGAAGCTGGTGGGCAGTACCGTGGTCAGCGAGCAGGTGAGCGACCGTTTCATGCTCAACGTTCTCGAGATCCTCCGTGGCAAGCAGAAGATCGCGGTCGATCTCCGCAACACCACGATTCGGGCCGAAGATGTGCTCTTGGTGCGAGGAACTCCCGAGGACTTGATCCAGTTCCGCGACCACTTCAACCTTCTCATGCTCACCGATACCAAACTCGGCGCCGGAGACCTGGCGGACGAACGCAACATCCTCGCCGAACTTCAGTTGAGCCCGAACTCCGAGCTCACCCAGCGGTCGATTCGCGATATCGACTTCCGCAACCGCTTCGGCGCCTTCGTCCTTGCCCTCAACCGCACCGGCGAGACGATCCGCTCGAAGATCACCTCGATTCCCCTCAAGGCCTGGGATACCCTTCTCGTGTTCGGCCCCAGAGGCCGTGTCGAGGCGCTGTACCAGCAGGACGACTTCATCCCGCTGGAAGAGCTCGACCTCGCCGTCCGACGACCGTCCTCTCTGCGCTGGTGGCTCCAGGTTCTCGCCATTCCTATCGCCGTGGGCCTCGCGACGCTCGGCATCTTCTCTATCCTCGAAGCCTCGATCCTCGGCGTGGTTCTGCTCCTCGCAACCGGTGCCCTCAAGGTACAACGTGCCTACAAAGCCGTCGACTGGAGCATCATCTTTCTCATCGCCTCGATGATCCCCCTGGGTACCGCGATGGAGAATTCTGGACTCGCCGGGCACCTCGCCAACTGGACGGTCAACGCAGGTCACTCCCTCGGACCCTACGGGATCATCTCCATCGTCTACATCGCGACGGCGCTGACGACTGAACTGGTGACCAACAACGCGGCCGTCATCCTCATGGTTCCGGTCGCCACGACCATGGCGCATCAGCTCGGCGTCGACCCCAAACCTCTCCTCATGGCGGTGGCCTACGCTGGTTCTTCGAGCTTCCTAACGCCGATGGGGTATCAGACCAACGCCATGGTCTACGGCCCAGGACGCTACCGCTTTCTCGACTACGTGCACTTGGGGCTGCCTCTCAAACTAGTCTTCTGGATCATCTCCACCCTACTGATTCCCCACCTATGGCCCCTCTAGTAGCCCGCGACCCGATGGATCGCGGAGTAGGATCTGGGAAATGAGCAAAGCGCCTCCCTTCGATCGTGCCGTGGTTCTCGGCGTCGCCGGTGGCAGTGGTTCGGGCAAGACCACCGTCGCCGAACGCATCCTGGAAGCGGTCGGCCCCGATCGCCTCGCATTTCTCTCTCAGGACAGCTACTACCGCGACGTCGACTGGAAGAGTTCGGACCAACAAGCCGACCACAACTTCGATCACCCCAACGCGATCGACACTCCGCTCCTGGTCGAGCAGATCGCCCAGCTGCGCCGAGGGGAGCCGGTCGAGGTCCCGATCTACGATTTCGTGATCCATCGACGTCGGACCGAGACCCAGGCGGTTCAGCCGCGACGCGTTGTCTTGGTCGAAGGCATCCTCTTGCTCGTGGAACCGGAACTTCGCGAGCTCCTCGACTTCAAGATTTTTGTCGACACCGATGCCGATGTCAGGCTGGCCCGGCGTCTCCAGCGCGATATCGCCGAGCGCGGAAGGACCATGGAGAGTGTCCTCCACCAGTACATGGGCACTGTCCGCCCGATGCACCTGGAGTTCGTAGAACCCTCTAAGCGCTGGGCCGATATCATCGTCCCCGAAGGGGGAGAGAATCGCGTCGCTCTCGAGATGGTCACGGCTAGACTCCAACAGCTCCTCGGCGATCTACCGCCGCTTGCAGGACACTAAGGGTCTACGTTGCCCGAACTTCCCGAGGTCGAGACTCTACGTAGGAGTCTGATCGAACCACTCGTCGGCCGAAGCCTCGGCGACGTCACTATCCATCGTGGCGATCTCCGCGAGCCGGTGGACTCAACGGGGCTCCAGAGCCTGGCAGAACGAAGGATCCTCGCACTACGGCGAAGGGCTAAGTACCTCCTTATCGACCTCTCGGGCGAGCAGACTCTTGCCATCCACCTCGGCATGTCGGGACAGCTCACTCTCGTCGACAGAAACACCCCCAAGGCCAAGCACGAGCACCTGAGTGTGGCCGTCGGTGAACAGAGATTGCGATTCGTCGACCCACGGCGCTTCGGCCTGGTCCTCGCCCTGCGATCCAACGACCTCTCGACCGACCCTCACTTTGCCCACCTTGGTCTCGAGCCCCTCACCGCGGAATTCGATGGAGACTACCTGCGTGCCCGTGCCCGCGGTCGTCGTGGTCCGGTGAAGAGCTTCATCATGGATGCAGGCATTGTGGTGGGCGTCGGCAATATCTATGCAAGCGAAGCGCTCTATCACGCCGGGATCCACCCCAGCCGTGGAGTCCACCGGATCGCGACGACGCGTTGGAATCGTCTCGGCCGGGCCATCCAGCGAGTTCTCAGCGAGGCTATCGACCGGGGCGGCACGACGTTCAGCGACTTCGTGGACGGCTACGGCCGCAGCGGAGGAAACCAACCCGACCTCGCCGTCTACGGCCGCTCGGGAGAACCCTGTCCAGGCTGCTCCGAGACGATCCGCCGCAGGGTCCAGGGTGGAAGGAGTACCTTCTACTGTCCCAAGTGTCAGAGATAGCCAAGCGCCGAAGGTAGCCAGGAGTCAGAGTGGGCCGTTGCACGCCGCGTGGCGTCCGCCCAACGCTAGCGGAATCGCCCTAGCAACCCCGTGAGCGCAGCCATCGGCTCCCCGCTCTCCCCTTTGAGGGCCAACTCGGTGTCGAGAACCCATTCCGGAAGGCGACCGACGGTGGCCTCGGAGAGTCGAAAAGCCGCTAGGTAAGCTCGGTGGAGGCGAAATGGGTGGGTCCCTGCCAAGGGGTTCTTCCCGCCACCGGAGAACCCAGCGGTGAGGCGGGGAGCGACACGGTTCTTGAAGGTGTTGTAGTTGCGCTCACCACCCCGCACCCCGAGCTCTTCCGCTGCCCCTCGTACTAGCGTTAACTGGCGACAGAATCC
>JAIOJS010000281.1 GCA_019911795.1 Thermoanaerobaculia bacterium | reverse complement strand
ACCCTGCCAACAGAAGGACTACGCCACCATCATCCCCCTCGCACCGTCGGGATCTCGATCTGATCTCGGTGCCAGGTACACTTCGACACGCCAAGAATCCTGGCAGCCTCGAGACAAGCGCGATGGGCCCTCTGGAGATCTTTGCAAGACGTCGTCGTCGCCTACTACCACGCGGTCGAGCGACTCGCCGAATGCGCCAAGGACGTGAAGTTCCCAGAAGGGACCTTCCCTCCAAGGATGCCCTATGTGCCGGCGCCGGCCGACTTCAGACTCGGCCTAGCGTAAGACAACTTTCACGACGCAGATCTACATTTCGCCACCGAGTACCAACCCCGGAGGGTCGAAGACCGCCCGAATAATGCGGTTTCGGCCGTCTCGAACCCGATTGGGTGGTCCCTACCGTCGTGGGCACCCAATTTGGTGGAGAGTCTCGGGGTTTGCGGATACTCAGAGAGGGGAGATCGCTCTCCAAGACCAACACTCGCCGGTCGTCCTCGGAAGATTCCTGGCACCGACTTGGGCATCTCTCCATGTAACTTTGAGCCCCAGACGCGAGTTTCTTGGTGGGGGTACCCTTCGGCGACCGTTTCTTCGGGTACGACGAAGCCCACCAGGACGAGGATCTCGGGGCGCTCGGGGCCGGCGACATCGTCGAGCAGATCGGCGGAAACGAGGTTTGCCTTCGGAGCAGGAGGCGGCAAAGCCGGGATCGATCCCGCAGCCGGCACGGTGATCAGCAGCATGAGCGCCGCCAAGAGCCGACAGGTGCTTCTATTACTAGCTGCCATCGGTAGCTTCATTCTACGGCGACGAGTTGAGGGAACCGCAGCCGCTGCAAGCGGACGGCACCGAACGGCCTCAGATTGTCGTGCCCCCGAGCCACCAAAGCGTGGCCAAGCTCGGCAAGCGAAAGACACTGCCCTTCAGTCATGTCCTTCCAAACCCTTTAGGGCGTCGCCAAAACGTCGGCGGAAGAGCCCTTGGAATTCCTCGAAGCCAAGCGTAGCTGCTGCTCGCTCCAGGGTTCGCCAATAGGTACCCCTACATCCTTGCTCTTGACCTAGTTCGTCGAGGACCTGAAAGAGCTGCAAATAGCGATCCATCGACACATCGTTTCCTGGCCAGTCATCCTTGAACAGCCACTCCACTTCGGATGACTCCAGAGCTGACGGAAGGTATCTCTTCACCGCTAGCTCGATGGAATTGGCTGCCACGACCTTCCTTCGCTGTTCCTCGGTCCACTCCTTAGTCATGACGGTGGACCTGGTGCATCGCGAAGAACATTGTCGCAACGTCGGTGTCGCGATGAGTCGAAGAAGGGTTCCCACCCCACATGACAATGAGGATTGAATCTACCTCCAGGCGGAGGTTCCCGCACGTCCCAATAGTCCATCCGAAACTCGAAGTAGTTTGGCCCTGACCTCGCGCCACCGAATGAGTAGTCCAGCTGAAAGACTCTGCCTGACTTTCCACCCTTCATGACACGGATCGTGTTCCGACCTATGCGATTCGAGTAAACCTCGGTGACGCTCTTCGTCGATCGGCCTGAGGGAAGCCAGATTTCAATCTCATGCATGTCCCGCCAGGAACTCCCTTGCTTCTGAAGCTCTCTGAAGGCTCTCAACAGCTGCTTCGCAATGAAGTACGCGGACGCAATTTCTCCTGAATCCTTCAGCTTCTGAAGATCAGGGCTCCAATGGCCTTGTCCCAACCAACGATCTAGGGTCGTTTCCTGGGTCAACTGAATGCTTGCCACGTCGAACAGCGTCATCGTCATGAAAGCGAGAATCCCGATGGCGCTGACGGTCGCAATCGTACGGTTCGAAACGTCGATGGCGGAGGCGAGACCAAAATCTATTGTGCTGGAGAAAGCTCCCGTCGGATCGATGTTCATTGTCGGGCTGGAAGAGGCGTACAGATAGCGATGAAGGCTCTCTGGATCAAGTGCATCGCCCATCCACGGGTCCACCGACACAAACCTACCCACCCCCGGATCCATCCACCTGGCCCGGTTGTAGTAAAACCCCGAGTTCGGATCCAACGGCTCCCCAGCGAAGAGGTAGGCGTTCTCGTCATCGCCGACATGCTCGAGCAGCTCCCCAAACGCCGTAAAGCTCCACCGATCCGTGACGCTCCCCGCCTCATCAGTCAGCGCCCTGACACTCCCCAGGCCATCGGCATGGTAGAAGCGGACTACTAGCACACCTACCGCGATTTCGCCCTTAAACCACTGATCCACCTGAGGTTGCATCTCTCCATGTAACTTTGAAGCCCAGACGCGAGTTTTTGGGTGGGGGTACCCTTCGGCGGCCGTTTCTTCGGGTACGACGAAGGCCACCAAGACGAGGATCTCGGGGTGCTCGAGGCCGGCGACTTCGTCGAGTAGATCGGCAGAGACGAGGTCTGCCTTCGGCGCAGCTGGCGGCAGGGCCGGGATCGATCCCGCGGCCGGCACGGTGACCAGCAGCATGAGCGCCGCCAAGAGCCGCCAGGTGCTTCTTCTATTAGCTGCCATCGGTAGCTTCATTCTACGGCGACCGGCTCAGAGAGAAGAAAGCGACTAATGAAGGAGCCGCTCCTCTGATTCCGGAGCGCCCGCAGGATGCCTCCGATCCCATCGCGCTCACCTACCAGGACCGCCGCGCGGAGGCGGCGTCAAGCAGCGAGTTGATCGAGGACTTCCCTGAACTCGGTACAGCACTCCGGTAACTCCCCTAGACTTCGCCGCCTATGCGAAGCCTCTTGACCTTTCTCCACAGCCTCCTCCTATCCCTTCTTCGCTGGCTATGGCGAGTCACTCACCCGAATATCCGCTCTACAAACCGTCGCTCTCATGGCTCCGAAAAGGAGATTCCTGAAGGGCTCTGCCACCGACGGACCACACCCAAACCCACCTGGTTCCTTCGAGAGGTCCTGCGGCTCAAGGCCCTCATGCCCGGCAACGGCTGCCGAAAGACCGCCGCCACGTTCAACTACCTCCATCGCTCGAAGCAAGAATCGGTCGACAAATCCTACGTCGCTAGAACGATTAGAAACCACGGGGAGGAGATCCTCAGACTGAGGCAAGAACTCAAGAACCGCCGGCCACGGCGGCTCCCAAGAAACCTCATCTGGGCTCTCGATCTGACATTCGTACCTACCGACAGCAAACAGCAGACCGTTCTGGGACTCATCGATCATGGATCTCGCGCATGTCTCGCCCTTCGAGAACTCCAGACTCGAAGAACGATCGACATCCTGCGGGTGCTGCTCGATGTGATCGAAGTTTGCGGTAAGCCCAAGCGCATTCGAACCGACAACGAACCGATCTTCACCTCGAGGCTCTTCCGGTTCAGTCTCCTGCTTCTCGGAATACGACACCAGCGGACCGCTCCCTTTGCACCGTGGCAGAACGGTCGCATCGAGCGACTCATCGGTACCTTCAAGGCACGGCTTGCACCTTGGCGATCGACGACAGAAACCGGTTCACTCTCGCAAGCCGATCTCAATATCTTTCGAGCTTGGTACAACGGTGTGCGACCTCACCAGCACCTCGATGGCATAGTTCCCGCCGAAGCCTGGGCCGGAAGGAGCTTGAGATCATCCAGGCCGCGGATCTTCAACGCTTGGAACGGAGCCCTCAGCGGCTACTACTAACGAGATTCGAGGGAGAGCCTACACAAGGTCACTGTCCGCAGGAAAGCTGTGTCCAACTGTCGCTCCGCGACTGCGTGCGGGTTTCTCGAGCGACCAAACCAGCCATTTCAACCAAGGCGAGCGAGCCGAACCGACTCGACGCTCGGCGATGACGTTCGGCTGGATCTGCTGGGCCTCGTCGATGAGTAGCACGGGCCGATAGCGGGTGGCTTCGACCTGCGTGGTCCAGGTCTCTCGAAGGCTCTTGAAGCCAGCCCAGCGGTTGTGCGGAGCCAGCGGGGCGCCGAAGAGATGGCCGAGTTCTCGGTAGAAGTCGGGCAGAGTGCTCTGGGGACGGGCCAAGGCGCCGACGAGGATGTCGGGAGTCTCGTCGAGCTGATGAGCAAGCTGGCGCAGGGTCCCGGACTTGCCGGTTCCCGGGTCGCCGGTGATCAGAGCGAAGCCTCCCTGTCGCACGAGTCGGTCGAGGCGCCAGAAGAAGGTGTCGAGTTCTGGAAATCTCCAGAGGGCCTCGACCGGGACGTCGGGCGAGAAGGGATTCCAGCGCAAACCGTAGAGCTGCTGCAGGTCGGGGCGCGCCATCAGATCTCCTCCTTTGGCAGGTAGGCCGGGGGCAGGCCCGTGGCGGCGTACTCTTCCATCAGGTGGCGCAGAAGCGGCGCGATGCCGGTGAGCGGGGCCTCGGAGTCGACCTGCGGCCCCGGCTTCTGCCGCGGCCTGCGGAAGCCCTCGGCATTGCGGACCAGATCGAGAGGCAGACAGCGGTCGATCATGGCGCCGGTCCGGGGATCGGCGATCCAGACCTGGCGAAGATCCCACTCGGCGAAGCGGATCGTCAGGCGATCCATGTGCCGGAAGCGGTCGGGGACCTCGAAGCGGCGTCCCGCGACGCTGATCGTCCCGTCGCTCCGGCGCTGGGACCGCGTCTGGCAGTCCGTGAAAGCGAGGCGCAGCTCGTCGATCGAAGGAGCTGGCCGGCCGACGGTGGGACCAGCCAGCCATCGAGAAAGCGGCGTCTGCTTCGTCGCGGAGTGCTCGGTGCGCTGATACTCCCTCTCGATCCAGGCCAGGGTCGCCTGGTTGAGTAGAGTCAGCGACAGGTCGGGCTCACCCTCGAGCATGGCGATCAGCCGTCCCTCGACCTGGGCCCAGAAGACCTCCTGTTTGCCGTTCTGGTGCGGGCTGTACGGCAGAGTCGTCTGGTGGAGGATGCCGAGGCGCTCGAGTCCCTGGGTGGTCTCGCGGGCCGTCATGGCGCCGCCGTTGTCGCTCATCAGCGCTCGGGGCAGGCCGCGCTTCAGGATCGCCTGGACCAGCCCGTGGACCAGGCTGCGGGCGGTCTCGTCGAGAAACCACTGAGCGTGGCAGATCAGCCGCGAGCGGTCGTCGAGCACCGCGAGGAGGATCGGGCGGACCCACTCGCCGTCCGGCGAGAGGATCTTGCGTGAGGAGTGGTGGAAGTCCAGATGCCAGAGACCCTGCACGTGCTCGGTCTCGTAGCTGCGGACCTCCCGGGCCTCGCGGCGGGCACTGGCCCGCGCTTCTCCCGGCCGGCTCTTGGGCCGACGGGTCTTCCTCAGACCGTGGCGGCTCATATAGCGCCGCAGGGTCGAGTACGAGGGAAGCGGCGCCAGGGAGTCGTCCTGGAGGACCAGGATCTCGAGATTGTCCCGGTGCAGCTGAATGCTCCAGCTCGGGTGCTCCTCGTGCTGGACGCGCAGCGCCTCGGCCAGGGGCACGCGGATCGCCAGGAAGCGGCCTCGGTCCGACCGTGGCTGGCGCCGCAGGGCCGCGATCGGATCTTCGCCGGACTTCGCCTGGTAGTACCAGCGCTCGATCGTCGACAGGGCAAACCGGGTCGGAAGGCCGGTCATCGGATGAGCCCAGTCCTTCTCGGACATCTGATCTCGATGCCAACATGGGTCATGGTCGGTCTCCTTTCCCGGCTGGCGACGCCGGAGTTGGTTTTTGGTACCCCTACCTTGGCATGTCGCCGCGGCGGGGACCGACCTACTCATCCCATCTGGCACCTACTCGGCCGGGCCGGCCGGGCTCCTTTCACGATCAGGGAACAAGTCCTATCTGTCATAGCACTCCTCCGACTCTGGAAGTCGGCCTAGCGCAAGACCACTCGCTGATTCGTGCCACTGAACTCGGCAGGGACCGCTGATTCACTCTCCGAAATCACTTTTCTTGACAATCTCCCAA
>JAIOJS010000280.1 GCA_019911795.1 Thermoanaerobaculia bacterium | reverse complement strand
GTGGGGGGTGGCGCATTTCGGGGGGTCGCTGGTGGTGGCTCCCGAAACCAGACTCTCGGCAGCGCTGTCCGCGGGTCCGGGAAGCTCCCAGGAGGAGTCCTTTTCCTATCTGAAGGGTCGCGCGGGGATCTCCCGACAGTTCGATTGGCGCTCGGGTTTCGTTGGCATCGAGGCGCTCTTTCTCGACATCGACCGAGCTCAAGGAACGCTTCTTCAAGGTACGGCCGGCCTGGTGGTGGCCGCGTCTCATCGGTTCACGGGGACCTATGGGCGATCGATTGGGGGCAACTTAGCAACGGATTTCGTAAACCTGCGCTGGGACGGAGCGTTCGAGGAACACCCGTTGTTCCTTGGTATCGCGCACGGCGAGTCCAGGCCGGAGCTCTTCGGGGTCTTCGGTACCCTCGAAGCTCAGGACGTGTGGGAGGTGTTTGCAGGGACCACCGTCACCCGCGGGGATCGAGGGCTGACTCTCGTCGTCTCGTACCAGGAGGTCGAGTCGCGGCCACGATCTTCGCTGACGCTGGTCGCACGACTGCCAAGGGTCCTGGGGGGAACTCCATGAGGCCTGCCTTCTATGGCGTAGCGGTTCTTCTGGCTTCCTCGTTTCTCGTCGTGGCCGCTACCCGGCAAGCGCACCGTGCCGACCGCATCACGGACAGGCTCTCCGCCGTTTCGACCGCGGACCTTTCGGCCCAGCGGCTCGAGGCCCAGGTCGCCAAGTTGGTAAGCCTGACCGACGTGGCGCTTTTACTTTCCGCCGTCGACCCCGAGGAACGGGCCTCGTTGATCCAGGAACAAGAGCTCGGTGGATCGGCGCTCGCAACATTCCTTACCGCTCGGCGAGGCGGCGCGGTCGAGCGGTTGGAAGCGGGTCGATCCCTACTCTCAGATTGGCCTCCCCCGATGAGCTCTACGGAGGTTGGTTCTCTGCACCTCGCCGGCCCATCCTCGCTGGTCGGCGACGATCCTTGGGTGGTGGTCTGGCGTCCTTCCCGGGAGGCTTCCTCGTGGATCGGGGTCGCCAGCCGTTGGTCGGGTTTGGTAGAGGCCAGCGGTCTGGACGACCTTGCCGGCCACGGCTACGAGTACCGGCTATCGAGAAAGGACAGCGGCGGGTCGACGACTCTCAGTCGTTCAGCGACTCCTCTCTGGAGTCCTCTCGTGGAGCGGTCCGTAGCGATACCGGGCGGGTCCTGGGAACTCGAGATTGGCAGAGCGGCAATGCGTTCCCGACGCGCAGGTTCGGTTGCGATCCTCGGTCTCATCCTGTCCGTGGCCCTCTCTTTGGTCGTCTACGCCGCGGCGCGGCGTCCGATCGAGTGGGAGCGGCAATGGGATGAGGAGAGTGCCCTGGCGGCGGGAGAGAGAGAACAGCTGCTCTTGAAACTGAAGGAGACGCAGCGGGGGTCCCGGCGCTTGCAAAGGGAGTTCTTCCACGATCCGCAGAGCGGTCTCCCCACCCGGGCTTACTTCATGACGCGACTGAATTCGAGCTTGGAGAGCCTTCGGCGAGATCCCCTGCGGCGGCTCTCCCTCGTGTTGATCTCCCTCGAGGGATTCCGAACCGTCGCCGAAGCGTTGCGGCCCCAGGAGGCCCAGTCCCTTCTGGCCGAGATTGCCGGCCGGGTCAGCGACGGTTTGGGACTCGACGACCTGGCGGCCCGATTGTCCCCCGACGAACTCTGCGTGCTCGTGCTCGGGCAGCGAGCGGCAGAAGGGAGCAAGGCAGTGCTGGAACGCCTACAGCGAGTTCTTACCGAGCCACTCACGGTGGCTGGAACCAATGTCTACCTCGATCCACACTTCGGCGTCGCGCACAGTGAGCAGGGGTTGGAGCCGGGACCTCAGCTTCTTGCCAATGCCGACCTTGCTCTTCAACGCGCCAAGAGGGGCGGCCCGGCCGCGGTAGCCGAGTACGCCGCCGCGATGCGCGAGGATGCGGTCACTCGTCGGCTCCTGGAGTCGGACCTACAGACCGGTCTGCAGCAGGGGGAATTGATTCCCTTCTTACAGCCGATCGTCGAACTCATGAGTGGCCGACTCGCGGGTTTCGAAGCCTTGGTTCGTTGGAACCGGCCGCACGAAGGGTTGGTTTCACCCGTCCGCTTCCTTCCTTTGGCCGAGGATACGGGACGTATCGTAGAGATCGATCGGGTGATGCTTCGGGCGGTGTGCCGCCAGGTTCGAGAGTGGCTGGACGAGGGGATCGAGAACCCGTTCTACATCAGCGTCAACCTCTCGGGGCGTCACCTGGTCGAGTCCGACCTCGCGGAGTTCGTGGCGTCCACCCTGAGCGAGCACGACGTACCTACCGAACGACTGCGACTCGAGATCACCGAAAGTGCGATGATCGGCGGCTTCACGACGGCACTCGAGCAGACTCGCCGATTGAGAGAGATGGGCCTAAAGCTCCTCCTCGACGACTTCGGCACTGGCTACTCATCCCTGAGCTATCTGCACCGTTTTCACCTCGACTTGATGAAGGTTGATGCGTCGTTCGTGAGGGAGATCACCTCACCAGGTGTGCACCGTGATATCGCCAAGACGATCGTTGATCTATCGCGAAGCTTGGGGTTGGCGACGGTGGCCGAGGGAATCGAGACCGAGGACCAACGGCGCGAACTGCTCGAGATGGGCTGTGACTATGGCCAGGGCTATCTCTTTGGTCGTCCCATGCCCGTCGACGAAGCACGAGCCCTCTGGCTCATGCCGTCATGAAAACTACCCTCCGCTCGATTCCCACCGAGGAGTGGCTCCCGCCAGGCAAGACGGGAGCCATCTGTTTTTCCATCGATGACATTCATCCCGCGACATCGAAGCATCTTTACGAAGCTGGAGGGGATCTCGGCGAAGGGGTTCTCGGACACGTCGAATGGCTGCTCGAACGGCATCCGCAGCTGCACACCACTCTCTTTGTGACCCCTGCATGGCGCATGACGCGGGGGCGGTCGTCACGCCCTTGGCTGGCAAAGCTACCGCTCCTCGCTCGGCACTGTTACCTCGACAGAATTCAGCCGCGCGGGGCGCTCCGCCTCGATCGTCACCCCCAGTTCTGTCGTTTCCTCGGGGAGTTGCCGAGAACCGAACTCGCCCTCCACGGGCTCCATCACGTTCGCCGAGGCGATCCTGTGCATGTCGAGTTCCTGGGGCGGAATCGACGCTCTTGTCGCCGCGCGCTATCCCGTGGGTTGGCTCTCTTTAGGCGAGCTGGGCTCATTCACGCCGGGGGCCTACAGCCACCGGGTTGGGAACTGTCCTCGGAGCTTGCGGCCGCGGCCGCCAGAGTCGGGCTTCAGTGGGTATCGTCCGCTCGTGATCTCGAAACACCGATTTCGAGGGAGGCACTGTCCGCTGGGAGCGGCCTGCGCGGGGCTCCGCTGATTCAACCCTCGTGGCTCCGCCCTTCGGACCTGGTTCATTTCTCGACGAACTTTCAGGCGACCTGTCAACGCGAACGAGCACTCGAGATTCTAGACTCCGGAGGATTGCTCTCCGTCAAGGCTCACGCCGTCAAGAACGTCGGGGGGCATGTGATGGCGGATGGCCTCGATCGGGCGTATCGCGATCAACTGGATCAGCTGTTCTCTGATCTGGATCGTCGGTACGGGGATCATCTCCATTGGACAACGTTCGGAGCCCTGGCTGAGCGTTTGCGATCGGGACGTCCTCGATGAGCCATTTGATAGAAGTGGTGCCCTGGACAGAACCCCGCTATCGGTCCGGTCTCGAGCGTTGCTTTCCGACCTGGGGGCGCGAGGACTTCAGCCGCTGGTACCTGGCCCGGGACGTGGGGGAGGGTGCGCCCGAGCTGTTTGCTTGTGTTTCGCCGTCCGGCGAGATCGAAGCCGGCGTTGCGATTAGCTACCGCCGCTTGAGGCCCGGGACGCCAGGCCGACCGGAAGGTCTCTGTGGCGTCATCACCGGGGCCTGGACCCTCCCCGAAGCCCGTCGCAAGGGTCTCTTCCGGAAGCTCGTAGGGAACGTCGCGCTGCGAACACAGGGGCGTGGGGGAGCGTGGCTGCTGGGTTTCGTCACGGCGGACAACACCAGCACCCGAGTGATGGTTTCGGCGGGCGCTGCCCTGTACCCCACCTGGTACTGTTCGCGGAGCGCGGAGGGTTCCTATGCTCGCCGTGAGAGGGGTAGGGCCTCCACGAGTGACCTGACTTTGGAGGACCCGATGGAATGGATGGACCAGGGGCCTCCGCCCGCGACCACCTTCGCCTACCGGGTCGATGGCTGGAGATCCCAGTTCTGTCGACGACCCGACCCGGTGGAGTTGTTTACGGTCGGGTCCGGGCGAGCGCTCGTGGAGCGGAGCGCGACGACCGACCGACTGCTCGCCGTTCAACCACGCTCCGTGGAGCGGGACGCGATCCACGTTCTTGCCGAGCGGTCCCGAGCCGAGGCCCGAGACTTCTTTTGCTTCGTCACGAGCCCTGATCGCCGGGACTGGGCCGTCGAAGCGGGTCTCGATGCCAGGGAGGGCTACCTGACGGTGCTGGATCTCTCTTCGACGGAGGGGCCTGTCGGGGTGCCCCCGAGTGACTTGGGGCCCTGGAGTCTTTTTGCGGGTGACCGAGTCTAGTCTTGTCCTTGATGCCTCGAGTCAGCCGCAGTATTTCGGCGGTTTCGTCACTACGCTGCGGGCGCCCGCTCGAAGGGAGTGCTCTGTTCCGGTGTTCGCCTCGAAGTGCCCACCGACGGAACCTCTCAGGCCCCCGCCGAGGCTATACTCCGCCGATGCACGGATTCCACTGGAAGGACCATCACCTTCACGTCGACGATGTTCCGGTCGCTGCGATCGCAGAGGCCGTGGGAACGCCTACCTATATCTATTCGGCTTCGGCCATACGCAGCGCCTACCGGCGTCTCGAGGCGGTCTTTGCGCCGCTTGGCGCTCACCTTCACTATGCCGTGAAGGCCTGCCCCAATCTGAACATCTGCCGGCTCCTCGGCGATTTGGGCGCCGGGATGGACGTGGTGTCGGGCGGGGAGATGGAGCGAGCCTGGTTGTCAGGTACGAAGATGAAGGACATCGTCTTCGCC
>JAIOJS010000279.1 GCA_019911795.1 Thermoanaerobaculia bacterium | reverse complement strand
ATCCTAGCCTCCGATCGTGTTCACTGGGGAGCTCCAAGGAGACCACGTCCAAGATGGGATGGCCCGCGAGACGGAGCAGTTGGAGGCCGATGCCGCTGATCCCCTTGTGAAGCCCCAAATCGTCGTGGTCGAGGTCATAGAGTCCCCGCCCGAGTCGCCAACCCGATTCGGAGACTGCGCGATCGAGGATGGCATCGGCGAGATCACAAGCCTGGCGACGACGACGATTGGCCGACGCTTGATCTCGAGAGGCCTCAGCCGCGGCCAGGAGAACGGCACTGCGTCCGAAGTTGCCGCAGCAGAGGTGGTCCACGTCGCGGAGAGCTGAATCCCCCGTTACGTCGAGGGCTGCCTCCGTCTGCACAGCGAGCGCCTCGCGTTCGGCCGCGTCGAGAACGGTGGTCAACTCGTCCTGAAGCCCGAGTCGGGAGAGGATCACGCCGGGGCCCCCGCGACACCACGACACCATCCACTGCTCTCGGGTCCGTCGACCTGACCCGTCGGTCAGGACGAACGGCCAGTTCCCCCGCTGAGAATTGAAGTTACGAAGTTCGAAGCGAACCGCCGCCGTCGCACCCTCGAGGTATCTCTCCTGCTTCACAGCGTGGTAGAGCGCACCCAGTGCCCGAGCCGCTCCCGAGGCCCCATGAGCCCATCCGTAGGGCGCCAGACCGGCCGGATTGAGCCAACCTCCCGCATTAGGTCCGTCCTGGACCTGTTGATTCAGGAGCGCGTCGCCCCACCGCTTGGCGGCCTCGAGGGCATCTCCGTTCGAGGAGGCCTCGGCCCAAGCGAGGAGACCAAGAATGTTGCCCGACACTCCGGACTCGAGATCGAAGGAGGGGGGGGCAGTCTGAGGATCGTCCACCAGCCGGCGGGCGAGTCGTTCGCCGACCAACGACCATGGACCGGCGTTGGATGCCGACCGCGAGAGCATGGCCACGCCCCACAGCACCGAGCCCAGCTTTCGCGAGGAACCGACACCGAAGTCATCGACCGACAACCGCCGGGAGAGCGATGTCGCCCGCTGCTCCAGGACTTCCTCGATCCGATCACGAAGACTCGAGGGTTCGCGGCAGTCGACGAAGGCGGATAGGAAAGTAGCGATGCCGACGTCACCGCTTCCTAGGTCCAGGGCACGCGACGACGAGTCCGACAGCTCTCGCGATAACCTCTGAGCGATGCGGTCGGCAGCCACCTCGTAGCGCCGCTCGGAGCGCGGGATCGAGAGCTCGGTGCGGACTGAGGGAATGGCAGGAGCCAGGCATCGTCGTACGAGCCGCCGCTGACGGTCGAGATCCGCTTCGCTAGCTAGTAGCAACTGCTCTCGCACCGCCTGGCGACCCGAGAGAGCGAAGACTCCTCCGACGGATTCCGCCCCGCTCGCCAGCGGTATCTCTACATCGTCGACTCCGAGGCTGAACCAGGGCACATCGCCCTCCTGGAGCGCCATCCGTTCTTCGACCGCCAAGGGCCAGGTCTCCGGTCTCTCGACGTCCTCGGTCAGCGGCGCATGCAGGGCCTCGATCAGCCAGCTCGCCGACAACCCGGACCTCTGGTGTCGCGGAAGGGCCATCCTCTCCAACACCCGGCCGTAGTCCTGACTCGCTCGCAGCAGCACCCGAACCTGGCAGGAGTCGAACTTCGACAGAGGACCGTCCTCCGCCAGCAGGATGTCGCGATGGGAGGCGAAGAAGCGATAGCCCTCGGCGAAGCCTTCGACGACTTCTTCGACGAAGTCCTCGGGGAGGGCTAGCCCGTCGTCGAGCCGAGGACAGTTCGGCATTGCGGGCTGATGAACGACTTGGAGCTCCAGCTCCATCGAGTCGCGATTTACCCCTCGACGCACCCGGCGAAGGCCCCGGCGCGACGAGTTCCGCAGCCCGCCCAGCGATCGATCCTCTCCGCCGCCGGGGAGAAGTTGAGTCAACAGCCCCGAGGCCAAGCAACTGTCCGGTTGAGTTTCGCGGGAGCCTCCATCGCCGGTAGTCCACCGCAAACGGGTCGGCTGAAGCAGCATCTCACCATCGATGATGACCGGGCCGGCGACCGAAGCCACGATATTCTCTGCATGGAGGTCCCGCCCCCTAAGCAGCCATCCGAATGCGGCGAGAACTCCGGCCCGACGGTAGTAGTCACAGCATTCGGAGTGCTGGGTGAAGTTCGTCGGCCTGATCCACTGCATCCAGCCGTAGCCCGACCTCCCGAGCACCGCGGCGGCGGGAGGAGCGGTGTCCAACCCCGCCTGACGAGACCACGTCAGGAAGTCCGCCAGGGCGGACTCCACTCGCAGATCCCGAGGCTTGTACGCCACTTCGAGGCCCGACTCGAAAGTCACTCGATAGACCTGGCGTCCACCGCGATGGCGATCGGACAGCCCGCCTACAAGGGCGACGACGCGCCCCGGATCTCGCCCCGAATCGAAGGTGACAGTGAGGTCGTGCCGATCGCGGACGATCGCCGCGAGAAGCTCGACCGAGCGCGAAGTCCACTGACTGAGAACACGACAGGTCTGGCGCGCCAGGACGGGATAGCGAGAGTAGAAGTTGGCGAGAGGATCCGCCAGTATCTGGTCGACAAAGCGATGGTAGAAATGTCCTGAATCGATCGAGGAGTTCTTTCCCACAACATCGTTTCGCGAGGCTTCGCGGCCTGCGACAAAGAGTTCGTAGACAGCGACCTCCGCGAGCTCGGCAATCTCCGCCAGCAGCTGCCGTTCGAGATCAGCCAACGCAGAAACCGACAACGCGGCCCGGGCCTTCGGTTCAGTATCCAGCCATGCTTCCAAGCGCTCCCTAGCCATTGCGCACCACGGCAGCCAGAGCGGCGCAAAGGAAATCTGCTCGGTCGACGGACCGAGTCGGTCCCGGGCTCCTTCGAGCAGCGCTTCGCAGTTCTCGCGCTCGGCCGCCCGAACGTAGGCGGCGAGGTCCGCGCTCCACGGCGTCTGACTCGCGAAAGTCTCGGAGGATACGATCGGAGAAGTCTGGACGGGGGCACTCGCCAGGGCAGCGGCGGCCCGCTCGGGGTCGATCCCTTCCCAGGCGAGGCGTCGCGCCAATCGCGCCGAGTCGTCTCCTAGGATGCGCCGCCAGGGACGCAAGTCAGCACGCCCGGTGGACGCGCATTCATCAGCTTTCGTCGTCTCCTGGGTCGCGGGGGCGCCTGAAGAAGCTTGGTCATCCGCCAAGCCTGCGGTGCCTTGCAACGATTCGAGCCGCTCCCAAAGGCTGCGGCTGTGGGCTTCGATCACCTTCAGTTCCGTGCCCACTCTGAATCCGCCGACACCCTTCCTGGGTGCTACCACGGGGCGGCTGACAAGAGACGGCGTGACCATGGGTCGTCTTGGAAACTCGCGGTAGGTTCGACGGATTGAATGCGAAGGTCTCGAGAATCTCGGAGTCGAGATCTGCAGGGAGACCACTCATGGGTCTCCGGAGAGGATCGCGAAGAAGAGGGCCCTAGGCTCTCCCGCACCCGCGATGGGGAAGCGAGAGAGCCTGGGTCCAGGGCCTACCTTAGAAGAGGCTGGCCTCCATGCTGATCACGGTGCTGAGGGTACCGTCATCACAATTGGCTTCCTTCACCTTGGTGCCGCCACCGGCGACCGCTTCGAGATCGGCATCCGAAAGCTCGGCGCCTTCTGCGACAGCGTGGGGAACCACGATGTAGATGGTGCTAGCCGACTCTTCGACGACCTTGACGTTGACCGACGACGGGATGTCGAGACCAAACTGCTTCTGCACTACTTCCTTGGGATTGTCGATGAGCGCCTGACGGTACTCCTCACTACCACTCGAAAACTTGGCGAGAAGGTCCTGCATTTCACCTCGGGTCATTTCCATTTGCGTTTCTCCTTTTTCTGTCGGTGTCCGTTGTCCTTCGGTCACATGCCGAAGGTATTTGACGTCTGTTGCGACGCTGGGAACCTCAATAGCATGCGGCGTGCCAACTTATAAAAAACGCCATAAACTACTGAAAAATAGAACCTTATAGAAGATTCACAGAAATAGACTTTCTCGAGAAGATGGAGCCAGAGCTCCATTGATTGGAGGGGTGGCTCGGAATATTCGAAGACGCCATAGGAAAGTTTCCCTGCCGCTCCCGAGATTCGGCACCGCCCGCCCCTGCGACCGTCAATCGCGGCTACTCGCCGCGTGAAGAACGCGGTTTGAGCGAGTGGTGGCGGAGGAAGTCCATGAGCTTCTGATAGTGCTCTTCCGACATTCTCCAACGCTTCAAGAGCCCGCGATAGGAGCCTCCCCCTTCGCGCAACCCACGGGCCACCAACTGACGAACCTCTCCGCGGTTGAGTTCGCGATCGATGAAGGGACGGTGTACGAGATCCCAGAACGAGTCCTTCTGTTGCACCAATCGCCGAGAAAGCACATCAAGGCGGTTCTCAGAACTCACCCCTGACTCTTCCTCCAAGGCATCGACGAAGTTCAAGGGCTCGATGGTGTCGCCCTCCGCCATGGCATAGCCTGAAGTCGTAATACCGATCAACTCGCGGACATTGCCGGGCCAGGAGTACCCCGCCAGCAGGTCCATCGCTGCGTTGGACATCCGCTTGCGCACCCCGTAGCGCTGATGAAGACCTTCCAGTACGTGATTGAGGAGCAGGATCCAGTCGTCCCCTCGTTCACGGAGGGGTGGCACCTTGATCAAGAAGTAGCGCAGACGAAACAGGAGGTCTCGTCGGAACTCCTTGTCTTCGGCCAGCTGATTCATGCTGCGGTTCGTCGCTGCGATCACGCGCACATTGGATCGCTGAATCTCCTCTGAACCCAGAGCCTTGAACTCGCCCGAGGAGAGCGCCCGCAACAACATGAGCTGAGCACTCATCGGCAGATCTCCAATCTCGTCGAGGAAGATCAGCCCGTCGTTCGCCGTCTCGAAGAGACCCTTGCGATCCCTGACTGCGCCGGTGAAACTTCCGCGCCGATGGCCGAACAGCTCGCTGACCGTGAGGTTGCCATCCTGGTATTGGGGACAGTTGACCGAGACGAAAGGCTTCCGATCACCAAGGAGAAAGACCGCCTGCGACAAGGCTTCCTTGCCAGACCCACTCTCCCCCAAGATCAGAACGGGCTCATCAAATGCAGCCACCTTCTCGATCTGGCGCAGCAGGAGGTGGACGGGCTCAGACTCACCGACGATCTCGACCGCTCGTCCCGGCCCCCAGGCTCGTACCGAAAGTTCTCGAATCCTTCGTGCCACCGGCGACAAGCCTGAACAGGGTCCAGTTTCCGGCTTCGAATTCCTGCGGCTTTCGGTCATATGGATTCCAACCTTGAAACACCTTGTTGCTTTGAAAGGAGGAAGACCCAGAACGATTTCTCGTCGGGCTATCCGGCTCACACCCAATGAGAATGTCGCAAAAATCCCAGGACGCGCGATGGGTCACCGGCGTGGACCGTCGAAGCTTCCCACCTGGGCAATGTATACTTCATCTTGGTCGCAATCACCGTAAGAGTCAAGAAATTGACACTTTCACGACGCCTCACCGATTCCTTCCCTGGTACCGTCCAACCATGACCCAAAGCGACAATTCCAAGAGCGACGACTCCGCCAACAAGAGCAGTGGTGATGCGAAGGCGAAGGCCAAGGCCAACGCCGGCGAGCCCACCGGCGCCGGCCCAGAAGACGACCTCCTGACCCGCCTGGGAAAGGGTGAGCTGATCTTCGAAGAGGGGGATCGCGGCAGTCATATGTACATCATCGAGTCCGGTGAGGTCGAGATCGTCAAACGAGCCGGCGGCCGCGAACGTCAGGTGGCCAAGCTCGGAGCGGGGAACTTCTTCGGCGAGATGGCCGTGCTCGAGGCGATGCCCACGGCGTACATCCAGATGATCGAGACGGCCGAGCTCGT
>JAIOJS010000278.1 GCA_019911795.1 Thermoanaerobaculia bacterium | reverse complement strand
CGGTGGCAGAAGACTCTCATGGCGCGGCATTCCGACCGTCCCTACACCCTCGACTACGTCGATCTCCTCATGGACGAATGGGTTGAACTTCACGGGGATCGCGGATTCGCCGATGATGCCGCGATCGTTTCTGGGTTCGCCACCTTTAGAGGTCGCCATGTGGCTGTGATCGGGCACCAGAAGGGTCGGGATACAAAGCAGCGGATCGTCCGTAATTTTGGACAACCACGGCCCGAGGGTTATCGCAAGGCCCTGCGCATCATGAAGTTGGCCGAGAAGTTCGGACGTCCTATTCTCACCTTCATCGATACTCCCGGCGCCTACCCTGGCATCGGCGCCGAGGAACGTGGTCAGGCCGAGGCTATTGCCCGCAACCTGATCGAGATGGCCGCACTCCGAGTTCCGGTCATCGTCACGATAACCGGCGAGGGGGGTAGCGGTGGCGCCCTGGCCCTCGGCGTGGGCGATCGGGTCTTCATCCTCGAGTACGGCATCTACTCCGTCATCTCTCCCGAGGGTTGTGCCGCCATTCTCTGGAAGGACCAAGGAATGAAGGCGACCGCGGCCGAGGCGATGAAAGTCACGGCCCCCGACCTGCTCGAGTTGTCGGTAGTCGACGAAGTCATCCCTGAGCCGCTCGGAGGTGCTCACACCGACCCCGAGCTGATGAGCCGCAGAATCGGGGACCGGCTGGAGAAGACTCTGGGCACGCTGTGCGCCAAGTCGCCAGAGGAGTTGCTGGAGGCCCGGTACCAACGCTTCCGACGCCTCGGTGTCTTCTCTGAGAACTGATCCTGACTACTTCAAACGCTGCATCGGTCCCAATGTCGGGTTCTGAGGCGGAGACGGCGACCACGCCCACCGAGGAACCGATTCCGAGCGAGTGGGTGATGGCCCCGGCGCCGGAGTCCTTGGCGACACTGGTAGCAGCTGGTCATTCGCCGGCACTCGCCGCGCTTCTGGGACGTCGAGGTGTTACCACCTCGGAAGATGCGGAGCACTTCCTCGCCCCGCGGGTTCAACATCTTCACGACCCTCTCGCCCTCTTTGGGATGAAGGAGGCGGTGGCCCGACTCCTGGCCCAGCGCAAGGCTCCCGGTCATGTCGTAGTGGTGGGAGACTACGACGTCGATGGAATCTCTTCGACGGCCCTGGTCATGGCTACCCTGACCGCTTGTGGAATCTCCGCCGAGGCGATCCTGCCGCATCGTCAACACGACGGCTATGGGCTGCAACCTCAGCACGTAGATCGGGCCGTTGCTCATGGAGCGACGTTGCTGCTGACGCTGGATTGTGGCACCAGCGCGCACCAGGAGATCGCCCTCGCGATGGCGGCGGGGCTGGAGACGATCGTTGTCGATCACCATCTCCCGGGAGACGGTCCCTTACCCGACGCCATCTTGGTCAACCCGCAGCAGGCTCGGTGCAATTACCCCTATCCCGAACTGGCTGCGGCCGGCCTCTCCTTCAAGCTCTGTTTGGCTCTGGCTGAAGCCGCCGGGCGATCGGTCCCGGTCGAAGCCCTTCTCCGGATCGCCTGCCTGGGGACCATCGCAGATATGGTGCCCCTGACCGGTGAAAACCGGGTCATTGCGGCGCTGGGGTTAGAAGCGCTGAAGGACACTCGCTCGCTGGGCCTTCTCGCGCTCTTTCGTACCGCCCGCATCCATCCTCCCTTCGGGGCCTCCGATGTGGGGTATCGAGTCGGTCCTCGACTCAATGCCGCTGGGCGAATCGGATCCGCAGACGGTGCCCTCGAACTACTGACGACCCGCGACGCCGACCGAGCCGAGGAGTTGGCCGAGGAATTGGAGCGGTACAACACTGAACGACGAGCTACCGAGGCCCGTGTCGTCGAGGAGGTCGAGGAGCGAATCGAAGCGCGGGGCGCCTTGCCGCCTATTCTCGTTGAGTGGGACGAGGGTTGGCATCGTGGCGTGGTAGGGATCGCGGCCTCGCGCATCTCCCGCAAGTACCGTCGTCCGACCCTCCTCCTACAAGTCGAGGGAGACAGCGCCTCGGGATCCGGACGGAGTGTCCCCGGAATTCAGCTCTTCGACTTCCTGTCCCAGTGGGGGAGCGAGTACCTGCGCTTCGGCGGGCATGCCCAGGCAATCGGCCTTAGCATCTCCATGGACCGGATCGAGGATCTTCGGGGAAGATGGGAGACAGCGGCGGAGGTTTGGCCCGAGGAGACTCGGCGGCGTCGCTATGAGTACGAGCTCGAAGTACAACCGGGAGCAGTCGATCACGACCTGTACCGCGATCTCGCCCGACTCGAACCTTACGGAATGGCGAATCCGCAACCGATGGTCCGCATCGGGCCGATGCAGCTGAAGCAGCTACGCCCCTTTGGCAAGGGACATCTTCGGGTCTTTGCGAAGGGGAGCGACGGTCGCGAGCTCAGTCTCCTCGGTTGGAACTGGGCCGACCGTGCCGAACAGTTCGAGGGCGAATTCGAGGCCCTGGGCTTCGTCGAACTCGACCGCTTCTCCAACCGACCCGAACTACGTCTGGTCGAGGTGCGCCCCTATGGTTAGTCCGGCCACCATTCGCATCCTGAAATTCCTGCTCCTCGGCCTTGCCGTCGTGACAGTCCTAGGGGTCATCGGCCTTTACGTCATCGGTAAGAACGCCACCTTCTCGACCGGACCGAGTGGACGCCACGACGTTGGCACCGATCCCGGAACCCAACAGCAGGGGAGCGGATTCGACCACACTGTCTCTCGCAATGGAAAGCCGTTGTTCCGGATGCGCGGGGGCAAGGATCGTCGAGACCAGGACGGCAACCTGTTCATCGAAGAGGTACTGGTCACGGTCTATCGAGAACGTGGCGATCAACTCGACGTGGTAGCCGATCAGGCGCGCTACAACCTGGAGCAGGAATCTGCCGTCCTCAGCGGCAATGTCGGCATCGCCGGCGGCGACGGACTCGGTTTGCGGACCTCGGAACTGATCCTCAAGGAGGGCGGTCGGATCCTGGAGAGTGAGGGCTCCGTGGAGTTCGAGTACGGCACCAAGGTTCCCCTCCACGGTACCGCCGGAGGTTTGCGAGCCGATCTCGAGCGTGAACTCTTCATTCTCACCAAGGAGGTGGAGATCCTGGGCGATTCGGGTGGGGTTCAGGAGTACCGCCTGACCGCCAATCGCGTATTCGTCGAGCGAGGGGAACGCTTGATCAGGGCAACCGGCGCGGTGAGGGTCTCTTGGGGGGACTCGCTCCTGCAAGCCGACAAGGTGGCCGCCACCCTGGATCCGTTCGAAGACCGGCTCCAGTTTCTCCGCGCACACTGGAACGTGTCCGCTCGCCTGGTCACCGGGACGGCGGAAGCCCACCGCGTGACCCGTGCCCGTGGCAGTCGTATCGGCATTCTCTTCGAGGGCCCGGAAGGTGCACTCAGTCGGATCGAGGTCGAAGACGAAGCCCGGGGGCGAGCCCGGATCGAGTCGACTGGAGCGATGGGCACGACGATCCAGTGGAAGTCCAAACTCTTCCAGGCCGAGTTTCGCGGGGGAGTGCTCAGCGATGTCGAGGCGGTGGGCCGGGCCGAGATGGTCGAGTACCTCACCCAGCGGCCGTCGTTCTTCATTCGGAGGATCTGTTCGGCCCGCTCCAGTGCCCGCTTTGATCGCGACGGTGATTTCCAGCAGATCAACGTCAGCACCGACGTCGACCTTCAGGATCGCCAATATCAGGTCCTCGCGGACAGCGCTCGCATTACTCCGCAGAGCATAGATATCGCAGGAACACCGGTCCTCGTCGATTCAGCTTTGGGAAGGATCCTCGCACCCCACATCGACTTCTCGGAAGGGAATGGACTGATCCATGCGACCGGTGGCGTCGACGTTCTGCTGCGACCCAGTCCGGACAACGCCATAACAAGCGGCGCCTTGATGACCGCCAACGAGCCCGTCCGGATCACCGCGGAAGAGGGATTCGTTCGGCACTCCTCACACTCCTTTCTGTTCCGTGGCGCCGTCCGAGCCTGGTCGGGTCAACGACTTCTCCGCTCGGATCAGCTTCGCGGTGACGCCGAGCCCCAGAGGGTGGTGGCCTCAGGAGCGGTCGAGAACGTATGGTTCGTCGACCGCGTGACCTCAAAGGGTCCAGGCCGAGTTCAGATCCGCGTCAACGCCGGCAACATGATCTACGACTCGGAGCAATCGCTGGTGACCTACGAGTCCAACGTAGTGGTTGCGGAAGCTCCGCGGACCCTGGCCTGTGACAAACTCGACGTTCGACTCGCGGCCGACGGCAAGGCAGAGTCCCTTTTCTGCACCGGGAACGTCCGCCTGGACGCGCCGGAGGAGGGGAGGAAGATCTCATCGGACACTGCCGAGTATGATGTAGAGAGAGAAGAGGTCGTCTTCACGGGGTCCCCGGTAAGGCTCACGGAGCGCTCGGGTGGAAAGCTCGAGGGCGCGACACTCGTGTATTCCACGCTCGAGCAGACCGTTCGCGTCCGCCGCCGAGAGCCGACCGTCGACGAGACTCCATGAAACTCAAAGCCAACGATCTGAAGAAATCCTATAGTGGCCGCGCGGTAGTCGCTGGCGCCTCGCTGGAGGTGGAGAAGGGCGAGATCGTCGGTCTCCTCGGACCCAACGGTGCGGGAAAGACAACCTGCTTCTATATGGTGGTGGGACTGACCCCACCCGACGAGGGAACGGTCCTTCTTGGGGACGAGGACATCACCGAACTTCCGATGTACGTGCGGGCGCGACGGGGGATCAGCTACCTACCACAGGAACCTTCGGTGTTCCGTCGCATGTCGGTCGAGGACAATCTCCGAGCGATCTTCGAGACCCTGGACTTCGTTCATGCAGAACGGGAGCGGCGCATCGATATCCTGCTCGACGAGTTCGGTCTCGAGCGGATCCGAAAGAGCCCGGGCTACGCCCTCTCGGGAGGTGAGCGGCGGCGCGTCGAGATAGCGCGCGCCTTGGTTATCGAGCCCTCGTTCATTCTCCTCGACGAACCCTTTGCCGGCATCGATCCGATCGCGGTGATCGACATTCAGGCCATCATTCGTCGGCTCAAGGAGTTTGGTATCGGAATTCTGATCACCGATCACAACGTGCGGGAAACATTGAAGATCACTGACCGCGCCTATATCATCAACAACGGTGAGATACTGCGATCGGGAATTCCTCAAGAACTATCCGACGACCCCCAAGTGAGAAAGATCTACCTAGGCGAGGACTTCCGCCTCTAGGCGGTCCGGCGGACGACGATGGCCCTAGAACAGAAACTCTCACTGCGGATGTCGCAGCGTCTGGTGATGACGCCATCCCTGCAGCAAGCGATCAAAATGCTGCAGATGACCCGTATGGAATTGGAGACCGTGGTCAATCAGGAACTGGTGGAGAACCCAGTGCTCGAGGAACGGGAAGAGACCCCCGTCGAGACTGAGATTCAGCCGGAGGAGGAGAGGGCCTCCGCCGATGCCGACAAGGAAATGGACCACGAGGAGTCGATGAAGGACATCGACCTCGAGGCCTATTTCAACGACTATCTCGAGGGGTCCTCCTACACCAAGAGTCAACTTGGAGTTCCCGAAGCCCCGCCGCTCGAGAACACCCTGACGAGTGCGCCCGATTTCTACGATCACCTCCTGTTCCAGATTCACATGGGTGGTTTTCCCGATCACCTCCGTCGCCTGGGGGAATTGATCGTTGGGAATCTGGACGGCGATGGATTCCTGCAAGCGACGGTCGAAGAGATCGAGAGCTTGGCCCTCGCTGACCACAGCGAGAATTCTTCCGAGGACGTTAGCGAGGCACTCCGTTGGGTGCGGACCCTAGATCCTGCCGGGATCGGCTGGCACGATCTGAGAGAGTGTTTGATGGCGCAACTCGACCTTCGGGGCGAGGGAGACTCGCTCGCCTACGTCATGCTGGACCAACATTGGGATCTTTTCCTCAAGCGTCAGTTTCCAGCTATCGCCAAGAAGCTGGACGTGCCGTTGGCCGAACTCGAGGCTCCAGTCGAGCAGATCAAGGACCTCGACACGCGTCCCGGACGGCGATTCACGAGCCAGAGCACGCAGTACGTCTAACCCGATGTCTACGTCATCAAGGTCGATGACGACTACGTCGTGCAGGTCAATGACGACGGTCTCCCCAAGCTGCGGGTGAGCCGGTCCTACCGCACCATGATGGCGCGACTTCGGGTAGAGGGAAAAGGGGGAGAAGCTCATCAGTATCTGACCGACAAGATGCGCTCGGCCCTCTGGCTGATCAAGAGCCTCGACCAGCGTCAGCGCACGATCTTCAAGGTGGCGACCTCGATCGTCAAGCAGCAGCGTGGTTTTCTCGAGAGCGGCATCGACCGTCTCCGCCCCATGGTGCTGCGCGACGTGGCGGAAGACATCGAGATGCACGAGTCCACCGTAAGCCGGGTGGTGGCCAACAAGTACATCCACACCCCTCGCGGCCTCTTCCCGATGAAGTTCTTCTTTCACAGTGGAATTGACCGCGACTACGGCGAGGATATTTCGTCGTTGACGGTGAAGCGCAAGATCACCCAGTTCGTCGAGGCCGAGAATCCTAACAAGCCGCTATCCGATAGTGCCCTGGCCAAATTGCTCAATCGGGAGGGGATTAATATCGCCCGTCGCACCGTGGCCAAGTACCGCGACGAGCTGTTGATCCCTTCGTCTAATGACCGAAAAAAGATTTTCTGAGAGTGGCGAGGACCGTCCCGCCCATTTCTCGACCCGCAGCTGAAGGCCCACTAGCCTCGGCCAAACTACAACATTCCCCACGCCGCGACTGGGGAGACAACGAGGAGGCGCAGGACATGAACATCGAGTTCCTGGGACGCAACTACGAGATCGACGCTCGGATCCGTGAGCACACCGCGGAGAAGCTCGAGAGGGTCCTCAAGTTCCTCGATGACCCGATCGAGATCCACGTAACCCTCGAGACCCGGAAGCACCAGAATGTCGCCGAGATCCACCTCGACCATCGTCACGGCACGGTCCACACGCAGGAAACCTCTCTGCAGATGGAGGAGTCGATCAACGGAGCGGTCGACAAGGCCGAAAAGCAGGCCCGCCGGGCGAAGAAGAAGTTCCTCGACAAGCGCCGTCGCGCGGGGCATCGCGAGAACGGTCATCACTGGCCGATCGATGTCGTCGATGCCGAGAGTTTGCGCGATGGCAAGGGACAACGTCGTATCATCAAGTCGACGAGGCTGCAGATCAAACCGATGAGCCTCGAAGAGGCTGCTCTGCAGCTCGACGGCTCGAAGAGTGAGTTCGTTGTGTTTCGCGATGCCGACACCGATTCGGTGAGCGTCCTCTATCGTCGCAAGGATCAGAACTACGGGCTGATTTCCCCGGAGATCTGAGGCTTGAAAATTTCCTGAGTCGATTCTCGACCTCTTTCCCCAAAGGACTCACGGTGCCCAGGCTGGACGAACTGACCGCAATCGATCGAATCTACCCGGGCCTGACCGGTACCAACGGCACGTCGGTGTTGCGTGAGATCGCTGAGCGTCTCGCGGCTCAAGGGATCGTCTCCGACGCAGCCAAACTCCACGAAAAGCTCCTGGAGAGGGAGGAACTCTGTTCCACCGGAGTGGGGCGAGGGGTGGCAATCCCACACTGCAAACTCAACGGCATCGACAACGTGCTGGTCGCTATCGGCGTGGCGCTCGAGCCGATTCCGTTTGGCGCCGTCGACGGGGAGCCGGTTCAGGTCTTCTTCGTAGTAGTCTCTCCGAGCCGATCCCCAGCCGCCCACCTCCAGTCGCTGGCGGCAATCTCGCGGTGGGTCAAGGAACACGATCCAGTCCGCCAACTCGCCACCCTCGAGAATCCCGCCGAAATTCTCCAGATGATCCAGAGCGCCAGTCCAGCATGACTTCGAGCCCTCCCACCGTCCTAGTCCGCGAGCTCTTGACCGAAGAGTTGTCGGATCTCCATCTGACGGTTCTGGCCGGTGACCGGCACCTCGACAATCGGATTATCAACCCCCGGGTGCAAAAGCCCGGCCTGGCCTTCGCTGGCTACTACACCTACATAAAGCCGGGAAGGGTGCAGATCGTCGGGGAGTCGGAGCGGGCATACCTAAAGACTCTGTCGGAGGCGCAGCGCAAAGAGCGCTTCGACGAGATCACCCGGTTGCCGATCGCCGTCTTCATCATCACCAAGGACCTGGCCCCCCTACCTGGTTTCCTCAAACTCTGTCAGGAGCGTGAGGTTCCAGTACTCTCGTCGCCCGCCCTCTCTTCCGTCGTGATCAAGCGGGTGAGTTGGTTCCTGGAGGATCACCTCGTTCCCGAGACCCACCTTCACGCCGTGCTCTTGGAGATCTACGGCATCGGCGTGCTGCTCATGGGCAAGAGTGGGATCGGCAAGAGTGAATCGGCGTTGGACCTCATCACCCGCGGTCACAGCCTGGTCGCGGACGACCGAGTGACGATCAAGCGGTACCCGAGTGGCGATCTGGTGGGATTTAGCCAGGGAGACCTCCATCATCACATGGAGATTCGCGGCCTCGGCATCGTCGACATCAAAGACCTCTTCGGTCTCTCGGCGGTGCGCGATCGCAAGACCATCGACCTCGTCATCCAACTCGAGCCCTGGGATAGCAAGGCTCACTACGACCGTCTGGGTCTGGACGAAACCGTCTTCCACATCCTGGGTACCCCAGTGCCCTACATTCAGATGCCGGTCGCTACCGGACGCAATGTCTCGGTGTTGGTCGAGGTCGCCGCCCGCAATCACGTCCTCAAGATGCAAGGCCATTTTTCGGCCCAAGAGTTTGCCCGTAAACTCGAGGAGCAACTGGAGCGCAAGCGAGCGCGGGGGAACCAGAGAGAATGAGCCAGCCACCGACCGAGGACGCGTCCGCGACACCAACGACGGGGACACCAGGTCCGAAGGGACCCACAGATCTCGTCATCATCACCGGTCTCTCGGGTTCCGGCAAGAGTACCGTGGCCAAGTGCTTCGAGGATCTGGGCTATTACTGTGTCGACAATCTTCCCATGCCGCTGCTCGGTGAGCTCCTGGCTCAGCCGCACGAACTCGCCGGCGGTGTATCTCGCATCGCCATCGTCACCGACGTTCGGGCCCCCGGTTTCGCGGCTCGCTTTCCCAACCTCTTCCGTGACATCGATCGTGAACAGACTCGGGTCACTTTGCTTTTTCTCGAATCCTCTGCCGAGACCCTAGTTCGGCGCTTTTCGGAGTCTCGCCGGCCGCATCCCCTGAGTGCCGATCTTTCGGTGCCGGCCGCCATCGAGCAGGAACGCAAGATGCTCGCTGAGTTGCGCGGTCTGGCCGACATGGTGTTCGACACCAGCAAGTGGACGGTTCACGAGACTCGATCCAAGGTGTACCACGCCTTCGGTGATCGGGCTCGGTCCGGCCCTGACATGCAGGTCGCCTTGATCAGCTTCGGCTTCAAGTACGGCATTCCGGTGGGCAGCGACCTCATGTTCGACGTCCGTTTCCTCCCCAACCCATACTTCGTGGAGGAACTCCGCCCCCTTACGGGACGGGACGGACCGATCCTGGAGTTCCTCGGCGACCAACCCGACTTTCCTGAGTTGGTCGAACGGCTGGCTGACCTCCTCATCTACCTCCTGCCGCGCTATCAGAACGAGAACCGCAGCTATCTGTCCGTCGCCATCGGCTGTACGGGCGGTAAGCATCGGTCAGTGGCTATGGTCGAGACTCTTCGGCAGCGCCTGGCCGAGGCTGGCTGGGCGGCGAAGGTAGAGCACCGTGATATCGAGCGCTAGGGTCCGACCATGATCGAACGAGACATCGAGATCGTCAATCGCCTTGGGCTCCATGCTCGAGCCGCCGCCAAGTTGGTCCAACTGGCGAGTGGCTTCGAATCGGACATCAAGATCAATCGTCAACAGGACGAGGTCGACGGCAAGAGCATTCTCGGCATCATGATGCTGGCCGCAGCCCAAGGTACCCACGTCACCGTGAGCTGTGAGGGGAGTGACGAAGAACAAGCGATGAAAGCCGTCGCGCAACTCTTTGCCGATAAGTTTGGCGAGGGCGCCTGAGCTTGTCTTCCATGCAGGTCCTTCAGGGCCTGGGCGTTTCGGATGGCGTGGCAATCGGCAGAGCGGTCTGCCTAGAAACGAGACACGACGAGGTCTACCGTTTTCCGCTTCCGGAGGACCAGGTGCCGGCCGAGATCGAACGTTTTCGCCGTGCCACCGAAGAGGCCCTCGAGGAAGTCCAGCGGCTTGGGCGGCGAGTTGGATTGGAACTCGGGGAAGACCTTGGGGGCATCTTCGAGGTGCACTCCCTCCTCCTCCAGGATGCCGCCTTCCTCAACGCCATCGAATACCGGATCGTCGAAGAGAAGATCAACGCTGAATGGGCCGTGTTGGAAACGACCGCCGACCTGCGCAGCAAGTTCGCTAGCCTCGGAGAGGACCATTTTCGGGAACGCGGGGAAGACCTGCAGGACGTGGGGCGTCATCTCCTGCGCAGCTTGCAGGGCATCTCACACCACGACCTGTCGGAGATCGAGGGAGACGTCATCGTCATCGCGGATGATCTGACGCCGTCCGATGCCGTCCGCCTCGGGCGTCAGGGAGTGGTGGGCTTCGCCATCGAAGTCGGCGGCCAAACATCGCACACCGCCATCATCGCTCACTCTCTCGCCATCCCCTTGGTCTCTGGACTTCCTGGCATCACCCGCCTGGCTGCTCAGGATGATCCAGTGATCGTCGACGGCGCGGCCGGGAGTGTCATCCTCCATCCGACCGCGGCGATTCTCGAACGGGAGCGGGGGAGGCAGGTCCAGCTCCGCCGAGAGCAGTCCGAGCTGGTCAAGACCCGCGAGCTCGAGGCAGTGACTCTCGACGGAGTGAGTATCGACCTTCTCGCCAACATAGACCTCAGCGAGGAGCTCGATGACGCTCTCCGCTTCGGCGCCCAGGGTATCGGTCTCTATCGCAGTGAGTTTCTCTATATCGAGCGGAGTCCCGAGATTCCCACCGAGGACGATCACTACAACGTCTACCGCCGCCTCCTGGAGAAGATGGCGCCAAGTCCGGTGGTGATCCGGACCTACGATCTGGGCGGAAGGAAGTTGGCTCGCGAGGTGATGGAAACCCACGAAGAGAACCCGGTGCTGGGGCTCCGCGGAATCCGCCTCACTCTGGCTCGCCCGAGGATCTTCCGGACCCAACTTCGAGGGATCCTGCGGGCCGGTCGCCACGGAGAGCTCTGGGTCATGCTTCCGCTGGTCAGCACAATCGATGAGGTCCGTCGTTTTCGTGCATTTGCCGCCGCCACCATGGAGGAGCTGCGCAACGAAGGTACACCGTGCTCTCCCAATTTTAAGCTTGGAGTGATGATCGAAGTGCCATCGGCCGTCATGATCGCAGATCATCTCGCTCGCGAGGTCGACTTCTTCGCCATCGGGACCAACGACCTGATTCAGTACTCGTTGGCCGTCGACCGCAACAACGAACATGTTGCCGATCTCTACCAACCCCTGCATCCAGGCCTGCTGAGAATGATCGTCATGGTCATCAAAGCCGCCGCCGGCGCCGACATCCCCGTCAGTGTGTGCGGCGAGATGGCCGCCAATCCGCTCCTCGCCTCGGTACTGGTGGGATTGGGTATCCGGCGGCTCTCGCTGAGTCCCCGCCGTCTCCCCACCGTCAAAGGCGCTATCCGTTCTCTCGATTGTGCGGCGATGACCCGACACCTCGAGCACTGCTGCGAACTCCCCTCGGCGGCTGACGTTCGCCGCTACCTCCAAGGGCTCGACCTCCGCATCTAGCGTCCCGGTGGCGAACCGGGCACTGTCTCCCGGGCACTGCTCCTGGGACTAGCAATACAGAGTCGCGAGGCCGGTGGTAGACGGGCCATGATCGAGGTTGTCGTTGCGTCGTGCTATCCTTACGGGTCGCTGAATCGCGACCTCCCTTGGTCCCTGGACCTCTCACTGGGTCGCATTGCGGCGAACGATGCCCGAGATCCGATCCGCATCTCGATCTCGTACCCCTCAACGGAGAGCCAAGTCTTGCTGAAGAAGGTCGAACGTATATCCAAGCCCTGGGGCTACGAACTGATTTTCGCCCACACCTCCCAGTACGTGGGGAAGATCCTGCACGTCGACGCAGGTCAAGCTCTTTCCTTGCAGTACCATGAAGTCAAGGACGAGACTCTCTACCTGGCGGCCGGTGAGATGGAGCTCATCGTCCAAGAGGGCGACGAGATGGTCTCCCGGCGGCTTACCGATGGCGACTCCTACCACATCCCCCCTCACACCAAGCACCGCATGGTGGCAGGCCCGGAAGGCTGCGACATCCTCGAAGTCTCGACTCCATTTCTGGAGGATGTGGTGCGACTCGAAGACAGGTACGGTCGTGTGTGATCGTAGCGTCTCGGGCCTCGTCTGCCTCGTCGCTGCCGGCCTGATCTTGAGCGCGGGGTGTGCGAGTGGTCCTGGTCCCGAACCGGCCACCGCTCCCACCGCAGCCC
>JAIOJS010000277.1 GCA_019911795.1 Thermoanaerobaculia bacterium | reverse complement strand
GCGGTGGGCCCGCCGGGCCCTCGGGCGTCGGAGTCGCGCTGGAGACGACCGTACGCTCGGCCGCTTGCTGCTGCTCTGCGAGTCGATTGGCGCGGGTTTTGGAATCGGACTCCGCCTCGGCCGGCTGCAGGGTCTTGGTGGTGATCTCTGTACGCCGCTTCTTGAGGACACGGTCGAGATCACGGAGTAATTCGCCGACGTCCGAATAGCGCTTGTTGAGGTCCTTCTCCAGACACTTCATCACCAACTGGTCGATCTCCTCCGGTATTTCGGGTAGGACCGACACGATACTGGGAGGCTCTTCGTTGAGGATCTGGTAGAGAACCGTCGAAATATGCTGGCCGACGAAGGGGCGACGGTAGGTGAGAAGCTCGTAAGCAGTGGCGCCAAAAGCGAAGATGTCGGTTCTCACATCGACACCCTCACCCCGAATCTGTTCGGGGGCGAGGTAGGCGGCGGTTCCCAGTGTCATGCCGGTCTGGGTGAGACCGGTGTCCTGATTGGTCAGCTTGGCGATGCCAAAATCCATGATCTTGGCCGTGCCGTCCTCCAGGATGCGAAGATTGGCGGGCTTGATGTCGCGGTGGATGACACCCTGGCTGTGGGCGTACTGCAGTCCGCGAGCAATCTGCATCAGATACAGGAGCTTTTCGGGAAAGGGGATGTAGTCGCGACGCTTGATCTTGCGGTCCAGGTCCTCACCGTTCAGATACTCCTGAACTAGGTAGGGGACGCCATCTTGATGCCCGAAGTCATAGACGGTGACGATGTGGCGATGGTGCAGATTGCCGGAGATCTGCGCCTCCTGCGCGAAGCGTGTTCGGACGTGCTCGTCCTTGGAGGTGCAGCTCTTGATCGCGACGTGTCGCTTGATGTGCGGGTCGAGGCCCTTGTAGATCACTCCGAAGCCGCCTTCGCCAATCTTCTCGACGACTTGGAATTTGCCGATAGTTCTCATGGGTCCCCTTGCCAGCCCCAGATAGTAGCACGGGCAAGTGGCCTGACCGGGTCGCCGGCAGGGCGCCAGGAAGGTCGACTAGTTGACGTCGGCGGCGGACAGCATCGCGGCGCCGCAGCGTTCGAGTAGCGCGAGAGTCTCGGCGTTCTCGGGGGCGAGCTGGTAGGCGGCGAGCAGCGAGGTCAGAGCGCCGACCGGGTCGCCCTTGGCGGCGGCGTTGCGAGCCGATTCGATGAGGAGGAGCATCGGCTTCCCTCCATCGCGTCGCAGGAGCTGATTGCGAAGATCGAGGAGGGGGCGGTCGTCGGCTCGCAGCTCCAGTCCGCACTGGAGCAGGATCCTCATCGTCCGAGGGGCTGCGGTCACCGCGGCGGATTCACAGAGGTCGGTGACCCGCGTCACCAGGCGGTCGGCGTCGGTCGACAGCCGTTGGACCTCGTCGCGAAAGCTCTCAGCCAGATGATCGACGAGCGATCCCAGGTTGGCTTTGGCGCCGTAGAGGCGAAGCGCGAAGCGCATCGCCGCCGCGGCTTCCACCGGTCGCTGCTGATTGAGCAGCTGTTCGATCGAGGCCACGACTTCGGCGCTGCGTTGGTCCTCGCCGCCATGGCGTTGAGAGGCCGCGACCACGTGGAGCGTAGTCTCGACATCGTCGCCCGAGGCGATCGGTCGCAAGGCACGCAGTAGTCGAGAGGCTCCTCGAAGTCTCTGTTGGGCGAGGAGCTGCTTGGCGGTGGCCAGGCCATCCTCGACCACGGACTCGGCGGCGGTAGCGATGGCAGCGCGAATTCCGGCCAACCGCGTGGACAGCTCCTTGCGCAAGCGGCTTACGACCTCGGGGGCTGAAAGGTCGTCGCGATGTCGTCGGATCGCCTCCTCGACGCCCTCGATGTTGCCGATGTAGAGCACCGCCCGCATCTCGGTCAGGGCCTTGTCGACCGACTCGTCGCTCGTCGCCTGGTGGCGATCGCTGGGTACACCGGTTCGCGAGCGTCGCTGCAGGCGCTGAAGGAGAAGTTCGTGCTGGTGATCGAGCTCTTCCGATTCTCGCCCGAGGCCCCGGGCGGTAGCGAGAACGACGAGGGCGCGGGGCAGCTCTCGTGCCCGAGCCAGGTCCCGGGCCCGCTCGATGAGGAGATCGAGCCAGGCCTCGTCCTCTAACTCCTTCGGACGCAACGGAGTCGGTCGGGGATGCGTACTGGGACTGTTCGCGCCGTAGAGGTTGAGAATGCAGCGTTCGAGTTCGGTGGCGACATCGGTACACGAGTGGTACCGCGAGTCGACCTCCTTGTTGAGGCATCGCGCAATCACCTGGTCGAGGTCGCTCGGACACTCGGACCAGAGCCGGCGGAGCGGTACCGGTTCCTCGTGCAGAATCTGGGAGAGCACTTCAGCGATCTGGCGGCCGGGGAAAGGGCGACTTCCGCTGAGGAGTTCGTAGGCGAGGACTCCGAAGGAGAAGATATCCGATCGTGAACTCGCCTCGTGGCCGCGGAGAATCTCGGGGGAGAGGTAGGCAGCGGTTTCCACTCTGCGTCAGTTGGCTTTCGCTCTCGGCGCGCTTTGCGGTACCGAAGTCGAGGATCTTGGCGGTATCGTTGGCCAGAATGCGGACGTTGGAGGGTTTGATGTCGCGATGCACGATGCCGTTGGCATGCGCATAGCCGAGGCCGGCCGCTGCTTGTACGAGATAGTCCAATTGTTGAGAGAGGGACATCGGGTCCTGCCGACGAATCCTGGTGTCGAGGTCTTCCCCGTGGAGAAACTCCTCGACCAGGAACGGCACGTCGCCGTGGAAGCCGAAATCGTGCACCGTCGTGATGTTCGGATGGAGGAGATTGCCGGCGATCTCGGCCTCACGGTAGAAGCGCTGCTGGGCGGTTTCGTCCCGGGAGGTGCAGATCTTGATGGCGACGGGGCGTTTGAGGTGCGGATCAAACGCTTCGTACACCAAGCCGTAGCTCCCTCCGCCGATACGGCGAATCAGCTCGTACTTACCTAGCTTTTCTCTCAACTCGTCCAAGAATCTAGCACGTTCTGTTGTTGGTGGGACGTCAGCATGCGGTGTTGCGATCTACGAGGGTAGACTCTAGCCCTCTAGAATCACTGCGAGCGGCTATTACCGAGCCGGTCGAGCCTGCTCGTAGGTCGCCCAGTCTATCGACATTCTCCTCAGGAGCCTCGCTTTGAATTACGTCCTTTCAGAATGGCTGAACCTGGCGTTCCGCTGGTTTCACGTGGTGGCCGGCGTCTTCTGGATCGGTCAAACCGCTCTCTTCAGTTGGTTGGATACGAGGATGCGGATCGAGGAGACCGAAGACGGGCAGCGCGTCTGGATGGTCCACGGTGGGGGCTTTTATCGCATCGACAAGATCGTCGATCCCGACACTCTGCCCAAACAACTCCACTGGTTCAAGTGGGAATCTGCGTTCACCTGGCTCAGCGGCATGGTGCTGTTGACCCTGGTGTACTACTCGGGCGGCGTGTTGGTTCCGTATGAAGAGGGGATGTCGCTGCGGACGGGAATCCTTCTGAGTCTCGGAATTCTCGTCATCGGTTGGGCCATCTACGACGTGCTCTGGATCGGTCCGTTCCGACGTCGATCCGGCCTGGGAACCGCTCTCAGCCTCGCGGCGGTGATCGCTTTGGAATGGTACTTGAGCACGGTGTTCAGTGGTCGCGGGGCCTACATGCAGATGGGCGCTCTGTTCGGTACCATCATGGCCGCCAACGTCTGGATGCGGATCCTCCCCGGGCAACGCAAGATGCTGGCCGCGATCGCCGCGGGGGAGCCGATCGACCACAGCTACGCCGATGTCTCCAAACAGCGCTCCACTCACAACACTTTCCTCGCCTTGCCGCTGATCTTCATCATGATCAGCAACCACTTTCCGGTGACGACCTTTGGCCACCGACTCAACTGGCTGGTGTTGGTCGGTATCGTCTTCGTCGGCTTCACGGCACGGGCTGCCATCAATCGCCACGAGTCCCGCTAGCCGAGCCGATGTCGACCCCGTCCATCGTAGACACCTTTCTGGGTGGGACGGCCGCCGTCCCGTCGGGTGTGGACAGGACGTGTCAGAATCGGGAGAATCACGACTCGATGGGCAGCATCGTCCGCGGCGGCCCCAGGAGGAACTAGATGGTCAAGAGCGCAATTGTCGGCCTGTTTGGCCGATCACCCTTCAAGCCGATGCAGAAGCACATGGAGATCGTCGCCGAGTGCGCGGCTCAGGTTGTTCCTCTGATCGCGGCCGTGGTCGCCGATGATACCGAGGCCTTTGTGAAGGCCAGGGCTCGGATTCTGGAACTCGAGGGGATGGCCGACGACGCCAAGAACGCGATCCGGTCCAATCTGCCCAAGAGTCTTCTGATGCCGGTCGATCGACGGGATCTCCTCGACATTCTGCAGGCGCAGGACTCGATCGCAGACACCGCGCAGGATGTGGCTGGGATCTTCTCGATGCGGCAGCTCACCGTGCCCGAGAGCTTCGACGGTCTTGTTCAGGCCTACGCGGCCCGGGTGGTCGATGCCGTGGTGCAGTGCGAGAAGGTCATCAACGAACTCGACGAACTTCTCGCGATGGGCTTTCACGGACGCCAGGTCGAACGAGTCTCAGAGATGATCGACGTGCTCGCGGCCATCGAAACCGAAACGGACGATCAGGGGATGGAGCTCGCGGTTCGGCTGTTCAAACTCGACGATCAGATGCCAACCGGCACCTTCATCTTGTGGCACGAGTTGATCCAAAAGCTCGGCAATCTCGCCGACCTTGCGGAAAACGTCGGCGATCGATTGCGTCTCTTGATGGCGCGCTGAGGAGCTTAGGACATCATGGAGTACGCGTCTGTTTTTGTCACCCTGGCCGTAATCTTCGGTCTCTACATGACCTGGGGGGTGGGGGCCAACGACGTCGCCAACGCCATGGGTACCTCGGTCGGATCCGGGGCTATCACGGTCAAGAAGGCCATCCTGATCGCGGCGGTCTTTGAGTTCGCTGGCGCCGTACTGGCAGGTGGTCACGTTACCGGCACCATCCGCAAGGGGATCATCGATGCTTCCTTCGTGCCCTCGGCAGACATCTTGGTCTATGGAATGTTGGCTTCGCTGTTGGCCGCCGGCGTCTGGTTGATGGTGGCGAGTTACTTCGGCTGGCCGGTCTCAACCACCCACACCATCGTCGGTTCGCTGATCGGTTTCGGGGTCGTGGGCTTGGGACCTGAGGCGATCGTCTGGGCCAAGGTGGGGGAGATCGTGGCGAGTTGGCTCATCTCGCCGCTCATTGGAGCGACGTTGGCATTTCTTCTCACGATGTCGATCCGGAAGCTGATTCTCGACACCGACAACCCTTTCGAGAACGCGAAGAAGTGGGGTCCCGTGTACGTTTTTCTGATGGGCGTCTTGATCGCGCTGGTGACCATGTTCAAGGGTCTGAAACACCTCAATATGGACCTCTCCGGGGGGCAGTCGTTCATCCTGGCCTTGGTCTTGGGAGGCATCATCGCTGTTTTCGGTTGGATCCTCATCCGCCGCATCGAGATCGACCACGAGGCCAATCGGGATTTTCACTACGCTAGCGTCGAGCGCGTGTTCGCACCTCTCTGCGTCTTCACCGCGTGTTCGATGGCCTTCGCTCATGGCTCCAACGATGTCGCCAACGGCATCGGCCCGCTGGCGGCGGTGGTGAGTATCGTCGAGAGTGGCGAAGTGAGTCAGGAGTCGGCCTTGCCACTGTGGATTCTTGTTCTCGGCGGGATCGGGATCGTCATCGGACTCGCCACCCTGGGCTACCGTGTGATGAAGACGATTGGCCACAAAATCACCGAGCTCACCCCGACCCGAGGTTTCTGCGCCGAGCTCGCGGCGGCCGGTACCGTGGTGATGGCTTCCCGCCTGGGACTCCCGGTGTCGACCACTCACATCATCGTCGGCTCGGTGATGGGCGTCGGCCTGGCCCGAGGCATCGCGGCCATCGATCTTCGCGTAGTTACCGGCATCGTGACCTCGTGGATCGTCACCCTCCCAATCGGGGCGGCGCTGGCCAGCTTCTTCTTCTTTTTCTTCAAGGGTGTCTTCGGATAGACGACTCTTCACACCTCCAGCCATTGGGAGGAGGCTCTCTGCATGGATAGTCAGTGCTTGGAGATCGTCAGCGACCTCCAATCCATCAAGGAGATCAGCTACCCGGCTGGAACCAATTTTCGCGAGATTCTCGTGACCGGTCCGCCCGGCAGCGGGAAGTCGACTCTGGTGCAGCATCTCGGCGGCTGGCCCGAGGAGGGGTTGGTCGATCTCTCGGCGCCGCATTGGTGGCGCTCGCGCGACCTCTCGGCGCGACCGCGGCAGATCCATTTCGCCTTCCCCTTCAAGGGCCAAAAGGACTCACTCGCCGTGCACGACGCTCTGTGGGTCGCTCACGGTCCCGAACTGAGACTGGCCACTGAGCGGGTTCGGTTGCCGACCAAGGGGTTGGGCTGGGGTTTCGACTGGCGTCGGCGCTACCTCTTCGACGTCCAGCTTCCGCCGGAGGACGATCTTCTTCGGGCCCGGGAGGAGAGGGCGCAGCGGGGCAGTCATCCCGTCGACCGCAACCTCAGTCGCGAACTGGTGCGTTTGCAGTTGGACCTGTACCGCAGCCTGGCCGAACTCCTGCACGAAGCCGGTTTCCGAGTGATTGTCCGAACCCAGTACGACGGTGCTCCGAGGGTCTTCCCGCCGGTCAAGGCCGTCGCCGATGCGGAGCGCGGTCAACGGTCTTTCCTCAGTCGCTGGGTCAAACGACTGGCGCGACATGATTCTGCCCCCATTCTCGAGGACGTCGAGGGCTTCCTACTGCGCGGCGCCATGGTCAGAGTGCCCAAGAGCGCGTTGCCGATAACTGCCGATGTCGGGGGGCAAACGGTCGCGATCAGTCCGCTCGAGACCCTCGATGGGGCGCCGACCGATCGTCTCGTCCTCTACGACCCCGACCGCATCGGGACGCTCTACGGTCGAGTCCGCCTCGCCGTGGGGCAGGGGACTCGGCTCGGTCGCGGTGCCGAGGACCGGTTCATCACCAGGTCGCTGCCCAAGGATGCTCTCCCGAGACTGGAGATACTCAACCGGCTTGACGACGTTCTGCTCATCGACCTCGATTCGCCTCATGGTACCCGACTCGATCCAGCCGCCCCTGCCTTGCGGGGAGCCCTTATCGCGGAGCGCCGCCGGGCTCGGGATCGTTTGCGAGAGATCTTCCCCGAGCCCGAGCGCCCCCTGGCCACCGCGGAGGCCCTCGACCTTCTCCGCCGTGTGACGAGCGGGATGCCCGCGGCTGGCCATCGAGAACTCGATCGTGACGGACGCCCGGGAGGCATCCTGCGGTTACCCGATTCGGTCACTCCGATCGTCGTGGGCGACCTCCATACCCGGATAGAACACCTCTTGGGCGTCTTGACTCAGAACCGCTTTCTCCATGACCTCGAAGCGGGGCGAGCCGCCCTGGTCATCCTCGGGGACGCGGTGCATTCCGAGGAGAGTAGCGGTCTGGAGGATATGGCCTCGTCGATCAGCATCATGGACCGCATCCTCACCCTGATCGATCGCTTCCCGGGTGGGGTCTTCTACCTGCTGGGCAACCACGATAGCTTCTCTCCGGACGTGCGCAAGAATTCCGTCCCGCAGGGGCTGCTGTGGCGGGCCGCCCTGGTGGAGGAGCGAGGCGAGGAGTACGTCGCGGCGATGCAGGAGTTCTACGACGCTAGCCCCTATGTCCTCGAAGCCAAGGGCATCATCGCCTGCCATGGAGGTCCGCCGACGGAGAGCGTGACCCGCGAGGCCCTGGTCAATATCGAGGACTCTCCGCGGATTCGCCACCAGCTCACCTGGAATCGCTTGCGGTCCCCCAACAATCCCGCCGGCTATGGCAAGCGCGACGTGCGCAAGTTCCTTGGCGCCCTCGGTCAACCTCGGTCCGCCTTCATCGTCTCCCACACTCCGCCTTCCGGCGACGAGCTCTACCAGCGCAACGTCGGCGGGATCGCCGGCCATCACGTCATCCACAGTGCCGATCCCGACGGGTATTCGATCGCCACTCGCCTCGACGGCGAGGTCGCCCTTCTCGAGTTCGACGCCGAGCCTTGGACCTAGTTCTAGTGTTCCGTTCGGACAATCCCATGCACTTTGGGCGGCCCGTTTGCGCCCCCGGCTGCGTTGCTCCTCCTCGCAATACCCCCAGTACTCCTCGTCGTCACGCCTGGCCAGGAACGAAAACGACCTCGCCCAAAGCACACGGGATTGTCCCACCGGCACACTAGAACTAGATACTCCAACCGCGTCGGGCGGGAACACGAGACGGAAGCCTGCGTAGTCCGAGCGTCGCCTGCCTTCAGGCTGACCGCCTCGGTGTCATCGATTCCGGCCACGCTGTCCTAGGTGCGGCCGACGAAATACTCGAGGGGCGACTGCGTACTGAACGATACTGACCGAACCCAAGAGACGCCCGGGAGAGCTGAATGACGACTGCCAAGACGATGAGCAACCGAGGAGATTCCCACCCATCGAGGCCGCTGCGGCTATGGCCCGGAGTGGTCATCGTGATCTTGCAGTGGCTGACCCGCTTCCTCGTCCCCCCGCTGTTCCCCGACGCGACCGCAATCGCGGTGATGGGAGGCCTCTTCGGTGGCCTGGCGGTAGCGGTGTGGTGGATCTTCTTCAGCCGAGCCCCACGCGCCGAGAGGTGGCTGGCCGTACCGATGATGATCCTGGCGTTACTGCTGACGGGACAGCTGGTTGACGTGTCGTTGGCTACGGGGGCGATGGGGATGTTGCTGCCGATCTATGCAGTGCCGGTTTTGAGTCTCGCCTTCGTAGCCTGGGCGGTGATGGGCCGACGACTCCCGACGGCGCAACGCTGGGTGACCCTAGTGGTGACGATCGTCCTGGCCAGTGGGGTCTGGACCCTTGTGCGGACCAATGGTTTCACCGGGGGAGTCGATTCAGACTTTGCCTGGCGTTGGTCGATGACGGCCGAGGAGAAACTAGTCGCTCGGGCGGGAGAGGAGTCCTTCGTACTCAGCCCTTCGGGCGTAGAGGAAAGGGCAGAGCCGGCCCGCTCCGCCACTGCCAGCGATGCGAGCGAAGGGAGTGATGCGAGTGATCCGGGAATTGCGGCCGGTTCTAGGGTGGCGACTGACTCGACCCTGGATCCAACCGACGAGGCGGCACCGATGCCGAGCGAGCCGTCGGCGTCCTCCGTGGATCTCTCCTCGGATGAGCCGTCGGGAGCGCCGGAAACGTCTCCCGCCCCGCCCGTGGCGTCCTCGGGCGCCGAGATCCTGGCGCTCGCTGAGCCCGAATGGCCGGGATTTCGCGGACCGGACCGCGACGGTGATGTTGCCGTCCCGCCGATCGCCACCGACTGGTCGTCGGTTCCGCCCGCCGAACTCTGGCGGCGGCCGATCGGGCCGGGATGGTCGTCCTTCGCGGTCGCCGGCGACCGCCTGTACACCCAGGAACAGCGTGGCGACGACGAGGTCGTGAGCTGCTACCGACTCTCGACCGGTGAACCGGTTTGGAGACACCACGACCCCGCCCGCTTCTGGGAGTCCAACGCCGGCGCCGGTCCGCGCGGAACCCCCACCCTCAGCGACGGCCGGGTCTACAGTCTGGGCGCCACCGGGATTCTCAACGCGCTCGACGCCGCCGACGGCGCCGTCGTTTGGTCGCGCGATGCCGCGGCCGACAGCGGAGCGAAGACGCCAGGCTGGGGCTTCGCGGGATCGCCGTTGGTTTGGGAGGACCTCGTCATCGTCGCCACTTCCGGCGCCCTGGTGGCCTACGATCGATCCGACGGGGAGCCTCGTTGGTTCGGTCCCGTCGGTGGTGAGGGGTACAGCTCCCCCCAACGCATGGTGATCGAAGGTGTGGAGCAGATTCTCCAGCTGAATGGCGCCGGGATCTCCAGCGTCCGGCCCGCCGATGGCGAGGTTCTGTGGGAGCACGGCTGGGAGGGCTACCCGATCGTGCAGCCGGGACTCACCGACGATGGCGACGTGCTGATCAGCGTCAACGCCGGGAGTGGTACCCGTCGCCTCGCGATCACCCACGATGCGGGTGGGTGGGCTGCAGCGGAACGTTGGACCTCGATGGGCCTGAAGCCCTATTTCAACGACTTCGTCGTCCACCGCGGGCATGCCTACGGCTTCGATGGCCGAATCCTCGCCAGCATCGATCTCGAGGACGGCGAGCGCGACTGGAAGGGCGGTCGCTACGGCAGTGGTCAGCTCGTTCTGTTGCCCGATCAGGATCTCCTCCTGGTCCTATCGGAGAAAGGGGAACTCGCCCTTGTTTCCGCGACACCCGACGGTTTCACTGAACTCGCCAGGGTCGCGGCCGTCCACGGCAAGACCTGGAACCATCCGGTCGTGGTGGGAGACATCCTCCTGGTGCGCAATGGTGAGGAGATGGTGGCCTTCCGGCTGCCCAGCGAGCAGAGCATGGTGCTTGCCGTAGTCGACAATGCGACCGTTCTCCAGGACCACGACCCGGTCGATGGCGGAAGGGGTCTATAGCCGGTGTCTTCGCCCGTTCCTGTGAACGGTTGCCTCGATCTGGGGAACCCGCCAAGATCGAACCATGTCGATCAAGAGACGGGAGTTGATCAAGCTCGGCTACGGACGGAAGGACCTTATCGACCCTGCCCTCGCTGCGGTCGCGGATGCCGCCGCCGCCGGTGTGGCCAAGGCGGTGTTGCGGCGACGCATGATCGCGCTCATCGACCACCCCGAAGGGTTCGTCGAGGATGAGCAGCTGGGAGAGCTGGCGCGCCAACTCGTCAAGGACCTGGCCGTATCCAAGGAAGGTTCGGGCTTCGTACCTCGGGCGAGGGCGGCACCCTACCGTCGCTGGGGCTACGATGCAGACCGCCAGACGCTCGAGCAGATCGAGAATGCCTGCCAGCTTCCGATCGCCGCCCGGGCCGCGCTGATGCCCGATGCCCACGTTGGCTACGGCCTTCCGATCGGTGGTGTCCTCGCCACTCGCGGGGCGGTTATTCCCTACGCGGTGGGAGTGGACATCGCCTGTCGGATGAAACTCACCGCCTTCGACCTGCCCGTCTCGCGGCTCGACGGACACCGGGACCAGCTCAAGAAGGCCCTGGTCGAAGAGACCCGCTTTGGCATCGGCTCCGAGTTCCGCGGGGAGCGTCGCGCGCACGATGTGCTCGACGAAGACTGGTCGGTGTCGCCGGTGACCCAGCGTTTCAAGGACAAGGGTTGGCGCCAATTGGGAACCAGCGGATCGGGAAACCACTTCGTCGAGTTTGGGATCCTCACCATCGAGGACCCCACCGAGCCTCACGTGACGGTCGACGGTAGCGTAGCCCTCGATCTCGCTCCCGGGCAGTACGTCGCCCTGCTGAGCCACAGCGGGAGCCGCGGCGTAGGGGCGTCGGTAGCAAGCCACTACTCCAAGCTCGCGATGAAGCGGCATCCAGAGCTTCCCCAGCCGTTGAAACACCTTGCCTGGCTCGACCTGGACGATGAGCTGGGGCAGGAGTATTGGCAGGCGATGCAGCTGATGGGCGACTACGCTGCGGCCAACCACGCCCTTATCCATCACCACATCGCCCGAGCCCTCGGGGTCGACGTCCTTCTCGACGTGGAGAATCACCACAATTTCGCTTGGCTCGAAGAGCACGATGGCGAGACCTTGGTGGTCCACCGCAAGGGTGCAACTCCCGCTGGCGAGGGCGTCCTCGGTGTCATCCCCGGATCGATGGCGAGCCCCGCCTTCGTCGTGCGCGGGCGGGGAGAGCCCGACTCTCTCCACTCGGCATCACACGGCGCCGGCCGCGTGATGAGCCGCACTCGAGCCAAGCAGACGTTTACCTGGTCCGATACCCGCAAGCTGCTGGCGGAGAAGGGGGTAGAGGTCCTGTCCTGTGGCATCGACGAGGTGCCCGGCGTCTACCGGGACATCGAAAAGGTGATGGCCGCGCAGGAGGATCTCGTCGAGACGCTGGCGAGATTCGACCCCAAGATTGTCAAGATGTCGCCGCCGGGGGAGAGGCCGGAGGACTGAGCGGGGCTAGGTGTTTGGACGGTTCTCCGGAGGATCAGATGCGAGGTGCAACATGAAGCGAGCGACGTCACGGGATCGGCTGGTAGCCCTCCTGCTCAGGGTCGGCGGGGCCCTGACCGGCAGCGCCCTGTTCGCGGTGTTCCTTCCTGAATCCTGGATGGCATCGGTCCACGGGAGCCTGGGGCTCGGGGACTTTCCGAGCGCTCCGATCACGAGCTACCTGACGCGCTCGTTGTCGGCGATGTACGCCATGCACGGTGTCCTGCTGTTCCTGTTATCGACCGACGTCGATCGCTACCGTCCAGTAATCCACTGGCTAGGATGGGCGACCGCGGTTCTCGGTCTCCTCCTGCTCGGTATCGATCTGCAAGCGCCGATGCCGTGGTGGTGGACCTTCTTCGAGGGTCCCTCGGTGCTGTTGATCGGTATCGCCCTTTGCTGGTTGACCCATCCCGGCCCGCCGCCCCCAGGCTCTGCACTCTAGATCCCATCGGACCAGATCCGTGATCTGGGCATCCTCGCTGCCAAGAAGACAGGGCAGCCGGCTGATCGATCCAACGGCAGACAATCGGGCAGATTCCGGTACGACGGGTGCCACACGATTCAAGGGTTTGGTAGGATTTTTTGAAAAGAACGACCGGTCGTGCTATTCTCGGATTAGGCCTTAGGCCTGACCTTGGGATGGAGTTGACCTTGCCCAGCATCACTCACAACAACGCACAGATTCTTGGAATCCTCGGATGGCTGCTTCTCGCGTCGCTGACGGTTGTAAGGGCAACTGATGCTCAGCAGTTGGATGAGCCCGGACTGGGTACTCTCTCCGCTGAACCCTTGGCCTGGGCGCGGTCGATCGCGCCGTCAGGCTCGCGTCGACAGGTGGTCGCGAGTCTCGCGGCGGCGCTCCTGCGACGGGGCTGGAGGGAGGAGGACGATCTCACCCTTGACGCCAACGCGGCCTTCGAACAGCGAGCCGGCAATTGCGTCTCATTTGCCCTTCTCCTCGCGGACTTGGCCCGATCGCGGGGCGTCCCGGCGGTCTTCGTAATTCGTGGCCCTGACTTGGCCCGTGGGCCCGAGATCGGTGACCGACGAGGTGATCTTCAGGTCGATCGCTCTCATCTCGCGGTTGGACTCGAAGGCCCCGACGAGTTGGTGGTGTTCGATCTCGCGGGCAGCCATCGAGCGACATCAGACTACCGGCGAGTCTCGGACGAGGAAGCGCTGGGAATCTTCTACTCGAACCGGGGCGCTGCGCTTCTTTTGGAGGGAAGGGAGAGCGAGGCAATTGTCGTCCTGCGGGAGGCGACACAAAGGGCGCCGGCCCTGGTCTCCTCTTGGCTCAACCTGGGCGTAGCGCTCTTGCGGTCCCAGGAAGTGGAGGGCGCCGAGGCGGCGTACCGCCGGGCGGTTGCCCTGGAACCGGAGTCGGTGGCCGCTTGGCGGAATCTCGCGCTTCTGCTCGAGAGGCGCACTCACGAGACCGATTAGGGCCGAGATTCTCCCTCACTCCTTCTCTCGTCCCCGGTTCCAGGCGATCCAATCGACGAACGCCGTGAGAAGCCCGTCGAGGGATTGGCGCGTGCGCTCATCGGCGAGCCGTCCGTCGGTGTCGAAGAGGGACTCGGCGGACCGCACGTAGAGGGGCGGATCCGGTAGGACGAGTGACTCGGTCGACCAGAGTACGTGGCGAAGCTCCTTCTGCGAGATCCTCGTTCCCCAGGATCCGGAGGTGGCGCCGAGGATGGCGATCGGTTTGCCGATCAGGTGGCCGGCTCCATAGGGACGAGAGAGCCAATCGAGGGTGTTCTTGAGAACTCCAGGGATCGACTGGTTGTACTCGGGGGCGGCGATCAGCAGGCCGTCGGCAGCGGCGACGAGAGTTCGCAAGTCCCGTACTGCCGCCGGAGGATTGGGCTCGAGGTCCTCGTTGAACAGCGGTATCGACGCCTGGTCCTGGTACACCGTGACCTGCAGGTTGGAAGGACCGCAGTCGATCGAAGCCTCCAGGAGCCTCTGATTCGAAGAGTTGCGACGCAGGCTGCCGGCGATCGCGAGGACGCTCCAAGCAAGAGATCCTGCTCCAGGACTGCGCGTGGCATGGGTAGATTGATTCATTTGTAGGACTCCAGGGTTGAGTAGAGAAGGAGTAGGGCGGAGGCGACGAGCAGTACCCCCATGAAGCGATCGAGCCTTCGCAAGTGGTCGGCTTGCCACGAACGCTCGATCGAGACGCCGATCCAGGACCAGAGGCCGAGACACGACGTGGGGATCACGATGAACAGTGCCAGGAGTGGTGCCAGGGCCGAGGCACCCATGGGACCGCGGACGGATGAGGTGACCGTCAACACCACCAGCCATGCCTTTGGGTTCACCGTCTGAAAGAGGACGAGTCCCCAGATTCCGGCCGGTAGCTTTCCGGTCTGTTTTCCGGTCTGTTTTCCGGTTTCAATCGGCTGGATGGGACTCTGACCGGGTATGGCGATACGCAATCCCAGAAGAAGTAGGTAGAGACAGCCGACGACTCCCAAGGCCGAGATCAGCTGGGGTTGGTATTCCAGGGTCACTCCGAGGCCGAGAAAGACGACGATCAGGAGCGCGATGCCTCCGAGTACCGTCCCGACGATGGCCGGGATAGCGGCGGACCATCCGGCCCGGGCCGCCTCTCGCATCACGACCAGATTGTTTGGGCCCGGCGTGATCGCTCCGGCCAACAGTAGCCCGGCGGCTCCTACTAGTGTCAGGTCCATTCTTCTACCTCCTGGAGAGCAGTGTCCCTGGGACAGGTGGACACATGATTGCCACTTCTGGTCTAATTTAGAGACCAGAGAACCCGACAGAACCATGAATGACCTTCCCCTCGCCGCACTTCGAGCCCTGGCTGCCGTCCACTCCGAAGGCGGCCTGAGGGCGGCGGCTCGTCACTTTGGCGTGGCTCACTCGTCGGTGAGTCGCCATCTCAGAGAGCTGGAGAAGTGGCTCGGCGTTCCCCTGAGAAGCGAACCCTCGGGTCGCCAACGATTGGTTCTGACGGACGACGGTGAACGTCTGGCTCGAGCCGTGGCGGCCGGACTCCTCGAGATCGAGTCAGCCGTCGCCTCGGTGCGAGAGCCCAAGACCTCTCAGTCGGTTCTCTTGGGGACACGCCCATCCTTCGCCTCGCGTTGGCTCCTGCCGAGGTTGCCGTACCTCGAACAGTCCCATCCTCACCTGGAGATCTCGGTCATCGTTGAGAAGCGGCTCGAGGACCTAGAAGTCGGTGGTCTAGACATGGCGGTAACCATGGGAGCCCGGCCCATCCCTGGACGCAGTGAGTTGTTGGCGGACGATTCTCTGTACCCCGTCATGAGTCCCGCGTACTGGCGCCGGCTCGGGCGGCCGTCGAAACCGGTCGATCTCGTGGGCGCGAGATTGCTTCACGATCGGGATCCTCAAGCTTCCTGGGAGATCTGGAAGAAGGAGCAGGGTCCTCCCACGCTCGACACCGCGGTGGGGCCTCGCTTCACGTCGACCGACCTCGTTCTCAAGGCGGCGGCCCAGGGGCAGGGGGTTGCTTTGGCTCGCCATCGGATGGCCACCGACGACCTGCAAAGCGGGTTGCTCCTGCGCCCGTTGGGGGACCTCGTCGTCGCGGTGGAGAAGAGTTACTGGATCGTCCTTCCGAGAAACCGCCTGCCTCGCCCTGCGATCCAGACCGTCATCGCCTGGCTTCACCGACAGGTGAAGGGGCAGTCTGCCTCGGTGGGGCCACTAGCAGAGTCGAACCGAGGCCTGTAGCCGCGCGCGGCGCGGCCGGAGGCACCCGCGATCCACTGCGAAACCGGTTGGTACACTGACTTCGGCCCTGGGGGTGAGAGACGATGATGGAGTCGAGGATGGAGCGTGGCCTCAAGCGACTCATCGCGCGGTCGTTGGGACGGTTGGGACTGCTCCCAGCTGTCAGCGATGCCTACTATTTCCTACGCCAAAGACCGGGTGGACCGCAGGGCGACGATTCCGACCTTCCTTCGCCTGCATTGAGATGCTCCTCCGCAGGAACCATCGACTCGGAGTGGTTTCTTCGGAGCGGCGAGCTCGCTCAGCAGGCCCTCGACCAGGCGATCGCGCAGTTTGCCAGCTTCGAAACGCCGGAGGCCGTCCTCGATTTCGGTTGCGGCTGCGGACGGGTCCTTCGTCACGCCCCACGCGACACTTCGACCCGCTACGTGGGTGTGGACTGGAACCGCCGCGCTATTAAGTGGTGCCGACGCAACCTGCCTTTTGCGGAGTTCCAGCTAGGGAGCCTGATGCCTCCCCTACCGGAAGTCGGACAACTGGACCTCATCTACGCCTTCTCGGTGTTCACGCACCTCACCGTCCCGGCACAGAAAGGCTGGGCCGAGTCCCTCTCGGCGCACCTCAGCCCCCGTGGCCTGCTGGTTCTATCCACCCACGGAGACGCGCTCGTCGAACAGCTCACCGCAGAAGAACTCGAGACCTACAGAGCCGGCAGAATCGTTGTACGGGAGCCCGATGCAGCCGGCACCAACGCCTGTGCTGCATACCATCCCGGAAACTCCATCGAGAGCGTGCTCCCCGGGGACCTGCGTATGCTGGGGTACGTCGAGCGCGGCGCTCTCGGAAACCCGCCTCAGGACCTATGGGTTTTTGGGCGGCGATAGCCTCGCACTTCCCTGTAGAATGGTCGCTTGAGGATTCGATGCCGATTTGCCTTGTCGCCGCGGCACCTGCTCGCTTCGTTGCTATTCGTCACAGCCGCTTCGACGCTCGCAGCGCCTCCCCGGGAATTCGAAACCACTCCGCTTTTCGAACGATTCTCCGAGCGCGAGGGCCTTCCGGACTCGACCGTCTATGCCCTGAGTCAGGATGAAGTCGGACTACTGTGGATCGCCACCGGTGCCGGCGGCCTCAACGTCTTCGATGGGCAGCGTTTTCGTACGGCACAGCGGGGTGCCGGTACGGCCTCGACTCCCTACGACTCCATCAGTACCGTCCTGGTGAGCCGACAGGGATGGCTCTGGATAGGCGCCTGGGGTGGCGGGCTCGAGGTCTACGATCCAGTCGCCGATCGTTCGAGGAAGATCGGTGATGCCTCTGGACCGCAACGCATTCAATCACTGCTAGAAGGACGCGATGGCACCCTGTGGGTGGGGTCCTCGGGCGAGGGGCTCTTCCGATTGGACGCAGGGAGCGAGGAATTGGTTTCGGTTCTGGACGGCACAAGAGTGGAAGGTCACGGCAGGATCTGGAGTCTAGCCGAGGACTCCGCGGGGCTCTGGGTCGCGACCTCCGCCGACCTGGTCTATATCCCCTTCGATGACAACGAGGAGATGGAGTTCATTGGCCTGCCGATCCACCCGCGGGCCCTCCTGCTGGACGGCGACACTCTATGGATTGGCGGCGACGACCAACTCTATCGACTCGATCGCCGCACCCGCTCCGGAATCGAGCGGGTCGCCGGGGGCTTGACCGTCGTCAACGTCCTTTATCGCCTGGAGGATCGCCTGTTGGTGGGAACGGAATCAGGACTGCGGGCGATCGATCCGGTGGACGGTTCCGCAGCCTGGCCATTGGCCGGACAGCCCGAACTCGTGGTTTCCGATGACAACATTCGCGATATTCTCCAGGACCGTAGCGGTCTCCTCTGGCTGGCGACGCGGGAAGGGGGACTTCTCAAGCTGCGGTCCGACGCCCCGGCCTTTGGCGGAGGCTTGCTCCCAGGGTCCTTGCGAACGGTCATCGCGATTAGCGAGGTGGCGTCCGATCGCGTGTTACTGGGAACCCGGCGTGGTCTATGGAAGGTAGAGCGTCGTAACGAGAACGTTGTGGTCGAACCGGTGGAGGGGGCAGACTCTCTGTTTGTCGCAGTGCTCCAAGCTCGCGAGGGTGGGGCCTGGATCGGTACTCCAGAGGGACTGATGGTCTACGACGGGGCCAGCGGACGAATCGAACCCTCGCCTTTTGCCGCCGCCCTGCCGAAGGGCTCCATCAGCGCACTCTGCGAGGATTCCCGAGGTCGCCTGTGGATCAGCTACTGGGACGAAGGTTTGGTGCGGTTCGATCCCAACAGCGGGGTTGTGCTGACGCTGAATACGGAATCGACTCCTGCCTTGCCGCACAATCAGATCCTCGCTCTGGCGGCAGAGGATGAGATTCTCTGGATCAACGGTACCCATGACGGTCTGGTAAGAATCGATGTCGGGCGAAACCAGGTCGAGCAGTTTTCATCCGGCGAGGGAGGCATACCTCGCGGTCTGGTCCGAGCCATCCACGCTGGACCAGGGCAGGATCTGTGGTTTGCTTCTAACTTCGGTATCGTACGGATGGATCGGGATTCGGGAGTCGTCACCCCAGTGTCCGTCGGACGCGACCGACCCACCGCTCGAGTTTCGTCGATCGTCGCCGATCGCGAGGGCAACATCTGGATCGCGACCACCCAGGGTCTCGTGCGTATCGGAGCGCTTCGACAGGACGTGGTCTGGTTCACGGAGGCGGATGGACTCGCCACCAGTCAACTGGTTTGGAACGCGGCGGCAATTGGCAAGAGCGGGAGGCTTCATTTTGGCGGCGTCGGGGGATTCGTCAGTTTTGACCCGGCCGCGGTCGGTTCCGGACAGCCTCCGCCCGAAGTCTCGATCGTTCAGGTGACGGTCGACGGCGTGGGAAGCTCCCCCCAGGGAACGCTGACCCTCCAGCCTGAGCAGCGAGAACTCACCCTCCGCTACGCGGCACTGGATTTTCGTCGGCCCGAGTTGAATCGCTTCCAGTACGGCCTCGAAGGACTGGACGA
>JAIOJS010000276.1 GCA_019911795.1 Thermoanaerobaculia bacterium | reverse complement strand
CCGAAGACGCGCGCTGTGGCTCGGGAGCGATCTGGCCCCTCCCCGGTCGTCCGCTCGTCTCCACCCGAGAACGGATGGAGATGTGTCGCCCGGCACCACCGCCCTTCACTCCCACGCTCGCCTCCGGGGACGGCCGCGTGCGCGCCTTCGTGGTTCTGCTCGACTCCGCCGAGTGGCGACTGGTGCGTTTCCTCCAGGCGCGCGAGGAGCTTCCAACCTTGAGTTTCATGGAAGCGACCGGAGTGAGCGGACCCATCAATAGCAATCCTCCCTTCACCGCGGCGGCCCTCAAGACCATCCTCTTTCCCCGATCTCAGGGCGAAGCGTCGGTGCTCAGCTTGATGCACGGACTCGGCCGGGAGATCGAAGGTCTCAACTTCATCGGTGCGAACCCTCTCGCCTCCCTTCGCTGGCTGCTTCCCCAGGAGAGAGACCTCCTCGAGACGCTCGGCGCCGGAGACCGGAGGATTGCAGGTCTCCTGCGTTCGTTCGGCTCACTGGAGAGTGGACGGAAGGCAGAGATCGTGGGTCCTGGCGGTCGCCACGAACTCCTGGAAGGATTCTCCGGTTCTCGATCGCTGCGCGACGATGAGCGCCAGGAGTTCTTCGCGCACACCACGATGGATTCCACCGCTCAGGGACTACTTCGCGAGATGGCGGCGGATTTCGACACTCTCGACCACCTCGTCGAGAAACGAGAGGTTGACCTCGTGCTTCTCCGAGTGGCTTCGATGGACGTCATGACCCACACCTTCCTCCTCTCCACCAACCGCCCTGATCAGAATCCGAGCGATGACTTCCTTCTCTCCGCCTACCGCTACGCCGATCGACGACTCGGCGACCTCTATTCCAATCTCGACGGCGATGACGTCCTGATCGTGCTATCGGATCACGGCGCCAAGACCGCTCTGCAGCACGAGGAGTCGGCGATCTTCTTCGTTGCCGGGGGCCAGGTTCCACATCAAACCCTGGTCGGAGACCCCAGCATTCGAGGCCTGGGTCGACTCCTCGCAGATCTCTGGAACCTCGATCTCGACCTCCCGTCGACTGGGCTCGAGAGCTGGCTCACCGACTCGGAGGGGCAACTCTCCTCTGAGAAGTCCAACCCACCCGTGGTGGACTAGGCCTCGAGGTCCGCTTGGGACCCGAGCCTTGGAGAGTCCTAGGCGTTGAGCAGGGCCAGAAGAATCGCCTTCAACTCCTGGTAGGACTCCAACATCGGCCAGTGCCCCTCGCTTTGGAGGTTGAGGGTAGGAACGTCCCCGCACTCAGTCCAGGCCCCTGCCATGACCGCCACCGGCGAAAGGAGACACACGGTTCGGCCTCGCCCCGCCTCGAACCCCGGCTTAGCGTCGTAGGAGACGAGAGTGGCAAACCCCTCCGCCAACACCGAGGCAGGCGTACGCTCGAGGGTTTCGAGAATGGAGGAACGGATCTCGGAGGGTGTCCCAGCGAGCAGTAGTTGGTACTGGAGTGCGAGCTCGCGGTGAGGGTCGCCCGCCACCGCGGCTTTCAGGGAATCTAGGCCGTCGTCGGCAGGACGGGCGGCGGGCGGATCGATGAGAAGTAGCTCCTCTACCCGACGAGGTCGACGACGCAAGAACTCGAGAGCGGCGACCGCGCCGAGGTCGTGCCCAATGATTCGGCACCTCGGCCAACCGAGCCCATCCAGGCTCGCCTCAATGTCGGTGGCGAGGTCCGCCGCGGCGCAGCGAGTTCCAGCGTCCGAGCGTCCATGCCCCCGTAGGTCGATCGCCGCGACCCTGCGCTGGTGCGACAAGTCGGCGAGCAGGTGCTCCCAGTGGTCGGAGGAGCCGCCGAGTCCGTGCAGAAGAAGGACCGGTTCCCCCTCGGTACCCGCCTGACGGAGAAAGATCCCGCCCGACGGCCCTGCTATCCAACCCTCCTCGACCTCGGGAGCCGCCTCCGTGTGCCCC
>JAIOJS010000275.1 GCA_019911795.1 Thermoanaerobaculia bacterium | reverse complement strand
TTCCCATCCTGCTCCCCGTCCCTGGAACCCGGAACGGCCCGCACGGCACCGCAACCTCGCCGTTTGACCCTTCATGCGGTAGATCCTCAATGTTGGCAACGAAGAGCAGGACGGGAGTCCTGCGTTCCGAGAGAGGGGAGTGGCACACTGCTCCGTCCGTGTTCCGAGAGAGGGGAGTGGCTCACCGTTGCGTCCGCGTTCCGAGAGAGGGGGAGTGGCGTGCAACCTTGAACGGCACACGGCCGTATCTTCCGAGGCCAACTTCGGGGCGACTCGCCTCCTGGGCATCGCCTTGCGGATCTGGTAGGTTCGCGAGACCATCGATCGTTCGTGCAAAGCGCTGGGAATGAGGTAGGAGGGGACTTTGGATCGTCGAAATTTGGATCGTCGAAAATTTCTTCAATTGACGGGCATCGGTCTGGGAACACTGGCGATCCCCGTGTTTGGCCGGAGCGTTCCTTGGGATACTCCACCGGTGGAGCTGCCGATGGGCAGCCAGAAGCTGCTGGCCGACATCGGGCTTCAGGCCGCGGTGAAGAAGGGCGCGACGTACGCCGATGTGCGGATCGGTCGCTATCTGAACCAGTTCGTGACGACGCGAGAGGATCGAGTCCAGAACATCACCAATACCGAGTCGTTTGGCGTCGGTGTGCGAGTGATCGCCGGCGGAGCGTGGGGCTTTGCCGCCACCTCGACGGTCACCAAGGAGGGGATCGCGATGGCCGCCGAACGGGCGGTCGAGATCGCCAAGGCCAACTCCAAGCTCCTGGTGGAACCCGTGCGGTTGGCGTCGGTACCGAGCTACGGCGAGAAGAGCTGGCGCACGCCGATCAAGAAGGCGTGGGCCGACGTTCCGGTGTCGGAGAAGGTCGACCTCTTGATGGAGGTCAATCAGGCTGCCCTCGGTGCGGGCGCGAGCTTCATCAACTCGATGCTCTTCCTGGTCAACGAGCAGAAGTACTTCGCGTCGACGGAAGGGTCCTACATCGACCAGGATATTCACCGTATCTGGCCCAATTTCAATGTCACCCGGGTCGACGAGAAGAGCGGGAAGTTCCAGAACCGGCAGGCGATGTCGGCTCCCATGGGGCTTGGCTGGGAGTACCTCTCGGGAGCGGCCTCGGGCAAAGTCGCTGGGCCGGCCGGAACGCCGATGGGCTACAGCGATTCCTACGACATGATCGAGGACGCCAAGGCCGCTGCCCAACAGGTGCAGGAGAAGATGGCGGCCAAGTCGGTGGATCCCGGTAAGTACGACCTGGTTCTCGAGCCGAATCACCTCGGCCTGACGATTCACGAGTCGGTCGGCCATCCCCTCGAGCTGGATCGGGTCCTGGGGTACGAAGCAAACTACGCCGGGACCAGCTTCGCGACACTCGACAAGTGGAAGACCAAGAAGTTCAACTACGGCAACGAGCTGGTGACCCTGTTTGCGGACAAGACGCAGCCCGGGTCCCTCGGCGCGGTGGGTTGGGACGACGAGGGGGTCAAGACGAAGCGTTGGGATCTGGTCAAGAACGGCGTTCTCGTCGACTATCAGAAGATCAGAGATCAGGCTCACATCGTCGGTCAGACCGAGTCGGACGGATGCTGCTACGCCGACAGCTGGAGTTCGGTCCAGTTCCAGCGCATGCCCAACGTTTCACTGGAGGCCGGCAAGGCCGAACTGACGCCGGACGAGATGATCTCCAAGGTCGAGAAGGGGATCTACATCGCGGGCCGCGGTTCCTACTCGATCGATCAGCAGCGCTACAACTTCCAGTTCGGCGGCCAGCTCTTCTACGAGATCAAGGACGGCAAGATCGCCGGCATGCTTCGCGATGTCGCCTACCAATCCAATACCCAGGAGTTCTGGAACTCGGTGAGCGCCATCTGCGACCAGCGCGACTACCGAATGTTTGGGTCGTTCTTCGACGGCAAGGGCCAACCGGGGCAGTCCAGCGCGGTGTCCCACGGCAGCAGCACGACCCGTTTCGACGGCGTCAATGTCATCAACACCGAGCGCAAGATCTGATCCAGGAGCGACGACACCCATGAGCCAGATGACACAAGACGAAGCTAGAGCAGTCCTCGAGAAGGTCCTGTCGTTCAAGAAGTGCGACGGTCTGGAGGCCAACCTGAACGGTGATCGCACCGGAAATCTGCGCTATGCCCGCAACAGCGTGACGACGGCCGGCGTGGTCGAGGATCTTTCCCTCGTCGTGCAAGCGAACTACGGCAAGAAGGTCGGAACGACGACGATCAACGAGCTGGACGATGCTTCGTTAGAGAAGGCAGTTCGCGCCGCCGAGAGTATCGCTCAGCTGGCGCCGGAAGACCCTGAGTTCATGGGAGTTCTGGGGCCGCAGAAGTACTCTTCGGCCACTACGTTCTTCGACTCGACCGCAGGGATCGATGGTGCCTACCGAGCGTCTGCGGCAGCGGCCAGCCTCGAGCCTTGTCGCAAGAAGAAGCTGGTAGCGGCAGGGTATCTGGAGGATCGAGCTGGCTTCTCCGCCATGATGAACAGTGCCGGTCTCTTCGCCTACCAGGCGAGCACCAGGGCCGAGTTCTCGGTGACAGTAAGGACCGAGGATGGAACCGGATCGGGCTATGCCACGCGTGACTACAACGACGTCGCCAAGCTAGATACGAGCGCCGCCTCCCAGATTGCCATCGACAAGGCGCTCGGCTCCCGAGAAGCCAAGGCGATCGAACCCGGCAAGTACACCGTGATTCTGGAACCGGCCGCCGTCTCCGGACTGGTAGGACCGATGATCAGGAACATGAACGCTCGCTCAACCGATGAAGGACGCAGTTTCCTGTCCAAGCAGGGGGGCGGATCGCGACGCGGGGAGAAACTCCTCGACGAACGGGTGACGATCTTCTCGGATCCCGCCCACCCCGAGGTTCCTTACTCGCCGTGGTCCGGAGACGGTCAACCTAGACCCAAGACGACCTGGATCAAGAACGGTGTGGTCGAGAATCTATACTGCTCGCGGTTCTGGGCAAGTACCCACGATGAGTGGGAATCGATCCCCTTTCCCGGCAGTCTCGTCATGAAGGGCGGCGACGAGTCGCTGGCGCAGCTGATCGCCGGCACCAAGAAGGGGATTCTCGTGACCCGGCTCTGGTATATCCGCACCGTCGACCCGCAGACCCTGCTCTACACAGGCTTGACTCGCGATGGAACCTTCTTCATCGAGAACGGCAAGATCGCCTTTCCGGTCAAGAACTTTCGCTTCAACGAGAGCCCGGTGATCATGCTCAACAACCTCGAGGCGATGGGCAAGTCGGAGCGGATCGAAGGAGACTACCTGCCGCCACTCAAGGTCCGGGACTTCACCTTTACGAGTTTGTCGGACGCGGTCTAGCTTGGTCCGTCGTTCGCGGCGGTAGGATCGAGGGAGACCTCTGAGGTAGGACTTCACACCATTGGCTCCCTTCACCTTCAACCGCTTGCAGTACGACTCGGGGGACTGGGACGTCGATCAGCGGATGCCGTCCAACCTGCTCGACTCGCTGATTCAGTACACCACGCTGCCGGTGAATCCCGAGGAGCGAGTGGTGTCCCTGCGCGATCCGGCCGTTTTAGGGTTGCCGTTTGCCTATCTGGCGGGACATCGACTCGTCGAGATGGATCGCACCGAGACCGAACACTTCAGACAGCTGGTCGAAAACGGTGGATTCGTCTTTGTCGATGACTGCAACCACGACATCGACGGGCTGTTCGCCCGGTCCTTCGAGGGGGAAATGGCTCGTATCTTTGGCTCTCGGGCTCTGCAGAGGATCCCCAACGATCATGAGCTTTATTCCTGCTTCTTCGACTTCCCTGACGGCCCCCCAGCCACCAGCTTCGAACTCAACGGCTGGGGCGATGATCTGGTCCACGAGTACCTGCAGGCGATCGAGGTCGATGGACGGATCGGCGTGCTCTACAGCAACAAGGACTACGGCTGCGAGTGGGACTACGACTACCGCAACAAGCGTTGGCTGGCTCGGGACAACACCCGCTTCGGGGTGAATGTCGTGATGCACGCCCTGACCCGCTGAGATGAATCTGGAGAGAGCAACGATGAGCGGAGAGATTGCAGAAGAGGTTGAGCGCCTGGGAAAGAGTCTGGAGACTCTGGGGAGCGAGATGGGCAAGGTCGTGGTGGGTCAGGAGGATGTCGTGGAGGCGTTGCTGGTGACGCTGCTCGCCGGCGGACACTGTCTGCTGCAGGGCGTCCCGGGACTGGCCAAGACCCTCATGGTCCGAACCCTCGCCGGGGCGCTGGACCTCTCCTTTCACCGGATTCAGTTCACCCCGGACCTCATGCCCTCGGACATCGTCGGCACCGAGATTCTGGAGGAGGATCACGGCACCGGTCGTCGCGTCTTCAAGTTCAATCGGGGTCCCGTCTTTGCCAACCTCGTCCTGGCGGACGAGATCAATCGCAGCCCTCCGAAGACGCAAGCCGCCCTGCTCGAAGCGATGCAGGAGCAGGAGGTCACCTATGGCTCCACGACCCATGCTCTTCCACGGCCCTTCCTGGTGTTGGCCACGCAGAATCCCATCGAGCAGGCGGGAACCTATCCCTTGCCCGAGGCCCAGCTCGATCGCTTCCTGATGCTGGTGCGGGTGGGATATCCCAGCGCCGAGGAGGAAGTGGAGATCCTCCGTCGGACCACCGGGGAGCCCGCGGAGCCCATCCAGTCCGTCATGGAGCTCGCTTCGATCTGCCGGGCCCAGGAACTGACCCGACAGGTGTTCGTCTCGTCGACCCTGCTGGACTACGCGACGCGATTGGTGCGGGCCACCCGGCCGGCATCCAGCGAAGTCCCCGCGGTCTCGAAGCACGTCGAGTGGGGCGCTGGGCCACGGGCTGGGCAGGCCCTGATCCTCGCCGCCAAAGGGCGCGCTCTCCTTCATGGACGCCTGGCGGTCACTCTGGACGACCTCAAGGCTCTCCTCGCACCGGTCCTTAGGCACCGCATCGTTCTCGGGTTCGAGGCCCAGGCAGAAGGACTCGACTCCGACCAACTGGTAGAGAATCTGCTGGACGCCGTGGCGGCGCCCTCGAGCCCTCTCTAGGCACCAGGTCGCGCCTTGCCCAAGCGATCTCGATTCGTCGATGCCCGTGCTCTGGGCCGAGCTCGTCCGCTGGGACTGATGGCGCAACGCCTGGTCGACGGCTACTTGGCCGGTCATCACCGCAGCCCGCGACCGGGCGAGGGGGCCGAGCTGCTGCAGTTTCGAGCCTACGAACCGGGCGACGATCTTCGTCGCGTCGATTGGCGCGCCTACGCTCGCTCGGACCGCTTCTTCGTTCGGGAGTCCGAAGTCGAGAGAGATATCGTGATCCGCTTCGTGCTGGATGCGACCTCCTCGATGGCGGTCGCGGAAGCAGGGACGGAGGGATCCAAGCTCGATGCCGCGCGAAGCGTGGTGGCGACGCTGGCCATGCTCGCCGATCGACAGGGAGATCGTGTCTTGCTGCACGTAGTCGGAGCAAGAGCGGGGAGCGGTACCCCAAGGGGTGGTGGCCGGGGCCTCTCGGGCCTGTTTTCTCAGCTCGAATCCGTGGAAGCAGGCGGGGAGTGGGGAGACCGCGGTCTAGCGAAGTCCGGCTTTCCGCCTCGACGTCGCCGCGATCTCGTTGTTCTGGTGAGCGATCTCTTCCAGCAGGGTCAGGAGATCGAAGAGGACCTGGGTCGTCTCGCGGCGGTCGGCCACGACGTGATCGTCGTGCAGTTGCTGCACCGCAGTGAGCATGATTTCGTCGTTCCGGCCGAGGCGGTGTTCCGGGACGCAGAGAGCGGACGACGGGTGGCGGTCGCGACGGCGGGGTTGCGGTCCGAGTACTTTGCCCGGAGGGACGCCGAGTTGGAGCATTGGCGACAGCTCTGCGCGAGGCGGGGTCACGCCTACCGCTTGGTGATGACGGACCAGGACCTCTCCGAGTGGCTGCCCCTCCTGCTTCGAAGCCGAAGGGCCAACGGCCGTTGAGTTGGCGCTGGCTCGATCCCTCCTGGCTGTTCGGGATCCTGGCCGTGGTCCTGCCCATCCTGGTGCACCTCTGGGGCCGGGGCCGGGGTCGTGAGGTCGTGGTTGCCAGTCTGCGCTGGTTCGGTGATGGCGTGTCGACCTTCGCGCGGCGTTGGCGTCCCAGTGATCTGGCGCTGCTGATCGTGCGCTGCGCGCTCGTGATGGCGATGGCTTTGGCCCTGGCTCAGCCACGCGCCGCGACCCGACCTGTCGCCAAAGAGGGCACATGGATCGTGGTGGAACCGGCCGTGCTGGAAGAGGAGCAGGGCAGGCTGCGCTTGGAACAGTTGCGGGCGGAGTCTCCACAGAGTGAGGTCCGGTGGTTGGTTCCCGGAGCGCCGCCGGTGGGCGACGGCCAGAGCCCGGCGGGCGCTGATCGCTGGCGCGACGACCAGTGGGCGGCGCTCGCTGCGGTCGGTGAAGTGGCTCCTCCCGGTGTGGACCTGGTGCTGCTCACTCGAGATCGGTTGGCGGCACTTCCCGGCGCCCGCCCCGTGCTGACGCACGATGTCACCTGGATAGCCCTCGAGACGCCCGACTCCGTCGACTGGCTGGGGACCGAGAGCCATCCAGTGATCCGACGGGAGTCTTCCGCCGAGGCGACGCGACTCGAAATGAGCGTCGACGAGGACATCGCAGGTCGGACTGGGTTGGAAGTTCTGGTCGAGGTGGCTCCGGAGCGCAGAGAGGACGGCGCTCTGGCCCGTCGGGCCGTCGAGTCGCTGAAGAGCCGGGGATGGCGGGTCTCCCTGGCCAGCGAGGGCGGGGGCGGCACCGTGAGGATCCTTCTCGGTCTTCCCGATCTTCCTGATGATCCCGCTCTTCCGGATGGAGGCTTCACCGAAGGAGCACGGTGGGTACTGCTCGATGGCGAGGGTCCGGAACGCGCTTGTCGCGGGACAGTTCGACCGTCCCAAGTCGTCCCCCGACCGTTTCCGATGATGCGTTGCCTAGGCTCGGAGTGGGGGAGACCTCTCTGGAGCGCACCGGACGGTCAGCCACTGTTGACCCAGACTGCGTCGCCGGATCGGACAATCTATCGCTTTGCCAGTCGTCTCCACCCATCTTGGTCGGGCCTCGACGCAACCGGATGGGCAGATTGGTTGGAGGAGCGCTGGCTCCACGACGGGCTGCTGCCGTCCGAGGTGACGCCACTGGGGCTCGACCGGCGGCGGTCCTTTTCGAACGAACAGGAACCACGGCGAGCCGGCCCGCCTTCAGAGGTGTCTCCTCGGTTCCACCCCTGGCCGGAGACCGTGTTGTGGTGGCTGGTGGCCGGACTGCTCCTCGCGGAGCGATGGATGCAGCGGAGGCGCTCTTGATCGCTCGCCTGCACCGTCGCTTCCTCTGGCGACGTCGTTTGGGAGTAGCGCTGGCTGCCGGCGGAGTCGGATTCTGGCCGCTGTGGATTGCGACCCACTCCGGCCTCGCGAGTGGCTTCTGGTTGGCCGCAGTCGTGCTGGTGGCGGTGGTCTTGGCCGAACTCTGGGCTCCGAAGCAGCAGGCGACGGTTCAACACCTGGACCGCGTTGTTCCGTCGCTCGAGGACAGCACGGAACTCCTTCTGGCCGAGCCGAACCGTCTCTCGCCGCTGGCCCGCCAGCAGCGAGAGCGGGTCGAGGAGCGACTGCTGGCGGTCACCGAGCCTTCCTTGGTGTCATGGCGTCCACTGCGCCGAGGAGCCATCGTCGGGTTGGTGGTCTGGATCGCCGGTCTCGTGATCTGGTCCTTGGTGTCCCTGCCGACCGACTCCCCACGCCAGGAAGTCGCGCCCCAGGCATCTGGCGCCTCGAACGAGAGGGGAGAGATCACGGTCCAGATCCACCATCGGCTGGAGCCGCCGAGCTATGCCGCGCTGGAGCCGATCCAGGGCGTGGGCTTGGGAACCGAAGCCCTGGCGGGGACCAGAGTCACCTGGGAGGCGACGATCGAAGGCGTTGTAGAGGACCTGCTGCTCGAGACGCCGGAAGGCGAGCTGTCGATCGAGGAGACCTCTTTGGGGGATTGGAGCTGGAGTCTGACGGCCACGGAGAGTGTTCCCCTGCGCTTGATCGCGTCCACTGCCGGAACCAGGAGGGCGCTCACGGACTGGGAGGTCCTGTCGGTCCGTCCCGACCGGCCGCCGGAGGTCCGCATCGAGCAGCCGGAACGGATGGTGGAGATCGACGAGGACGCGGTCGGTGCGCTGGGCCTTGTGGTAGTCGTCAGCGACGACCTCGGGTTGGGCTCCAGCGTCCTCGTGGCTACGCTCGCCCAGGGTGCGGGGGAGAACGTGGAGTTTCGAGAGCGTCGACTGTCGCTTCCGACGGGGAGCGGTTCGTCGACCGAGCGAACGATCGAGACCCGAGTCGATCTTCGAGCCCTCGGCCTCGAGGCCGGAAGCGAATTGATCTTCCACGTCGAGACGTCCGACCGGCGGGATCCCAGCCCGCAGACAGGGCGAAGCTCGAGCCGAATTGTGCGGGTCCGGGGCGGAGCTGAGGCAACGGTGGGGCTGGGCCGAGGGCTCCCGCTGTTGCTCCCACCCGAGGTCTTCAGGAGCCAGCGACAGATCATCCTCGATACGGAGGCGTTGCTGGCGGCCAAGGTCCACCTGGCGCCCCAGGAGGTTCGACGCCGCTCGGAATCGATCGGATTCGACCAGCGCGCCCTGCGCATGCGGTACGGATCCCTGCTCGGGGAGGAGAATGTCGCGGCGGAGACGGTCGCGGTGGGGCTCGATCACGATGACGACGCGGCAGGAGAGCACGAGCACGAATCCGAAGATCCAGGAGGTCTCGTCGAGGAATCGCCGCTGATCGCCGGGGTTCCAGGGGACCTGGTCCATGCCCACGACTCCGCCGAGATGGCGACGTTCTTCCCCGACCCGGTGCGATCGGGACTCCGTCGAGCCCTGGCTGCGATGTGGGACGCTGAGCGTTGGCTGCGCGGAGTCGAACCCGCAGAGGCCCTTCCCTTCGAACAAGTAGCCTTGGAGGAACTCCAGGGACTGAAGCGAGCGACCAGGGTCTACGTCGACCGGGTCGGTTTTGATGCCCCGGCACTGGACGAGACCCGCCGCCTCGGCGGGGAACTCGAGGAGATCGCGCCACGACGGCCCCCTCGACGACATGCTGAACCGGTAGAGCCGTTGGTCGAAGCCTATCTCGGACTGGGATCCGCCGATCTGAGCTTTCTTCAGCTTGCGGAGATCATGGATTCCGTTGACGGAGTCCTGGAGCTCGATGCCGGCGATCCGTCCCGTTTGCGTTGGTTGGATTTGAGGAGTGAGGCGAACGGCTTGCAAGGGACGGCCGAACCTGTTGCGTCCGGGCTGCGCGATCGCTTGCGCAACGTCCTCTGGGGTTGGCTGGAGATTCCGAATCCGAGGCCCTCTCGTCGCATCCTCCCGGCCCTCGAAGGAGTGGGGGAGGAACCATGAATTCGCTGTGGATTGTTCTCGCCGCCGCCTGCGTTGGAGCCTTCCTCACCTTCGCGGGTCCTCTCGGTAGGTCTCCCGGTGGACGGTCGACCCGATCCGCACTGAGAGCTGCCCTCTTTCTCCTCGCCTGGTTGGCGTTGATCGCGGCGACGCTCTTTCATCGGGAGACGGCGACGGGGCCGCGAGTTCTGTTGACCGAAGGAAGCAACGAAGTCGCGGTACGTGCTCTCGAAGTCCGCGCTCCAGGGCGAGTCGTCGCTCTCGACGGTCGGGACTGGACAGGGATCTTGCCTACCATCGAGTCACGACGCGACCTCGCCGCATGGCTCGCGGAATCGCAGGATCCGTCAGCGCCGGTCGAGGTTCTAGGCTGGGGCCTGCACGCCTGGGATTGGACGCGACTCGACCTTGCCGTCTCGCGGTTCGAGCCCCCTTCCCCCGCTACCGGAATCACTGAGATCGCTTGGCCTCGTGAATTGCAGCTCGGAGCGCCGCTGGAGGTCGTGGGTCGTCTCTCGGCCGAGGGGCTAAGCCAGGTCCGCTTAATCGGACCGGCCGGAGAAGAGGCAGCGACAGAGATCGATGGCGTACCCGCAGCTGGATCTGGAGCCGCCCCCGAAGCGACCTGGTTCCGTTTGCAGGCAGTACCAAGAACGACCGGGCGATTGATCTATGAACTCGAGGTCGACTCACCCGGACAGGGCCCGAGTCGGCGGGAGATCGCCGTCTGGGTGCGCCAGCCCTCGCTGCCTGCCGTTCTATGGCTCGAGGCTGCGCCCACCTTCGAATCCCGTGCGGTACGCGACTGGCTGACCGCGCTTGGTGCTCCCGTCGCCGTCTCTTCCCAGATCTCTCGCGGCCGTAGTCGGTGGCAGTACGCGAATCTCGAGCGGGGAGCCTCCGTCGAGGGGGAAGTCTCTACCGGCGATCTCAGTCGATTCGATCTGTTGGTCGTAGATCCGCCTAGTTGGCGACGCCTGTCGCGGTCGGCCCGCGAGGAGATCGAGACGGAGGTCCGTGGAAGCGGTTTGGGCATCCTCGTGCTCACCGATCCCGAGACAGTGCTCGATGGGACGGATCTCCCCCTCCGAGGGTTCGCTGTCGAGGACGGGCCGAACGAGCCACCTCACCCGCTCCATCTATCCTGGGATGAGGCCGCGCCTGGCGTTCCCCCGCTCGTCGGCTCTGGCCAGGGGTGGAGAATCGACGATACGATTCTTCCCCTCGTGTTCGAGGAGGGCGGTTCGACCGTCGTAGCCTGGCGACAAATGGGGGCTGGTCGAGTCGCGGCCTCCCGGCTCAGAGAGACGTATCCGTGGATTCTCGGAGGCGAGGCCACCCATCATCGGAGTTTCTGGAGCCGGATTCTCGAGGAGCTGGCGCGACCGCTGGCAGGCGAGAGGTGGAGTTGGCGGAGCGGACCGGTGCTCCTCGACCAGCCCTTGGATGTCTCCCTCGAGACCGCCGAGTCCAAACCGGAGATCGATCTCGTCGAGCCGTCGGACCAACGCTCCCGGTTGGCGGCCTGGCAGGAGCTCGACGGTTGGCGGCTCACCCTGCATCCTCGCGAGGCGGGTTGGCATCGCCTGGAGACAGCAGACAGTGGTACGTGGTTCTTCGTCTCTCGACCCGACGCCTGGATGGATTGGGACCGCGCCGCTAGGACCCGGGCCACTGAGGCGCGCCGGGTCGCCGTGGAAACTCTCGACGCGGATTGGCCCAAGGATCGCCTCTTTGCGGTGCTGGGAATCCTCCTGCTCGCGTTGGTCTGGGCCGACGAGCGGCTAGCGTGGAGCTTCCCTCGGGGCACTTCCCAAGACTCGTGAAGCGGAGGGGTTTACTTGGGATAGCGAGTGCCTAAACCAGCTTCTGACACGGAACATCCCAGGCTCCCACTGGCTCTTGCGAGAATAGGATGGCTTGGAGTCCAGCAACTCACTTGCCCCTTTGGGCGTCGTACCCTCAAACCTCTTCTTAGCCTCGGCCAGGATCTCTTTCTCGCTCATACCCATGGTCGCACATCCTTTCTTGACTTCTTCCCAAAGTAGACAAGCTTCAGTTGCCATGGGTTACGACCATGAGCACTGCTCTTTCCACCCTCTGGGGGCTCTCTCCGGACTCCTCGGAACGCAGGATTCCCATCCTGCTCTTCGCCTCTGGAGCCCGGCACGCTCCGCACGGCTCCGCAACCTCGTCGCCTGACCCTCCACACGGTAGATCCTTAGAGTCGGCAACGAAGAGCAGGACAGGAGTCCTGCGTTCCGAGGGAGGGGAGGGGCCGCGCCAGGCCGCTCTCCAAGACGGCCCCGGTAGCGGTCGCCGCGGGTACCGGGGTTGGGCTTCTTCCCGAGGTCGAATAGGCGGTGTTCGAGGCGCTTCGCTCCAGAGCACGATTCGCGAGGAACGATTGACAGAAACCCCAGCTCCGGGCTATCCTAGCCGCCGCTAGGAGGGGTGCGGCTTGCTTATTCGCCTCGAAACGATTCAAGAGAGTCCCTTCCGTTGGAAGGAAACAGTCGAGGTGAAGGCGGCCGACGTCGATATGCCGGAGCTCGTCGAGCTCGGGCCGATCTCCTGGCAGGGTGAAGTGACCTTTACCGATCCCGATTATTACCTGTCGGCATCCTATGAGTACGAACAGGTTCTCGCTTGTGTCCGCTGTTTGACTGAGGTCAACGATAGGGTGGAGGGCGAGTTTCAACTTTTCCTGACGCAGGAGAAGGTCCCAAACGGTGTCGGAGAGATCGCTCTGACGGAAGATGATCTAGGCTACGTTCACCTCGACGGCGAGGAGATCGAGATCAACGATTTTCTGAACGAGCAGTTGGCCCTGAATGTACCGATGAAGCCGCAGTGCCGGCCGGACTGTCAGGGTCTATGCAGCGAATGTGGTGCGAATCTGAACGAGGGTTCGTGCGATTGTGACAAGAAACCGGTCGATCCAAGGTGGCAAGCGCTGGCCGGGATCAAGCAGAGGCTCGACGAGAGCCATTGACCGCAGCAATTGACGGATAGATTGAGATAAGAGGTCTTAGACAATGGCAACTCCAAAGAGGCGTACCTCCTCGGCCCGACGTGATCGTCGCCGCTCCCACCATGCACTCGACAATCCCGGCACTTCCACCTGTGCCAACTGCGGCGAGACCAAGCTGCCGCACCGCGTTTGCGCCCAGTGTGGTCACTACCGCGGTCGTCAGGTGGTCAAGGTCGACGACCTGTTCTAGTTCGAGCGTGTTCCCCCTGACTCTCGGTATCAGCGTCGGGAGTCCTCGTCGCCTTGGCGACGGTGATTGTTACAGGGAAGCATTGTGGAATTAGCGAGCGCCGGCTCGGCGCGGCGTCGCCTATGGTGACGAAGATCGCCGTCGATGCGATGGGGGGAGACTTCGCTCCCCAGGCCGCCGTCGAGGGAGCGGTCGCCGCCTACCGCGAGGATGGGACGGTCGTCGTCCTCGTCGGGCATCAAGAGGCGATCGGTGTCGAGTTCCGTCGTCTCGGTATCGACGATCGCGCCATCGAGGTGATTCACACCGACGAAGCGGTGGCGATGAACGAACCCGCCATCACGCCGATCCGCAAGAAGCGGCGGGCGTCGGTTCGGCTATGCGCCGAACTGGTTCGCGACGGCGTCGCCCAGGCGATGGTGACGGCGGGTAACACCGGTGCCGCGATGGCCTCCGCCATGCTCGTGATGAAGACCCTGCCGGGCGTCGATCGGCCGGCCCTGGCCGCCGTGCTGCCAACATCCACTGGACGCCGAACCGTGCTCCTCGATGTCGGCGCGAACATCTCGACCAAGTCCCATAACCTGCGGCAGTTTGCCGTCATGGGGCACCTCCTTGCTCACGAGGTTCTGGCGGTGGAGTCGCCCCGCATCGGACTGATGTCGGTGGGGGAGGAAGAGGGCAAGGGGACCCAACAGACGCGTGAAGTGTTCAAGGTCCTCGAGGCGACCGGGCTCAATTTCATCGGCAATGTCGAGGGAAGCGACGTCTACTCGGGTGAGTTGGACGTCATCGTCTGCGATGGTTTCGTCGGTAACGTGCTCCTCAAAACGAGCGAGTCTCTTGCCGGAATGGTGGGCGGCATGGTGCGCGAGGCGGTGGCGGGATCCTGGCGGTCTCGTCTCGGGGCGTTCTTGGTCCTGCCGGCCCTCGAAACGGTGCGCCGCCGCATCGACCCGGAGGAGTACGGCGCTGCCCCGCTTTTGGGCGTGCAGGGAGGTTGCCTCATCGGTCACGGCAGTTCGAGCGCCCATGGCGTCCGCAACGCCATCCGCCGGGCGGTAGAATTCTCCCAGGCCGACGTCGTCGGCAAGATCGGGGGCAAGGTTGCCATCATGCACGAGCAGGAGGAGATCGTTCTTGGACGAGCCGACTCCGACTCGCCTACGTCGATGGCCGACGGACCGGTCGCCGAAGAGTAGAGGATTGGCGCAAGCCAGGTAACTTACCGAAGAGCCGTGGTCGTCCTGTGGCCCTAGTCCTCCGAGTCGCCAAACGCTTCGAAGACACAGGCTACGAACAGACCCGTCAGAGCGAGAGAGATGAATCATGAGTGAGTCCAGTCAACCCAAACCGGGACTAACCTTCCTCTTCCCCGGCCAAGGATCCCAGAAGATCGGCATGGGCCAGGATTGGGCCGAGGCCTTCCCGGCCGCCCGGCAGGTATTCGAAGAAGCCGACGATGTTCTCGGGCTACCGGTCAGCCGCCTGTGCTGGGAGGGTCCGAGCGAGGAACTTCAGCTAACCGCGAACCTGCAGCCTGCCATCCTCACCGCCTCGATCGCCGTGCATCGCGTGCTGGTGGATCATGGCGTCCGACCCTCGATGGTCGCCGGGCACAGCCTAGGGGAGTACTCCGCGCTCGTCGCCGCCGAGTGTCTGACCTTGGCCGATGCCCTTCGCCTGGTGCGGCGCCGAGGTCAGTTGATGCAGGAGGCCGTTCCCGTCGGCGTCGGTGCGATGGCCGCTATTCTCAATCTCTCCGTCGACGAGGTGGCCCAGATTGCCAGCGACGCCTCGACCGCGACCGAGGTCTGCACTCTGGCCAATCTCAACTCACCGGACCAGTCGGTGGTCGCCGGACACCGCGAAGCCGTCGAGCGGGCGGTCGAGCTCGCGACGGAGCGAGGCGCCCGCCGTGCCATCCTCCTACCGGTCTCGGCGCCCTTCCATTCCCCGCTGATGGCGCCGGCCCGCATAGGCCTGACTCCTGACCTCGAGGCAACCCACTTTGCGGATCCGTGCGTTCCCGTGGTGTGCAACGTCGACGCCGTGCCGGTGACCACCGGGGACGCGGCGCGGGATGCTCTGATCCGCCAGATCGACTCCCCGGTGCGCTGGGTCGAGTCGGTCGAGACCATGGCGGGTTCAGGGGGTACTCAAACCTTCGTGGAGGTGGGACCTGGAAGTGTCCTGGCCGGACTCGTGCGCAAGATCCTGGATGGGGTCCGCCCCAAGGGAGTTGGAAGCCCGGAGGGACTGCCCGAACTAGTCGCCGAGTTGATGGCCTGACGGAGCGGTTCGAGTCACCAGTGAGACAGGACACAGGTGCAGACAAGATACACGAAACGAAAAACCAAGATAACGAGTTTGAATAGGGTCCTACGGACTTAGAGGCAGAGGAGCAAGTGATGTTTCGATTGGATGGCAAGACGGCCTTGGTGACGGGTGCCTCTCAGGGGATCGGTCGAGCGGTGGCCAAGTTGTTGGCGGCGCAGGGCGCCAAGGTGGTGGTGGCGGCTCGCAGCGAAGACAAACTGGCGGTGCTCTGTAGCGAGATCGAAGCGGCGGGTGGGCAGGCCTTGGCGTTGCGGTTGGATCTTTCTCAGCCCGAATCGGTTGGCGATCAGATCGCAACCCTGCCCGAGGAATTCTCCGACATCGGCATCCTCGTCAACAACGCCGGAATAACCGACGACACCTTGCTCGCTCGCATGAAACTGGAGCAGTGGGAACGCGTGCTCACCACCAACCTCACCGGTACCTTTGTCGTCACCAAATCGGTGCTGCGAGGCATGGTCCGCCAGCGCTGGGGCCGGATCATTTCGGTCTCCTCGGTGGTGGGGATGATGGGCAATCCCGGGCAGGCGAACTACGCCGCGTCCAAGGCGGGGTTGATCGGTTTCAGCAAGTCCGTCGCCAAGGAACTCGGCAGCCGATCGATCACTTGCAACGTGGTGGCCCCGGGATTCATCGAGACCGCCATGACGGCCGATCTGCCGGAGAAGGGTCGGGAGGAGTTGGAAGCGGGAATCGCCCTGCGGCGACTCGGTTCGGTCGACGATATCGCGGCCGCGGTTCTCTATCTGGCATCCGACGAGGGAGCCTACGTCACCGGCCACGTACTCAACGTCTCGGGCGGTCTCTACATCTAGATCAACATGGAACACTGAGTTGCACCTGGCATCCCGTCGATGGGACAGGTAGGGTTCCGACAATTACCAATCGCCGCAACTGGGCGTGACTCACCGGTTGCTTTGTGTTAGCTTCCAACGCGCCTCGGTGGTCGGCACGGAGCTAGGAACTGTGCGGCCTTCGAGGATCCCGGACGAAGTCAACAACCCTCAGGAGGGATTTTTAGAAATGTCCGTAGCAGACAAAGTCAAGAGCATTATCGTCGAGCAGTTGGGTGTAGATGCAGATGAGGTCAGTACGACCGCAAGCTTCACCGACGACCTCGGAGCCGATTCGTTGGATATCGTGGAACTCGTGATGGCCTTCGAAGAGGAGTTCGGCATCGAGATCCCCGACGAGGACGCCGAGAACATCGCGACCGTACAGGACGCGACGACCTATATCGATCAACACGTATCCAACTAGCATGACGCTATCGAGCGAGCCGCGTCGGCGCGTCGTCGTGACCGGCGTCGGTCTCGTGTCTCCCCTCGGGGTGGGCACCGAGGCCACGTGGAAGGGGATTCTCGAGGGAAGGAGCGGTGTCGGGCCGATCACACGGTTCGACGCTTCCGAATTCTCCTCGCGTTTTGCGGGCGAAGTCCCCGACTTCGACCCCACCCTCTACATGGACAAAAAAGATGTCAAGAAAATGGACTTCTTTATTCGGTACGCCCTGGCCGCGTCGCAGTTCGCGATGGAGGATTCCGGCTTCCAGGTGACGGACGAAAACGGTCACCGGGTGGGTGTCGTGATCGGATCGGGAATCGGCGGTCTGCCGCTGATCGAATCGATGCACGATACCCTGCGCGAGCGGGGTCCGAGTCGGATCTCTCCCTTCTTCATTCCCGGCCTCATCGTCAACATGGCGGCGGGGCAGGTGTCCATCCGCTATGGCGCCAAGGGACCGAGCACGGCTCCCTGTACCGCTTGTACCACCGGCCTCCACGCCATTGGCGACGCCTATCGGTTGATTCGCACCGGCGCGGCCGATGTGATGATCGCCGGTGGCACAGAGTCCGTCGTCACCCCGCTCGCGGTGGGTGGATTCGGCGCGATGCGTGCTCTCTCGGTGCGCAACGACGACCCCTCACGTGCCTCGCGGCCGTGGGATCGAGACCGTGACGGTTTCGTCATCGGCGAGGGCGCCGGCATCGTCGTCCTCGAGGAGTACGAGGCAGCTCGTGCCCGCGATGCCCACATCTACGCCGAGGTGGTCGGCTACGGCATGACCTCCGACGCCTACCACATCTCCGCTCCGCATCCAGAGGGAGATGGTGCAGCTTCCGTCATGACGGTGGCCCTGGAGGACGCGAGTTTGCCTCCCGAGGCGATCGGCTACATCAACGCCCACGGAACCTCGACGCCTCTGGGCGACCTCGGTGAGGTCAAGGCGATCAAGAAGGTCTTTGGCGACCACGCCTACAAACTGGCGGTTTCCTCGACCAAGTCGTGCACTGGGCATCTCCTGGGTGCCGCCGGCGGTCTCGAAACCGGACTGCTCGCCCTCGCCCTCGAGCACCAGATTCTGCCCCCGACCATCAACTACGAGACTCCCGATCCCGAGTGCGATCTGGACTTCGTGCCCAACGAAGCTCGACCTACGGATTTCGAGTACGGGTTGACCAACTCCTTCGGATTCGGCGGCACCAACGGTGCCTTGATTTTGAAGCGCGTATAGACGCCTCGTTTGGTTGATCCCGTCCACTTTGGACGGCCCGTTTTCGCCCCTGACGGTGTTGCTCCTCTTCGCAATGTCCCAGTATTACTCGTCGTCGCGCCGAGCCAGGAACAAGAGGACCCGCCCGAAGCACACGGGGTTAACCAAACGGGACACAAGCCCCGCCTCGTGCGGTCTTGACGCTCGCCTGGTTCCGTCGAGTTTTCCGCCGGCTTCCTGAGGATATCCGTACGGTTCTTCACAGGGTATCCACAGGGATTTCCGCGGAATACTCAACGGACCCACCGAGGTCAGTGTTCCCATCGATCCTGGCCGCCGAGGTGGGTCCGGTAGGATCGCAGCTCGGAGGGTAGAGAATGAGCGAGCACTTCAGCAACCCGGTCACATCCGCACTGCGTGCCTACGCCACGACGTTCCCCGAGGTTAGCGAGGGAGCCTCCTGCGTCAATCGGGCGTTCAAGGCTCGCAAGAAGAACTTCCTCTTCGTGGGCGAGAAGGACGATGGATCCTGCAAGGTGATGCTGAAGCTCGGCCCTTCGCTCGCCGACGCGGTCGAGCTGTCGCGAGTGGATTCCCGAGTCGAGGCAGGGAAGAGCGGCTGGGCCACGATTCGCTTCGGCGCTTCGGAGCCACCGGACTTGGCTCTGCTGAAACGCTGGGTCGACGAGAGCTATCGCCTCCTCGCGCCGAAGAGCCTCGTGAAGCTGCTCTGATCGAGGACGCTCTGCCGCTGGGTTTGGCCAAGGGGCGAGACGATGGGTAGGTGAGTGTGGCGGCCGAAGGCCCCCTGGTCAACACGGTGGCCAGATGACACTGAGTGGAAGATATCCAAAACCGGAGGGGCCACCGCCAACCCCAGTGGCTTGCAGGACGATGGTGTACGACACTGCGCCGCAACTTGGGATGACGTAGTCGCTGGGTCGAAGAGTCAGACTTCGGGTACCCCCACTGGGTACCGTCCCTGACCCGAGTCCGACCTGTGGTCGACCGGGCGTCGTAATCGCCCAGTTGATGTTGTGGTTGCCTCCATTGGGATTCGTCACCTGAGCGGTGACGGTCACAAGTGTTCCCGGGGCCGATCCGGAGTTCGGAGCCGGTGATAGGAAAGTGACGATGGGGGGGCTGGTAGGCCCTGGGTTGATCACGTCGAATGTCACGCTCGCTGTTCCGGAGAGGTGGCTGGGGTCCTCGCCGGTGAGGGTGACGGTATGGGTTCCCACATTCTCGAAGGTGACGGTAGCGAGACATCCGGCGACCGGGAACGATGCGCCGGAGGGTCCTTGCACGGTCCAGGTGAGGTCGGCGCAGGGCAGAGCATGGAAAAGCTCTGGATCGAAGGAGCTCCCCTGGAACGAGTAGGGAATGTTTCGGTAGAGCGAGAAGCCGTTCGACGGCCAGTCGATCCAAAGCGCCGGCGCACTGTTGCCGGTCGACACCACGACCGTATCCCAGGCAGTCGAGCCGGTGATGTCCTGCGCGGTGGCCGTGATGGCGCGGTATCCCGGTCCGCCGCCAAGAACGACGTCGAGTTCGCTAAGTCCGGCTGACCACGCGGTGGATCCCAATGGACCATCTTTGCCGGAGTACCAACTCACGGAGCAGCCGGAGCAGGTGTCACCGAACTCGAAGTCGAAGACCTCGGCCTCCAGATGCACCACGGGGAAGGCTCCTCCGCCGATGTTGCTCCCGTCCACGGGTTGGACAATCTCGACCTCAGGTACCTCGTCGACGACAGTGACATCGAGGTTCCCCATTTGCCACTCGATATTGGCGATAGGGCTGAACCCCGCCTCTCCGTCGACACTACCCCAGTGGACTCCAAGCAACTGCGCTTGCGACGTGTTGGGTACCACGCGGAAGACAGGGGCTCCGCTGGAACCGCCGTTGGAGGCCGGAATCTCGTAAGACGTCTGACAACTCAACTCGGTCACGGCCGGGGCTCCCGACACCCCGCTGGTACCGGCCAGCATGCCGACGCAGGTGCCGGTGACGTCTCCTTCCTGTTCACCATTCTGGGGATCGACACGGCGGATCTTCTCGCCACATAGGGCAACGTCCTTCCCGGTGACCTCATAGTGTCCGTAGTAGGTGTAGGGGGGGTAGGTGCCCGGCGCTCCCGCGATCCAGCCGATGTGACCGGTGATGTCCTCATCGAGGGCAACGAAGGCAGCATCGCTCGAGCGGCAGCTGCCGCCGCAGCCGAAGGGTGGATCCACCAACTCGAATCCCACCACGTCCTCGGTAGCCGGCAGCGGCTGAAACAGGTCGCGACCGTTGACTTGGCCCATCGGCTGCAGACAATGAGAGTTGGTGACGAAACCCCGGACCCCGTAACGTTTGGCCATGAAGCCCAGAGTACACGCCGACGTGGATGTCGCCACCATGAGACCTCCGATGAGAGGGCGTTGTCTTTCTCCGAGAGCGTTGGTCAGTGGGTCGGCCTCGAGTTGCATGGGTTGTCGTTTCTCGAACAGCAGGGCACCGACGGGTATCAACCCGTCTAGCGCCGCGAGGACGGCGGGTTCGTCGGTCATGTCCCGCAAACCAATTCTGACCCGATTCAAACGCTCGTCGGCGTCGAGCAGGGTGATCGTGCCGTTGGCGAGGAGAGGTTCGGCGCGATCCCTCCACGCCAACAGTGATCGGAAACCGTACGTTCCTGAGACCGGTTGTACGGAACTAACATCGAATCGGTCGGAACCGAACACCCTTTGGATCGTGAATAGGGCTCGATCTAACGATGAGGTCGAGGACTCCGTGAGAACCACTCGCAGCTGTCCGCCCTCGAGGTAGAGGCCTCCAAACTCTGGAGCACGAAGACTTACTTTGCGCAGGAGATCGTCCATGCTGGGTGGTCTTCGGGGATGCTTGGGTGGGGGTGGAACTGGATCTCCGATGACAGCATGGTGGCATTCCGAACTGACGGGGACACCGGGCTCCACCAGCAAAGCCCCGAAGAGACGGAGTCCGTCGCTCGAACGAAGAAGGCCATCGCAGGGTCGAGCGACGTCGGCTCGCTCGTTGGGACGCTCTAAGCCGCGGCGCAACTGGTTGATCGTGAACAGGAGGTCCATGGCATCGAAGTGGCCGTCGCTGTTGGCGTCTCCCACGATTCTGGGGGAGGCCACCGTTGCGGAGTTGGTGACTAGGGCCAACAGGATAGCCATCGCCAGGCTACGCAAGAACTTGAGTTTGATTGTTGACATAACGGTTCTCCAGGGTTCAGAGGGGTGGGTTCGTCTCGACCTGCGACGTTTGGTGTTGGTGGGGGCCAAGCGGCTGACCTGCCAGAACAGGGCTGCTGGGAAGACAGTGACGAGCCGTGCAGACGATGTCGAAACGACAGGGGCCGTTGGAGAGGCTCCAAGGCGTTGGCATCTGGTGTTCTCGGAATCGGGCTAGCGAGAATGAGAAGACACGATCGAACTGGAGTAGCCCGATGCCGAGGCGGCAGACTAAGGGTAGAGTGAAGCTACTATTCTCCGTGAGCGGTCGAACCGAGGCGATTGGCAGGTCCGACTAGCTTGCCAGATGGATTGAGGGAAACGCTGCCTTGAAGGAACTGGCTCAGGCTCGAGTCGCAGGGGTCAGTTGACAGTCGAAATTGGAGGGCACTTTGAGTAGCCTCGATTGGATTCGATTCATGGGGGGGCTAGCCGCCCTGATCTTCGGCGCCGAACTGCTGGTCCGTGGGGCGAGCAGACTGGCTGCCGCTTTTCGGATCTCCCCCTTGGTGATCGGACTGACGGTGGTGGCCTTCGGGACTAGTGCCCCGGAACTGGCGGTGAGTTTGAGATCGGCCGCCGTGGGGCAGGCCGATCTTGCGGTCGGCAATGTCGTGGGCAGCAACATCTTCAATGTGCTCTTCATTCTGGGCCTCGCTGCTTTGATTGCACCGCTGCGGGTTGACCGCAAGCTGGTTCGCCTTGATGTTCCACTGATGGTTGTGTTGTCGGGAGGCGTATGGATCCTTGCCCTGGACCAACAGCTCTCCCGCCTCGAAGGGTGCTTCCTGGTTGTGGGTATCCTTCTCTACACTGCATTCCAGCTGTGGCATGGTCGCTGGGAGGAGCAACCGCCGGAAGCTGTGTCTTCGAATGGGCCAACCCGGGCTCCTTCTCGCTGGATAGCGGGGCTACTGGCGATCGGTGGACTCGTCCTTCTCGTTCTCGGTTCCCGCTGGCTGGTGGACGGAGCGGTGTTGATCGCCAGAGCCTTCGGGATCGGCGAGCGGGTGATCGGTTTGACGCTGGTGGCCGCTGGAACGTCTCTACCGGAGGTAGCAACCTCATTGATCGCTGCTTTTCGGGGTGAACGCGACATTGCCGTGGGCAATGTCATCGGGAGCAATCTATTCAACCTTCTAGCGGTCCTCGGGTCGGCGGCAGCCTTCAGCGCTAACGGTCTCCAGGTATCCCCGGAAGCGCTAGCCTTCGACCTTCCTTTTATGGTCGTCGTTGCGATCGTCTCTCTACCGATCTTCTTCAGTGGTCTCGAGATCGATCGCCTGGAGGGAGCCCTCTTTCTCGCTGCTTGGGTGGCGTATACGGTGATGCTCTATCGCGGAACCGTGGCGTCTCCGTGGCCGGTGGCCGGTCCTCTTCTGGCGGCTGCATTCCTCCTCGCGGGATTTCAGTGGCAGCGTCGCAGTTCTCTTCAAAGGAGTTAGTAGTCCATCCTCCGGACCTGCTGTCTGACTTCGCAGATACTGCGGATTGGGGTGACTTGTTGGCGGAACAGGGAAGGTGCGAGTGTCCTCGGCGAGATGAGTTGGCGTGGATTCTTCGCGGCCGGCGCATTGGAGAGAGAGACATCTCTCGACAACTCGAGCCATCCAAGGAGCCACTATGGACGCCGCCCCTCGACCCCTTCTCCTGCCCAGTAGCCAGTGTGTTCCACAGCGGACGACTCGGGTTCGTTCCTTCTGCGGTCGCCATTCGCTCTGTGTCATCGGCATGATCGCGATGGCGGTGTTTCCTTCACCCGGCGCCGCCGGCGACTTCATTTGCGACGTCAACAGCGTGAGCACTTCGATCGACAACGGATTCGGGGCGGAACTTCCGACCGGCCGTGAGTTCTCCTCGGTGGTTCAGCTCTTCCCGCCGGAGTGCCTCAGTGAGGGAGTGACGAACGTCAACGGTGTGATCACGGACCTCACGCGGACCGTCACGGGCTCGACCGCAATGGCCGTGGTCCCGCAGGTTCGGTCGAGCTCGATGAGCGGCCCTCCCGTCGACATCTTGGTGAGCGGGCCGCAAGCGGTGGTACAGGGAGTGCCGGTATTCCCGAACTTCGTTCGCGCACCGATACCGGTGCCTCCTACGGCGATCGTCCTGGATCTAGACCACAACGGCATTGTCGACGTCTTTGTCGGGAGTGGACTGGTCCTCGATAGTTTTGGGACCCAGGATCAGTTCGTTGGGTACACTCGCTCTGGGCCGGCCGTTCCGTGTTTCACGACCCTCGTCGGCGATCCTCTCGTCGAGCCCTGCTCCAACGGAGACCCGCTGTTCAGGAGTCTCGGTCAAGGGCTGCAGATGTCGGCCGGGAAGGCAAGGGTTGGCGAGGATTCCACCTACTGCCCACTCGATGTTCGCACCAACAATCCTGGGGTCTCGATCGGGGCGGCTTTCGAGATGAAGCTTCAACTCGCGGCTGGCTCATCCTGCGTACCACCCGCTGAGATCGATGTGGTGGATATCGTCAACAGTTCGGGCGCTCTCACGATGCGATTCGAGGATCACCTACCGGGAACAGTGATGGAGTTCATGGTCACTCCCGATGAACTGGCTGACTGGCAGAACGGTCAGATGTGGGTCGTGGTAACCGACGGACTGTTTACCGATAGAGACCGTATCGTTCCAGCGCAGGCGATCTTTTATGGGGACTTCGAATCGGGGTCGACATCTGCATGGAGTCTGACGGATCCCTGACGCCTTCTTTCCCCATCGGTCTTGGATGGCCTGGGCGATCGAAGATCGACAGGTTCTGGCAGGCTAGAGCGAGACGCTCTCGATGCCTACATGGAACAGGGGCGACACTTCCTTCGACCCCACAAGAAGACAGAGGTGGCTGCGGAAGATCCCGCAGCCACCTCTGCCGCCCTAGAACGTTCTGTTGCTAGCTTCGAGGCCCCCAAGGAGGCCCCCTTCGGCGCTATTGGTAGGAGATCGCCTTCTTCGGGCGATGGTTGGAGTTGTTGGTATCGCTGTAGTTATGCGGCGAGTAGCCGAGATACAGACAAGCCTTTCCTCCACGTGGAGTCTTCGCCTCAGAGAAGTTGGCGGTTGTGTTCGCGTTCCGTCCAAGAGTGCCGATCGACTGCCAATTGCGCGATCCTCCGACCTGAGACCCGTAGCCGCTGCAGGTGGTGTTGTTGGTGCGGACCAACTTGACTTTGAAGGCATCGCAGTTGGAGGTTCCCTTGTTGGTGAAGCGAACCTGATAGGTATACGCCTGGTTGGGGGGTACGGTCGTACCGCTTGGAGCGACGAACGTCGCCTCGATGTCGCATCCCTGGTTGGTCGGCGTCGGGATGTTCGGGGTCTGGGTGACGCAGGTTCCCGACACATTCACGTTGGCCGTTCTCGAGTTGTTGTTCTCATTCTGGCCTTCCGGCGTCTCATTGGTCGAATCGACGAGCCCCTGAATCGTCATCTGTCCTGAAGCCTTGAACTCGACGTCGTCGATGGTAAAGGACGACTGACCATTGGGCTGGAGCGGGCTGATGTAGAGACTCTTGGTGACTCGATTCAGGTTGGAGTTGCCCGTGGTGTAGGTGATCAAAGCGATATCGAGGGTCGCGTTGCCGGTGAACTCGTCACCGAAGTTCTTAACCGTCATGCTGACCTTGTTGCAGGTACCCTGGCGGCCCTGGCCCTGCAGGCTCATCGCGGTGATTTGCAGGTCAGCTTCGGCCTGCACGCTGGAGGCGAAGGTCAGACAGATGGCGATTCCAACCAGTGTCAATACGACAAAGTGGCGGGCGCCGGTCGTTGCGATCGTGGGATTGTTGTTGTTCATCTAGTCGCTCCTGAGTTGTGGTCCGGCGGGGTTGCCTTCACTGCGAGCAGACTAAACGTGGTGCCGCCCAGCGTCTTGAGGAGGGCTTCCTGTCGATCTGAGCGAATTCCTAGGGAACCCCTTGGACGCTCTGAGCGACCGATCCAGGGTAGCGGGGAGGACGAGAGCTATTCGGGAAGTTCCGGTTCGAGACCGAACCGCCGGGCAAACCGAAGGTGTCGTTCAGAGGCCCGTTCGAGAATTGCGAGAAATCTAGGGTCACCGCGTAGGGGTTTGAGCAAGGGGTCTTCGGCCAGGCACCGGGGACAGAAGAAGCCCTGCTCAAATGAACGTTGCAACCGCAGCATTCCCTTCTCATCTTGACCACTGAGAACGAAGAGCTGCGCCTCTTTAAAGGACATCTCGCCATCGACAGCTTCCAGTTGATCCCGCTGGCGAACGATCTGGTCAACGATGAGTTCAGCTTCGTCCTGATTCCCCTCCAGAATCGCGTCCAGCGCTTCCGAGTACCGCGCGAAGATGTCGGCGGGATGGTTGCGAAAGACCGGGGTGAGGATTGCCGCCGCTGCCTCGGGTCGACCGTTGAGCATCTCGGCGAGTCCACGATAGTAGAGGTGCATCGCATCCCCGGAGTCTGGCAGGACCTCCAGGAACCGATCGTAGTCTCCCAGGTAGAGCAGGGTATTGGGTGATTCTCCCGAAGCGCCGCGAGCGAAGTAGAAGGGGTCGATCCGAAGGATCTCTTCGAGAGTCCTCTCGGCCTCGGACAGAAAGCCAGCGTAGCGGAGCGAGTAGATCCTCGACGCTAGAACTGGCGCGCTCTCTGGGTGCTCTTCCAAGTAGGGACTCAATCGTGCGTAAGCTGTTTCGACATCTCCTGTTTCGATGAGTATGGTGTTCTCGACGAGTCGTGGCGAGACGTAGTCGGGGGCCAACTCGACCGCTCGCTCGAGCGCGTCTCGGGCGTGGACATAGTGATCCGCCGAGGCGCCACACGCCCAAACCTGGTTGATGTGGGCGGTGGCAAGGAGGAGCCAGGCCGGAGGATATTCGGGGTCCTCTTCCAGGGACCGCTCGAGCAGTTCGATGGCTCCTGATCCGTCGCAGAACCCCTCCAGAACCGCCTGATGAGCGAGGAGAAAGAGCCTGTAACCAGTGTAGTTGGTTGGGCGCAGCGGATCCTCACTCGGTGCCAAGAAGGCGGACCCAAGCACGTCCAGGACCCTGTTGACGATCGCGTCTCGTAGCAGAAGGAACTCGGCCAGGTCCTCACCCGAGGCTGGGAGCTTGATCGACAGGGGGCCGAGCGGTGTCGTCCGCCCATGTCCCCCGGTAAAGTCCACGAGCTCGAGTTCCACCCGGACCATCCCCGCGATGTCACTGGTCGACAGATTGCCTACGAGTAACTGCTCAGCCCCCGCCGTCTTCGCGTACTCAGCCAGGATCTCCATCGACGGTGACTCGAGTTCGCCGTAGGCGGGCGCGCGAACCCACAGGCCAGGAGTTTCCTGCAGCCGCTGATAGAGCAGGTCAGTCAGCGAGAGAGCGATCAATTGAAGATCCGGAGTTTGGTCGCTGGCGAAGATCGGTACGAGAGCTAAGCGTGTATAGGCCGTTTCGGCGGACTCCTCTCTCTCGACCTTCTGCATCGCACTAGTGGATCCACTATCAGGAGACTGACCTGCCCCATCTGCCCCATCTTTGCCATCGCCGCCTGCATCTCGAGGGGTTCGCAGGACGACCAGAGTGACGAGAGTGAGGACCACAAGAACTAGCGATGCGACGAGCCCGACCAGAGTTCCGTGTTGGAAGCGATCGGTCGGTGCCTGGGCCGGTTGAACCCTCCCGGTGCCCCCGGAACTGACAATCTCCTCCGAAGGAACCGTCTGGCCAGAGCCATCGACCGGCGCGTCGCTTGCCGCCGCAACGGATTCGACGTCGGATGGAGCCTCGACCTCCCCGACGAACTGATATCCGCGACCGTGGACCGTTCTGACATATCGAGGGTTCTTGGAGTCGTCACCGAGTGTTCGCCGGACCTCGTAGATAGCTCGGCTGATCGCAGAGTCTCCGACGAAACGACCCAACCAGACGTTCTCGATCAGCTCCTCTTTGCTCACCACGCGATCAGCGTTCTGGACGAGAAAGACCAACAACTCGGTCAGACGCGGCTCCAGTGGAACCATCTCTCCGCTCGAGCGGAGAGACAGCTTCTCGGGCGAGAGCTCGAAACCATCGAAACGAAGATCGCTCATCAGTGCTGCACAGAATGAGCGGATCGAGGTTTGCTGTCAAGCAAACACGAGCTACTTAGCGCCGTCCGAGGGATTCCCTAAGAAGTCCGGACGGCTTCCGGAAGACCTCCTCAAGACCGCTCGCATCGGATCCGGAAAGCTTTGGACTCACCAAGGAGGTCCGCCGATGACGCTAATGATCACTCTCGCGACGCTACTGCTACTACCCACTACCAGCGATTCACCACCGCCCGCCGACGTTTCGATCGAGTGGGTCGACGAAGGAGCCCAAACGGGTGAGCCCCTCGAAGGAGAGGAAGGTTCGACGGCCGAGGTCCGCTACCGGGTGCGGAACGTCGGCGGCAGGGACGCCTACGCGGTTCTGGTCCAGAGCCATACGGCTCTCGGTCCGCTCGGGCCCGCGATCCGACTCCGTCCAGGACCCAAAGCAGGGCAGGGCATCGACCGCACTCTCACCGTCCCGCTGGCGCGAGGAATGCGAGAACTCTGTGTCGAGGGTCGTCTACAGACACTCGACGCCTCGCGGCCGGCCGAAGATCCCAGCCCCCGCAACAACCGAGCCTGTCGACCGATTCGAGTCGTTGATCGACTCTCCAATTTCCACCAAGACTGCCTCGGAGGTGTCGCACCGTGAAATCAACCCTCTTCCATCCACGCCTACTTCTCGTCGGCCTTCTCCTCCTGCCCGCCGGCCTCTTGGGCGAAGAACTCTCGATTGAACTGGATCTATCCGAGGGGGAGTGGATCGAGCGCAATTATCCGCTGGCTCTAGCCGTCTCGAATTGGCCGCAGGCCAACGAGGGACGCCTGGCGATCGTCATCGACGATCTCGACGTCAGCGATCTCTTCCGGCGTGAGTCGGACCGTCTCGTCTACCGTCCAGAACTAATGCCCCTGCCTCGCGGCGAATCTGAAATGGTGATCTACCTCGTCAGCGCCGACGGCGGATGGACCGAATTGGCCCGGCACCCCATCCGGGTCCGTCAGCCCGGTGGCTTCGAGGCGGTAAGCGCTCGCCCCACCCTTGACATCGAAGTCCAGGGGACCCACGACCCGGAGGGAGGCGACGACCAGAACGGCCAAACCGAGACTCGGGCTACTGGTCAGTTCCGCCTAGAGTCCTCGGCCCTACGCCAGGGATGGGCCTACGGATTCGAGGTTGGCATCCTCGGAGTTTCGGAGCGGGAGGAAGCACTCCGCTTCTCGACCGACGGAAAGGGTGCGCCACAGATCGATCTATCGAGCTACCTGGCCACGGTCTCGAACGGTGGGTATCGTCTCGAAGTCGGGCACGTCAGTGTTGGTCAGAGTCGCCAGTTGATGTCGGGGTTCTCGAGCCGGGGTCTTTCCCTCGCGCTGCCCTTGGGCTCTCGTGTCACCTTTGGCGCCGGGGTCCTCAACGGCACGCAGGTTGTAGGTTGGGACAATTTGCTGGGACTCAGCGAGTCCCAGCACCGGGTCGATACGGCGTCCGTTGGCGTCGAGCTCTTGTCGCGACCAGGTGGCTTGCGGCTCGATGGAACCTGGCTCGACGCCACGATTCTTCCGCTCTCGAACTTCGGCCAAGGCAATCTGCAAGATCGCGAGGTGAGTTCCGGATGGGGCGTCTCTCTCCAGAGCTCCACTGGCGGCGGTCGTTTTGCCTTGCGAGGCGGTTTCTCACGCAGTACCTTTACGAACCCCCAGGATCTACTCCTGGGGCAGGGCAGCGAGTTGGTTGGCGTGGTCGAGGAAACCCGAGGCGCTCAGTTCGCCGAGATCGACCTCAACCTCTTTCGTACGATGATGGGAGAGGGCGACATCCCGGTTTCGTTGGATCTCTCGGTCAAACACCAAAGGGTCGACCCCCTCTATCGGTCGATTGGAGCAAGCGTCTCCTCGGATATCGAGGAGAACGGAGGGGAACTCCGCGCCACCGTGGGT
>JAIOJS010000274.1 GCA_019911795.1 Thermoanaerobaculia bacterium | reverse complement strand
AAGATAGACTGACCATCACCCGCCGCGTCGCTGCGGCCTGACTCCCACTTAGAACTCGTTCCACGGAAGGACTCGTTCCACGGATCTCCGTTCGACGTGACCCGATGAAGACAGCTACTCTCGACATGCCCCTTCGCATTCGGTGGAAGGACTTCACCGAACTGACCAAGTCCGGGATCACGTTCATGATCGTGGTCAGCGCCGCCGTGGGCTTTCTCCTCGCCGCTACTGACCCGCAACCCCTGGCGCTCTGGTTCCACACCCTGCTGGGAACCGCCTTGGTGTCCGCTGGGGCCTCTGCCTTGAACCAGGTCGTGGAACGGGATCTCGACGCCCAGATGCGGCGAACCGCCCAGCGTCCTATCCCCGGTGGACGCCTGCACCCCGACCTAGCCCTTCTCATCAGCGTCGTCCTGGCCATCGTCGGCATCGTCGAGTTGACCCTTGCCGTCAATCCGCTCGCGGCCCTCCTCGCCGGGGGAACTCTGGCCGGCTACGTTTTTGTCTACACGCCCCTCAAACGAGTGAGTTCCCTCGCTACCATCGTCGGGGCGGTGCCCGGCGCAATTCCCCCGATGATCGGCTGGGCCGCGGTCCGAGGTGAGATCGATGCCGGTGCCTGGGCCCTCTTCGCCCTACTGTTTTTCTGGCAGATGCCCCACTTCCTCGCCATCGCTTGGATGTACCGCGACGACTACGCTCGGGGAGGATTCCCGATGCTCACGGTGCGAGATCCTGGAGGATTGAAAACCGCGCGGCAGGCGGTGCTCTACTGCGCCGCCCTGATTCCGGTCAGCCTCCTTCCCGCCCCTCTCGGCCTTGCCGGCATTCCTTACCTGATCGGCGCCCTCCTCTTCGGAGGGGTGTTCTTTGCTGCCACCTTGAGCTTCGCCTTCGATCGCAGTGCGGGCAAGGCCAAGCGCCTTCTTCTCGTCTCCGTGATGTACCTGCCGCTGATCCTCGCCGCCCTGGTCCTCGACCGCTGGATTCCAGGCTAGTGGTGCTCAGTTTGCAGATCCGTCACCTCATGGGGGGGCCAAAGGGGTTGCACCGCATTCAGACTTTGTGAATAATTTCACAAGCCTTGCGCGGGGCCTCCGCGCTCGGCTAAGGTGGAGTTCCGTTTAAGCGTTCCGTCCTGTATCGAGAGGGAGACGATGTCTCAGATCTTTCATCCCAGCACGAATACGATCTCACGGGTTTCGATATTCGCGGTGGTTCTCACCGTGGCTTTCGCCGGCTGGATAGCCGCTGCCCTCGATCGCTCGGCGATCGTTACCCGTAAGAACGTGATCCTCGAACAGCCGGTACCGTTCAGCCACGACCACCACGTCGGCGAGATCGGAATCGACTGCCGCTACTGTCACACCTCGGTCGAGACCAGCGCCTTCGCGGGCCTCCCTCCCACCTCGACCTGCATGAACTGCCACAACGAGCTGTTCAAAGACAGTCCGATGCTGGAGCCCGTCCGCGAGAGTTTCCGCAGCGGTCAACCGATCGAGTGGACCCGGGTCAACGATGTCCCTGACTTCGTCTACTTCAACCACAGTATCCACGTCGCCAAGGGAATCGGGTGCACCTCCTGCCACGGGAAGATCAACAAGATGCCGATCACCTGGAAGGCGGAGAGCCTCAAGATGGAGTGGTGTCTCGCGTGCCACCGCGACCCGGCCCAGCAGGTTCGACCTCGCGAGGAGGTCTTTAACGTGAACTGGGACCCGAGTTCGATCACCGATGTACGGCGAGCCGAGTTGATCGACGAATACAACATCCAGAGCAAGACCTCTTGCTCGACTTGCCACCGCTAGAGACCGCTTACTGCTAAGAGACTAGACCGCGTTCGTCCGCGACTGCGACCTCAGACCGTCGAGGGAAGGACCAACCCACGCACCATGGCTAACAACGACACCACCACCGACACCCCGATCGAGAGCACTTCGAAGGTCGATCTCACGGGTCCCAAGTATTGGCGTAGCCTCGAGGAACTCGTCGACTCAGACGCCTTCCAAGAAGAGGTGACCCGCGAGTTCCCTCGGTTGGCGATCCCTCTCGCGGGTGGTGTCGATCGACGACGTTTCCTCCAGCTCATGGGCGCGTCGATGGCCCTGGGCGGTGCTGCCGCTTGCACTCGGCAGCCGCTCGAAAAAATCGTGCCCTACGTTCGCCAGCCCGAACAGAGAATCCCGGGTCGACCCGATTTCTACGCTACGGCCGCAACCCTCGGTGGATACGCTGCCGGCATTCTGATCGAAAGCCATGAAGGGCGCCCTACCAAGGTCGAAGGAAACCCCGAGCACCCCGCCAGCCTCGGCGCCGTCGATCTGCGAACCCAAGCTTCAGTCCTCGATCTCTACGATCCGGATCGTTCCCAAACCCTCACCCATCTGGGCCGAATCCGCACCTGGGAGTCCTTCGTCGATGCCCTGTCGACCAACCTCGGCGCCCAGGCGTCGACCGGCGGCGCCGGTCTTCGCATCCTCACGGGTTCGATCACTTCGCCCAGTCTGGCCGCCCAACTGGCCAGTACCCTGGAGCGTTTCCCACAGGCCAAGTGGTACCAGTACGAATCGGCCACCCGGCGGAGTGCGACCCTCGGAGCCAGCGTCGCTGCGGGACAGCCGGCCGAAGTGCACTATGCATTGGCCGACGCCGACGTCCTCTTGAGTCTCGACGCCGACTTCCTGACCCAAGGCCCCGGATCCGTGCGATACGCCAAGGATTTTGGCCGACGACGCAAGGCCTTCGACTCAAAGGTCGAGATGAACCGCCTCTACTGTCTGGAGAGCGCCCCCACCAACACCGGGTCGATCGCCGACCATCGACTCTCCCGAACGCCAGCCCAGATCGAGAAGCTCGCCCTGGCCCTGGCTGCCAAACTCGGCGTTGCCGGCGCCTCCGCGGCGGCGAGTTCCAACCTTGACGACGCCGCGAAGCACTGGATCGACGTCGTTGCCAAGGATCTGCAATCCCATCGTGGACGTTGTGCGGTCCTCGCTGGCGATCAGATGAGTCCCGAGCTCCACACCTTGGTCGTCGGCATCAACCAGCAGCTCGGTAACCTCGGCTCGACCGTTCATCTTACCGAGCCGATCGCCGCGCGACCGGCAGATGACCTTGCCGACCTTCGTGCCCTGGTGAAGGAGCTCGAAGGTGGTCAGGTTCAGGTCCTGATGATGTTCGGGGTCAATCCCGTCTACGATGCGCCTGCCGATCTAGACTTCGCCTCCGCGCTACAGAACCCAACCACAACCTTCAAGGTACATCACGGCGCGCGCGCTGACGAGACCGCGCCCTACTGTCAGTGGCACATCCCGGCGACGCACTATCTCGAGGCCTGGGGAGACGCACGTGCCTTCGACGGCACTACGACCCTGCAACAGCCACTCATCGAACCCCTCTACGGCGCCAAGTCCGCTCACGAGGTCCTCGCGGTCGTCCTCGGCACCCCGGGCATCCCCGGCGCCGACCTCGTTCACGATCACTGGATCGGCCAGCTCGGCAGCGAGAAGGCTTGGCGGCGAGCCGTCCACGACGGAGTGATCGCCGGTTCGGCCGCACGCGCCTTGACGGTCGCTGGTATCAACAGCGGGAGCGCGGCGACAGCCATCGCTTCCCGTCCGCTCCCCTCGGGACTCGAACTCGCGATCCGTCCCGACCCCACCGTCTGGGATGGTCGCTTTGCCAACAACGGCTGGCTCCAGGAGTGTCCAAAGCCCATCTCCAAGCTGACCTGGGACAACGCTCTCCTGATCTCCCCCCGTACCGCTGCGGCCCAGAATCTACAGTCTGGCGACCTCGTCCGCATCGAGTCCGGGGATCGGACTCTGGAAATGGCAGTCCACGTCCAGCCCGGTCACGCCGACGGCGTCGTGACCGCACACCTAGGCTATGGACGAACCCGGGCCGGCCGGGTCGGCAACGAACTCGGCTTCGATGTCGGGTCCTTGCGAACCAGCGACACCTTCTGGGGAGCGCCCGTGACCTTGACCAAGGTAGGAACCGGTTACCCACTCGCGAGCACCCAGGAACACTTCAGCATGGAGAATCGTCACCTGGTGCGTGAGGCCAGCGTCGAACACTACCGTGAGCACCCCCACTTCGCCCACGAAGTGGCCCACGAGTTCGGCCCCGAGATGTCGATGTTTCCGCCCCACCCCTACGAAGGCAACGCCTGGGGCATGGCGATCAACCTCTCCGCGTGCACCGGCTGCAATGCTTGCGTCGTGGCTTGCCAAAGCGAGAACAACATCGCCGTCGTTGGCAAGGAGCAGGTCATCGCGGGCCGCGAGATGCACTGGTTGCGAATCGACCAGTACTTCACCGGCGAGGATTTCGGCGACGTCGAGGGAATGGTCAATCTGCCCGTCCCCTGTCAGCAGTGCGAGAACGCGCCCTGCGAGTTGGTCTGCCCGGTCGCGGCTACCGTCCATAGCGACGAGGGCCTCAATGACATGGTCTACAACCGCTGTGTCGGGACCCGCTACTGTTCCAACAACTGTCCCTACAAGGTACGACGATTCAACTTCTTCAAGTACCAGGACTTCGTGACGCCGTCGCTCAAGCTTCAGCGCAACCCGGACGTCACCGTCCGCTTCCGCGGTGTCATGGAGAAGTGTACGTACTGCGTACAGCGCATCAGTCAGGCGCGGATCGCGGCGGGCCGTGAGGACCGTGCGGTCCTCGACGGCGATGTCGTCACCGCCTGCCAGCAGGCCTGTCCCACCGAGGCGATCGCCTTTGGCAACATCAACGACCCCGAAGCCGAAGTCACACGGTGGAAACAGCAGGACCTCAACTACTCCCTGCTCTCGGATCTCAACACTCGACCGCGCACGACCTACCTCGCGCGCATCAACAATCCCAACCCCGCGCTGGAGGATCACGCATGATCACGTCGCGGTCATTGAAGGCTAATCGCGGAGCAGCGGGGGCATCATGTCGGTAATTCAAGACGGCGGCTACAACCGCCCTGGAATCATCGAGAAGCCACCGGTGCTGGCGCCGGGGCATACCAGCGGCTCGGTCACCGAACGGATCAGCGAAGTTATCACTCGCGGAACGCCAAAGTGGTTCTATCCAGCATTCGGTTTCTCATTCCTCCTGCTGATGGTGCTGATCTTCTCGATCGCCAAGCTGGTCTTCGAAGGTACCGGCATCTGGGGTCTCAACGTCCCGGTGGGCTGGGGTTTCGCCATCATCAACTTCGTTTGGTGGATCGGCATTGGCCACGCAGGAACACTGATCTCGGCGATCCTGCTCCTTCTACGTCAGGAGTGGCGAACCTCGATCAACCGCTTCGCCGAGGCCATGACCCTCTTCGCAGTGGCCTGCGCTGGAATCTTCCCACTGATCCACGTGGGGCGTCCCTGGCTCGCCTACTGGTTGCTGCCCTACCCCAACACGATGGGGATGTGGCCGCAATTCCGCAGCCCCTTGGTTTGGGACGTCTTCGCTGTGTCGACCTATGCGACGGTTTCGCTCCTCTTCTGGTACGTCGGCCTGATCCCCGACCTCGCCACCCTCCGCGACCGGTCCGAGAATAAACTCGCCAAGATCATCTATGGCATGACTGCTCTGGGTTGGCGCAACTCGGCTCGACACTGGCACGAGCATGAGGTCGTCTCCCTGCTTCTCGCCGGCATCGCAACGCCCTTGGTCCTCTCGGTCCACAGCGTGGTGTCCTTCGACTTCGCGGTGGGACTAATCCCGGGGTGGCACGCGACGATCTTTCCGCCCTACTTCGTCGCCGGAGCGATCTTCGCCGGCTTCGCCATGGTCCTGATCCTGACCATCCCGCTGCGTTCCGTGTTCGGTCTCGAGGACTTCATCACCCAGCGTCATCTCGAGAACATGGGCAAGGTGATGCTCGCCACCGGCCTCATTGTGGCCTACGGCTACGGAGTCGAGATCTTCATGGCCTGGTATAGCGGCAACCCGTTCGAGTGGTTCGTGGTCACCAACCGAATCACCGGTCCCTACCGCTGGCACTGGGCGACACTGATTCTGTGCAACGTCGTCGTACCGCAGTCCCTCTGGATCAAGCCCCTACGCACCTCAGCTCTAGCGCTCTGGATCATTTCGATGTTCGTTACGGTCGGCATGTGGATGGAGCGCTTCATCATCGTCATCACCAGTCTCCACCGAGACTTCCTGCCCTCGTCGTGGGGTATGTACCACGGAACGATCTGGGATTGGGCAATCTACGTCGGCACCATCGGGCTCTTCCTCTCCCTCCTCTTCTTGTTCATCCGCTTCGTCCCGATGATCTCGATCTTCGAGATGCGAACCCTCACCCCAGAGGCCAGAAAGGTCGCTGAGGGGCACTCCAAGGAGCATCACTGATGAGCCACGGTCATGAGCTCGAGACGAGCGGCCGCCTCTATGGACTGATGGCGGAGTTCGACTCGCCCAGCACTTTGGTGGACGCGACTCACCAAGCCTACGAACGCGGCCATCGCAAGATGGACGCCTACGCGCCCTTCCCCATCGAGGAGTTGGCGGAGGCTTTGGGGGCACACCATTCACGCTTGCCCCTACTGGTTCTCATCGGAGGCTTCGTCGGTTGTTTCGCCGGCTTCGGTCTGCAGTACTGGGTCAACGTCATCGAGTACCCTTTGAACATAGCCGGTCGTCCCTTCAACAGTTGGCCGATGTTCATCCCCGTGACCTTCGAGATGACCATCCTGTTCGCCGCTCTGACCGCAGTCTTCGGAATGTTTGCCCTCTGCGGCTTGCCGACCCCCTACCATCCCGTTTTCAACAATCCGCGCTTCTCGGCGGCCTCGAAGGACCGCTATTTTCTCTGTATCGAGGCCGAGGACGGGGAGTTTGACCGTAGCGAGACCCGCGACTTCCTAGCCAGCCTCGGTCCGACGGAGGTTACCGAAGTTGATCACTAGACCCATCTTCGGACGCCACGGAGGACCTGTCGTGGATCGACCCTCTGAACGGATAGCTCGTCTCGGACGCTTGACCTTGGTCGGGATCCTTCTCGTCACGGCTACCGCCTGTCGACAGGACATGCACGACCAGCCCCGCTACGAGCCACTAGAGCTGAGTGCCTTCTTCGCCAATGGCATGGCGTCCCGCCCACCCATCGAAGGCACCATCGCGCGTGGACAGCTACGCGAGGACAACGCGCTCTACCTGGGGAAGGATGCCAACGACGCGTTCCTCACCGCGCTTCCCATGCCGGTCGATCGTCCCCTCCTCGAACGGGGCCAGCAGCGCTTCGACATCTTCTGCTCTCCCTGCCACGGACGTCTGGGAGACGGGCAAGGCATGGTGGTGCAACGGGGTTTCAAGAAGCCACCCTCCTACCATACCGACCCCCTCCTGTCACAGCCGGTTGGCTACTACTACGACGTCATGACCAACGGTTTTGGCGTCATGTCGAGCTATGCAAGTCAGATCTCGGTCGAAGATCGATGGGCAATCGCCGCCTACATTCGAGCCCTGCAGCTTTCGCAGGCCGCTCCATCGGCTGGCTTCGACTCTGCGGATCGTCAGGCGCTCCCGAGTGGTGCAACCGAGCCGACCGCAGGTGGCGCCACCGAGCCGCCCCCAAAGGAAGCCGACGACGCCGATTCTGGTGGCCACTGAGTCACCGTCAGACAAGGACGCCAGGATAGAAGCTAGGTAAGAACATGAACGCCATCACCGCCAACGAATTTGCCCCTCCCGCCGCCATCAGCGGCCCCCGAAGCAAGGCTCTCATCTTCGGTCTCCTCGGCCTAGCCGCGACCGGCGCCGGCTTCGCAATGGACCACCACCACTTCTTTCAGGCCTACCTGATCGCCTACGTTACCTGGATCACCGTCGCCCTGGGATGTCTTGGCCTGATGATGTTGCATCACCTGTCCGGAGGCGCCTGGGGACTCATGGTCCGACGTCAACTGGAAGCCGCGGCTGGAACGTTGCCCTTGTTGGCGGTCCTCTTTATCCCCATCGCCCTTGGGATGGACAGTCTGTACCACTGGACCGATACCGTCGCCGTGGCCGCCGACCCCATCCTCACCAACAAGTCTGGCTACCTCAACCGCGACTTCTTCCTAGTCCGCACCGTCCTCTATTTCGTCATCTGGTGCTTCCTCGCTTGGCGCCTGCGATCACTCTCGGCCCAACAGGACGCTACCGGCGATCCAAGACTCTTCAAGCAACTTCAGGGATGGTCGGCAGTGGGTTTCCTCCTGCTCGCCCTCACCATGACCTTCGCCTCGGTCGATTGGGTCATGTCCCTCGATCCCCACTGGTTCTCCTCTCTTTATGGTCTTTGGTTCTTCACCGGCGCCGGCCTCTCGGGTCTGGCCTTCACCATCCTCGTGGCCAACTGGTCAGCCGGCCACGAGCCGATGAGCAAAGTTCTCGTTCGCAGTCACTTCCACGACTACGGAAAGTTGCTCTTCGCCTTCACCATGCTGTGGGCCTATCTGGCCTTCTCCCAGATGCTACTGATCTGGTCGGGTAACCTTCCCGAAGAGATCACCTTCTACCTGCCAAGGATGCGGGGTGTATGGACCGTTGCGAGCGTGTTCCTGCTCCTCGGTCACTTCATTCTGCCCTTCCTGATTCTGCTCTCGGCAAGCCTCAAGCAGCGCCGGAACCGGTTGATGCAAGTCGCAGCCTGGCTCATGGTCATGCGTTGGTTCGACTACTACTGGAATGTCGTGCCAACCCTTCAGGCCCACCACGGTGAGTTCCATCCTTTCCAGGGCGTTTGGATCGATATCGCCGCAGTCGTGGGGCTAGGCGGCGTCTGGCTCTGGTTCTTCTGGGGCAACCTCGCCAAGCGTCCGATGCTGCCGATCAACGACCCCTTCCTCGCGGAGACTCTCGGATATGACTGACATCCGACACCCTGCGTCGTCCAGCCACGACCCGTCCCTTGACCGCGACATCGCCTACCGCTTTCTGCTCAAGGTATGGGTTGGCTCGGTGGTGGCCATGGTTCTGGTCTGCGCTTTCATTTACTGGCTCTACTTCGTCTTCCTCGCCCAAGCAGTTCGAGCCGATCCGCCTGCCCCGATCCTCAATGAAGCCTCGGAGCGGATCATGGTTCCCGGTCCGAATCTTCTCGCAAACCCGGAGTTCGAGCTTCAACGCCTGAACAAGAAGGACCAGGCGAGACTCGATGAGTACGGATGGGTCGACGAGGGAGCGGGCGTCGCGCGGGTTCCGATCGATCGGGCCCTCGACATGGTTGTCGAACAAGAGGCACGCCGGGCCCAGCAGGCTAGCGAGGCTTCAGCCGATCCCTCTATCGAGGTTCCAATCGAACCCGATGTCCCAGCCCCAACCGACAACGGTGGATCCGAGTAATCTTGATGTCACCTTTTTCTCCAGCTTTGCGTCGAAGAGGCGCAACGACCGCGGCCCTTACTCTGCTGACCAGTCTGCTGGCCAGCAGTGGCGCGACGGCGCAGGACCTCGACTCATCCACCCGCCCCAGCGAATTCGGCGATGCGGGAATCGAACAACGAATCGGTGACAAGGTCCCTCTGGATTCCCAATGGCTAGACGCCGACGGCAACAGCGTGCGCCTCGGGGACTACTTCGGAACCCGGCCCGTCGTGCTCGTCCCCGTCTACTATCGCTGCCCGATGCTCTGCACCCTGATCCTAGAAAGCCTGGTGAAGAGCCTAAAGGTGCTCACCTTTGACGCCGGCAGCGAGTATGAAGTCGTCGCCTTCAGTTTCAACCCCGCCGAGGGTCCGGAAGACGCGGCGGGCCGCAAGGAGCGAGCCCTCGACCTCTACCACCGTGGTGAACTCCGGGGGCCTGGATCCGATGGCTGGCACTTTCTCACCGGAGACGAAAAGGCGGTCGCCGATCTGACCAAGGCGATCGGCTTCAAGGCGACCCTCGACCCCAATACCAACGAGTTCGTCCACGCCGCCAGCGTTCTCCTGTTGACTCCGGACGGCACCATCTCACGCTACTTCTACGGGGTAGACTATCCACCCAAGAATCTTCGTCTCGGCCTGGTCGAGGCTTCCCAGAGCAAGATCGGGAATCCCGTCGACCAGATCCTTCTCTACTGTTATCGCTACAACCCGACGACGGGGAAGTACACCTTGCTCACCATGCGGCTGTTGCGCATCGGTGGCGTCCTCACCCTACTCGGGTTGGGAGCGCTCGTGACGACCCTCGTCCGTCTCGACAAGCACAACCCCATTGCCACCGAGCAGGAGGGTCACTCCTAAATGCCACTGGATTTCCCTCTCTTCCCGGAAGCGGCCTCGACCATGGCCGGCCAGGTCGATGCCCTCTATATCTTCTTGGTGGTTCTCTCCGCCTTCATGTCCCTCCTCATCGGAGGAGCGGTCTTCTACTGCGCGGTACGCTACCGTCGTCGTTCCGAAGACGAGATCGGCAGCAACTTCCACGGCAGCATCCTGCTCGAGATCGTGTGGTCGGCGATTCCCCTCGCCATCTGCCTTTTGCTCTTCTTCTGGGGCGCCAAAGTCTTCTTCGCTCAGTCCCGACCTCCAGCCGACGCCTTGGAGTTCACCGCCATCGGCAAGCAGTGGATGTGGAAGTTCCAACATCCCGACGGACAGCGCGAAATCAACACACTCCACGTGCCCATTGGACAGCCGATCAAGATCACCGCCATCTCGCAGGACGTCATCCACAGCCTCTATTTCCCGGCGTTCCGGGTCAAGAAGGACGTCCTTCCCGGCCGCTACACCACGGTGTGGTTCGAGGCCACCAAGACCGGCAGCTACCACCTTTTCTGCGCCGAGTTCTGCGGCGCTGAACACTCCAAGATGGGCGGTCAGGTCGTAGTTCTCGAACCGGAAGAGTACGAACGCTGGCTCGCCGGCGGCGCCGCCGCCTCCCAATCACCGGCAGAGGCAGGAGCAGCCCTCTTCGAGCAACTCGCCTGCGTCACTTGTCACTTAGACGGCGACGGGGGGCGCGGCCCGGCCCTACGCGGGATTTACGGTGAGGACGTGACCCTCAACGATGGTCGTACCGTAGTCGTCAATGACGAGTATCTGCGAGAGTCCATCCTCACCCCGGCCGAAAAGATCGTCGCCGGCTTCCAACCTCTGATGCCTACCTACAAGGGACAGATCAGCGAGGAGAACGTCTTCAAGCTCATTACTTACATCAAGAGCCTCTCCGGGGGACGTGAGACCCCTGCCGGCGGTGCCGTCGACGAGTCGAACGTTCCGCAGGATGCAGCGACGGATGCAGCTACCGAGGACACACCATGAGCAGCCACACTACCGATAGCTCCCGCAGTAACTATTTGAACGCCGCTTATGGTGTGAAGTCCTGGCTATTGACCAAGGATCACAAGCGCATCGCCCTGCTCTATCTGGTGGCGGTTTCGATCTTCTTCTCGGTGGGTGGTCTCTTTGCCGCCCTGATCCGCCTCGAACTCCTGACTCCCGAAGGGGATCTGGTACAGCCGGACGTCTACAATCGCCTGTTCACGATGCACGGCGTGATCATGATCTTCTTCTTCCTGATCCCTGCCATCCCCGCCGTGCTGGGGAACTTCATCCTTCCGTTGATGATCGGGGCCAAAGACCTCGCTTTCCCGCGAATCAACCTAGCCAGCTTCTACGTCTACGTCGCGGCCGGAATCCTCGGTGTCTGGGCCCTGATCAACGGCGGCGTGGACACCGGCTGGACGTTTTATACGCCGTACAGTTCGATGTACTCGAACACCCAGGTCACCCTCGTCGCGATGGCCGGATTCATTGCCGGATTCAGTTCCATCATGACCGCCTTGAACTTCATCGTCACCGTGCATCGCATGCGGGCTCCCGGACTGACCTGGTTCCGCCTGCCCCTCATGGTGTGGGCTCTTTACGCCACCAGCATCATCATCATGCTCGCCACCCCCGTGCTCGCCATCACCCTGGTGATGTTGATGCTCGACCACAGCCTGCACTTGGGGATCTTCGATCCCGCCCAGGGTGGGGACCCGGTCCTCTTCCAGCACCTCTTCTGGTTCTACTCGCATCCGGCGGTGTACATCATGATTCTGCCCGCAATGGGAGTGATCTCGGAGCTCGTCGCCGCGTTCGCGCGCAAGAGGATCTTCGGCTACACCTTCGTTGCCTACTCATCGATGGCGATCGCCTTCCTCGGCTTCCTGGTGTGGGGTCATCACCTCTTTGTCAGCGGACAGAGCGTCTACGCCGGCGCCATCTTCTCGATCCTCAGCATGCTGGTGGCGGTCCCTAGTGCCGTCAAGGTCTTCAACTGGACGGCCACTCTCTTTCAAGGCTCGGTCTCCTACCAAACCCCGATGCTCTACGCCATGGGTTTCATCGGCCTGTTCACCATCGGTGGTCTTACCGGAATCTTCCTAGCCACGATGGGCCTCGACACTCACGTGCACGATACCTACTTCGTCGTCGCCCACTTCCACTACGTGATGGTGGGTGGAACCATCATGGGCTACCTCGGCGGCCTGCACTACTGGTGGCCAAAGATCTCAGGCAGGATGTACCCAGAATTCTGGGCCAAAGTCTCGGCCCTGCTCGTCTTCGTCGGATTCCACTTGACCTTCTTCCCCCAATTCATCGTCGGCTATCTCGGCATGCCGCGCCGCTACCACGCCTACCCACCCGAGTTTCAGATCCTAAACGTCCTGTCGACGGCGGGCGCCTCGGTCCTGGGACTCGGCTACCTGCTGCCGATCATCTACCTCACCTGGTCGATGCGCTACGGCAAGAAGGCACCCGCCAACCCGTGGGGCGCAGTCGGCCTGGAATGGGAAACGTCGTCTCCACCGCCGACCTTCAACTTCGATGAAACGCCGGTCGTTACGCACGAAGCCTACGACTACCATCATCGAACGGAGGATTCGAGAGTTGCTTGATCCGTCCGTACTCGCCCACGTTTCTCAACGCTCTCTGGAGGCCGTTCATGTCCACTGAGGCCCACTCCCCCGAGCTGCAACACCACTTCGACTCGATGGCGCAGCAGCGCTCGGCGTCGACGCTGGGGATGTGGGTCTTCGTCGCTCAGGAGTTGATGTTCTTCGGCGGCTTGTTCACCGCCTACCTGGTCTACCGCTTCCTTTACCCCCTCGGGTTCCTCGTCGGCAGCGGTCTTCTCGACATCAAGCTCGGGGCCATCAACACCGCCGTACTCATCGGTTCGAGCTTCACCATGGCGATGGCGGTATGGGCAGCCCAGACCGGCAAGAAGAAAATGCTGCTGTGGATGTTGATCGCCACACTCACGCTCGGCGGCATCTTCCTCGGCATCAAGTATGTCGAGTACAGTCACAAGTTCGCCCACCATCTGGTGCCAGGAGCCCACTTCTCCTACCCCGGATCCGAAGCGCCTCAGGTCGAGATGTTCATGGCGCTCTACTTCGCCATGACC
>JAIOJS010000273.1 GCA_019911795.1 Thermoanaerobaculia bacterium | reverse complement strand
CATACCAGAGGAATGCCTGCGCAAGTCCATCGGAGGCCAGCCAGTCATTGCAATCGAGAAGCACTCTCTCACCTTTGATCTTGGCAGTGTATTCAGCCACTCGGGGGACGGCTCGTGGGAGTCCAACCCGGAAATTGCAGTCCGAGCGCGAACTCTGTGGTCACCCAACCTCGAGGGTGGCTTCGAGGCTCGTCTGTCGTCCATCGGTTCGGACAAGCCAGCCGAAGGAGAGACTACCGAAGCCGAACCAGCAGCAGAGATGCCGGCCGAGGCGGGTGCCAAAGAGCCGTCGGAAGAGAAGGCTTTTGATCCCTTCGTGGATGGTGGCAATCTGCTCCAGGCCAGGGTCTATGGGTTCTTTACGCCTGGCTGGCGACAACCCATCGGGCTCATTCTCGGGGCCGGCGTGTCCACCGTACCCTCGGAACAGTCCCGAATCGAAACGCGCACCAACGTCTTTGGCGGCGTTCGATTCGCCGTCAACAACTACAACGCGGGGCAACCCAGCGATTCTCTGTCGGGTTCGAACGGTTTCGTCCAGGTTGGATACGCCAAGGACAATCTTTGGGAGTCGGTTGTACTCATGCCGGCGACCGAGACGACCGAAGCGGTCCTCAGCGACGAATCGAAGCGGTGGTTCCTGGAGGGCGAGCTCGAGTTGCCGGCCGTAGGGAACAAGTGGCTTCGGATCTTGACCAGGTTGCACGTGAGCTTGCCGACCAGTGGCGACGGGCCGTCCGACGTCCGGGTGAGCGCCCTAGCCAAGATCGATCCTCGACAGTGGTTCGGGGGAATTGGCAAGGGGTCGGGGTCCTAGGTCCTGTCGATGGCAAGCTTCGGTGGGGGGGTCTCAGTAGGCTTGGATCGAACAATTCAAACCGAGGGGCTCGAGACGCGAGCCTTCGAGTTGGCGCGTCTGGTCGCGGTTGTCTTCCTGTGGCTGCTATTGGCCACCCCTCCAGGATCTTGCTTCAAGGGCAAGGAACACCGCGCCATCTCTGACATTGCTCTGTGGCTGGCCATTCAGGACCATGTGCAGGTCGAACCCATCAGTTCACTCTTTCTCGACTGCCCCTTGGACCTCGAGGTGAGACAGCAGAGCTGCGCGTCGTCGTCCGCTTGCGTTCCGTTCGGCGTCGCGACACTCACGGTTGATCGAGTTCATAGACCTGAGAACCTTCTTCCCTTTGGCAGAGTGCATAGCTCGACAACTTGGTGGATCGATCAACCAAGCGACATCTCAGAACGGTGCACTCGAGCCACTTCTCGGCCGCCCAGCCCGAGAGGGAACACTCCTCTCCAACGAGCCGCCTGCCAGATCGCCGAGAAGCAGGGTGGCTGGTTGTATCCTTTGCTGGCGGCACACCGCAACCACAGTCACTTCGAGGCCTGCGCCGCGAGCGCCTACAACGAGTTTCATGGCCTGGCCTTCTCGATGGCGAGACAACCCAGCCTGACGGCTGATCGTCCTTGGATCGAACCGCTGTTCGCCGAGGCGGTGGCTTTGCATTTCTTGCAAGACTCCTTCGCTCCTGGACATTTCTTGACGCCCCGTGGTACCGCCACCGACATCATCGCGCGTGCCCTGCACAACGATGGCAACGCAATCGGTGCGGAGGCCTTCATCAATCGGTCGAACCTTCTGTCGAAGATGATCTCCGATTTGCAGACGCTGTTGCATCAACCTTCAGAGGTACCTCCAAATGTGGCGTCCGCTTTGAGTGAACTCTTCCCTGGCGCTGCGGCTCGGGCGCAGGTGATTACCTGGCTTCAGGGTCTTCGAGAAAAGGGTTCCCAGCAGGCTTGTTTTCTTGGCGATGGCCGTTTGAACGGAAGAAGATCGAGAAAACCTCAGGACAAAATTGATACCGGTCCCTGTTCCAAGCCGGCTGGATCGGGTCGACAGCCGCCAGGCCATGAACAGGCTGCTGCCTTGGTCCTCCTCTCTGCCGCCTCGATCAGCAATGTCGTGGTCGATGGCCTCGGAAGTACTGGGGTTCAGCCCTCGCGGCTCGACTTTGTTCCCTGGTCGGCGCCATTGGTGGCTCCCCTTCGGGTCGACTGGGACAACCTCCGGCGGCCAACGTTGTCGTTTCAGTCACAGTTGGCCGGCGACAAATCGTCGGAATCGGAGCCTCTGGGCGGATTTGTGAGCCGACCCAAGAAGGAGTTCGACAGATTCGGGATGAGCTTCCGTCATCTCGAAGTCTCCGGTGCCGTACTGGTGGGAGATGGGTACGGTGCCTCCGGCTGGCGAGCCGAGGTTTCCATTCCTTTTGGCTCCACTCCGGAGACGGACATTCGGATTCTCGAGAATGGCGAACCGCGCTCATGCGACGACTCAGAGGACTGTACCTTTCCCAAGTCGGGGTTCAAGCTGGTGTTCGGCAACGTCATGTCTTGGAACGTCCAGTACGATCAATGGAAGACCTTCGATGCCTGGGGCTTCGTGGTCAGAAACCAGTATCCATTCCGTACCAAGGGTCTGGGTATCGACATTGTGCTCGGGGCCGAGATCGGGCAGAAATGGTATGAGTCCTCAGAACGGAAAACGTCGAAGTTCATCTGGGGAGGCCAGGTGTCGGTCGGTCTGGGACTCGTCTTCGCTGAGCTGGGATACGAGCGCGGCAACCGACTTCTAGCCGGCGGTGAGAGCGATCGAGCTTCGTACTACTCCCTCGGGATCGGTTTGCAGATTCCTTAGTGGACTGCAACGGATAAACGACTCGTAAGACATTGGGCTCTCGCGGATCCTGGATGTCGAGTTGCCGACGCTGGAGAACGACGATTAGCTGTTGTGTCGGTCGTCAAGGAACTGGCGACAACAACGGGAGTCTCGAGGGCTTGCGATGTCCTCGGGATTCCTCGTTCCAACCAGAACGAGGTATCAGATGGGATGAGTAGGTCGGTCTCTCTCCGGTGGCGTCGCCGGAAGAGTGGATCACCTACAAGCGCACCTGGCTCTACTTTGTCGACTGCTACCGAGAAGCCGCCAATCGATTGAAGAAGGGTGATCTCACGGTCATCTTTCCCGAAGGATCGATCCCGCCCAGACTGCCGTCGTTTAGAACCCACGGTCAGCCGCGGCCGGCACCGGCTTAGAGGTTCCGCTTCCCCGTAGGCCTCGAAAGATCGACATCGTCGATCACGGTCGAGCTGTGTCCGTTGACGGCCTCTGCAGCAGCTTTCGGCCGCCAGGAGCCAGAGTTGGGTTCCTCATGTCCAAAAATTGAGGTCTGGTTCTATCTGCTGCGACCCACAGCGCTCAAATCAGACACATTCGGAAGCCTTGAGGTCAAAACCTCTACCAAGCGGGTGAGGCATCTTCCCAGCCGGGACAGGGGAAGGAAACCGACCCACGGGACTTCTGCCAGGGGCTGCCCCAGGCGGTAGTGGCCCCTCGAGGCCCTAAATGACGCAGGGTTGAGGAACGGTACCTTCACCACGGTCTAGAGAGGAATCCCATGAACCCAGAAACTACGATCTGCACGCCCGGCGCCCACAAACCGCTGATTTTTCGCCTTCTGTGGTTCGCCGCCACGACCGAGATCGAGGATAGCCGCATGTCAGCAAATGGAACGGACGGCTCGGGGCAGCTCCGCTCGGCAAGCCCCGGGAGGACCCCGACAGAAGGAGACGTCATGCACCGCCTCGCCGGCAACCTTGCCCCCTACGCCCTGACCATCGTCCTGCTCGCCGTGGGCGCCTCCGCGGCCCGGGCCGGCGGGACCTACACCGTCGACCGCTTCGACGACGTTCTGAACGCCGACCAATGCTTCGACGCGGTCGCCGACGACTGCTCGCTGCGCGGCGCTATCCGCCGGTCGAACCTGGACAGTGTGGACACCATCATCATCCTCCCCGACGGCCTCTACCAGCTGACCCTCGAGGGTGGCGGCGAGGACGCTAACACCACTGGCGACTTGGACGTGCGTTCCGACGGCCTGACCCTGATGGCCGCGCCGGGGGCCCACCCGGTGATCCAGGACCTCAACGGCGACCGCATCTTCCACATCGATCCGTCGGCGGGGGACATCGTGTTCACCGGGCCGTTGACCCTCCTCGAGGGCGATGCCTTCAACGCTGGCGGCGCACAGCGCGGCGGCTCTCTCTACTTCCTGGCCGCCGACTCGCTGACGCTGACCGACGTCCACTTCCAGGACGGCTTCGCCACCGATGCCGGCGGTTGTCTCTACGTGCTGGGTCCCCCCACGCCCGGTTCCTTGAACCTGACCGACGTCACCTTCTCCGGTTGCGGCACCGAGGACACCGGCGGTGGCTTCTTCCTCGACCCCGGGGGCTCGACGGTAGAGCTCGACCGGCTCGCGGTCCGCGACTGCTTCGCCGGAGTGATGGGGGGTGGCGGCTACTTCGAAGGCGGCACCACCGTCGCGTCCATCACGCGCTCGGTGTTCGAGCACAACACGGCGGCGGCGAGCTTCACCACCGCTTCCGACGGCGGCGGTCTGTTCCTCGACGGCGGCACCTACGAAATCGCCGCGTCGACCTTCGCCCACAACACCGCCGGTCGGCCGGGCGGCGTCACGTCCTTCGGTGGCGGGATCGCTATCGTGAGCGGAGGACTGTTGCTGGGCAACTCCACCCTGAGCGAGAACCGGGTCCTCGCCCCCACCGCCGGCGGTGCCGACCTGTCGGCGGAGAGTTCCTCCCTCGGCTTGCAGTTCTCGACCGTCAAGGCACTCGCCGCCGGCCCACCGGTGTCCATCGAATTGAGCCAGAACTCGTCCATGCAGGTATTCGCCTCGCTCTTCTCCGCCGACTGCGCCGGTGGCTCCATCACCTCCGCCGGCTTCAACGCCGAATACCCCCAGGGCGGCGCGGTTACCACCCAATGCGACCTCGATCACGTCGCCGACGTGCTATCGACCGAGCCGTTGCTGCGGCCCCTGGCTGGCTACGGCGGTCCGACCCCAACCCACGCCCTGCTTCCCGACGCCGAGGCCACGACGTTCCTGCTGCCTTCGGGCAGCTGTGTCGATAGCGACCAGCGGGGGGCTGAGCGCCTGAGCCTCTTCTGCCACAGCGGCGCCTACGAGGCCAACGCCACACCGCCGGGGCCGTGGCTCTTCTCCGACGGGTTCGAGTCCGGGGGCACCGCGGCCTGGTCGGCGGCAGTGCCGGAGCCGGAGGGCGGACGGACTGGGGACTCAGTGTGAATCGCAGGCCGCTCGCGGGCGTGGCGTTTGTCGTCGGTGTGTTGTTGTTCTGGCTGGCTATTCACTTGGGAAGCGACGCGGTCGAGGCGCTGCCGTTCGGGATCGGAACGCCCCTGCTTCTCGGAGTGGCCTTCTGGTTGTGGATGAGGGGTGCCGAGGAAGCAGTCGATCATCGAGCGATGCGATCGGTCGGCGCGACACGACACCGGGAAGGCGACTGGGTGGCCGTCGCGGGACGCGCCGTGCCGCTCGGCGAGACGATGCGCGCCACACTCAGCGACCGCGAAGCGCTGGCCTGTTCCTATCAGGTCTTCGAGGAACAGCGCGGCAGGCGCTACGAGGATGGCAGACGTTCGACCTACCTTGGACGGCTCTACGAGGGCTATCACCTCGTACCGATGGGCATCGAAAATGAATACGGCACGGTACCGCTGCGCGGGCTGCCTGACCTCGTTGACCTGGAGAAGAGCGGCTTCGGGCATGGCGAGTCGAGGGTCGATGAGACGGCCGAACGTCTCGACAAACCTGAGCGCGCTGCCGCGCTCGCCCAGCTGGCCGCCCTGACCCAGGACCGGATCGCTGTGGATTGGAAATTCGGCGATGCCGAAGAGGGAAGTTCACTGGTCCGGAAGGAATGGGTGCTTTCACCCGGCGACGCCGTTTGCATCTTCGGACGATGGGACGGTCAGGCCCTGACCCCCAGCCCGAGGCGGCCCCGCGGCCTGCCGGTGTACGCCGGCACAGCCGATCAAGTGCGCGCCCAGCTCCGCGGCGGCAGCAAAGTGTTCTTCGCGTTCGGGCTCGTGCCCTTTCTACTTGCTGCGTGGTGGACGTTCACGATCGTTACGTGACCGATCGATCCCTACGAATAGCACGCCCTCCCGCGACCGGCCCCTGCCGGCCAAGTGAGGCCTCACCCGTTTGGCGGCCAGGCCTCACCCGCTTGGCAGAAGTGACCGGAACCCACCACGACAAAGTACCACTCCACGGTCCCCCGAAAGGTTCCGACCAACATCTCTACCAAGCGGGTGAGACATCTTCCCGAGCCAGACATACGACTTCATTACCGATCGGACCGACGATGGTCGGCGGCTAAAGGTCCTAGGGGTACTCGATGAGTACACCCGGGAGTGCCTAGCGTTGGCAGTTGGGAGGACCTTTCGAAGCCAAGACGTGATCAAGATCCTCGAGGCACTGATTGCGGAGCACGGTCGTCCAGAGCACGTGAGATCGGACCTCACGGTCCTCTTCCCGGAGGGGGCGATTCCGCCTCGACTGCCGGCGTTCCGGACACGCGGTCAGCCGCGTCCGTCGCCCTCGTAGAGAGTCCTTTCCCGCAAGCGCCCCAAAGGACATCGTCGGGCCGGCAGCTGCCGGTCGCGGTCGAGGTGTGTCCGCCGGAGGCGCCAACTGCTGTCGTCAGCCGCTGACTGCGAGATTTCGGGTGTTCAGGCTCGAGAGTCGAGTCTGTTTCGGGGGACCGACGGCACACAGCGCTGCGAAATGCCGAATTCGGAGCAACCAATCAGATACCTGCTTCGAAGTCGTTGTGAGGCCTCTCCCGCGCCGCCGGCGGCCGGCGGCTAGGGATTTCCGCCGGCTACGGGTTTCTCGAAACGTTCGCCGTTCGCCACTTCCCTCTCCATCTCCTGTGCCGCATCTGAGACCGCAGAGAACTCACGCCGGAGCACCTCCAACTCCTCGAGTCGGCCCTGCCTTTCCAGAAGCTCTAGCAGTTGAGCTTGTGCATTCAGGCCAATTCCCTCTGGATCATCTGGGCGTGCTGGACAAAGGACCAAGGCCTCGCGAAACCGCTGCTCGGCCTCTAGCTCATTACCATCGTTGAGATCAACGATGCCAAGAAGGATCAATGTATTGGCCACCTTTGGGCTATCACCCCCCAAAGACGACTCATAGATACGAAGTGCCCTCTCCAATACGGCGCGTGCATCGCGCCAGGAGTCATCGTTCATGCCGGCCAGATGGACCAATAGATCGGCGACAGCAGGATCATCGCTCCCCAGCTCTTTGCTTCGTATCGAGATCGCCTCCTCGAGAAGGAGGATCTTCGTTTGGCCGCCTGCCCAACTGGCTTGAAGTTCCAGGCTGTCGGCAAGCAAGAGTTGAGGAAACCCTGGGGAGCGGGCAATCTCAACGGCCTCTTCAAGATCCCTCGCAACTTGCTTGATCTCATCACTGGTTGGAATGCCGGAAGCCGACGAAGCTCCAGATCGGCTGCCTTCCATGAGGGAATTCCATCTCTCCAGCTCGTCGCTCTGCTGAGCTAGCAACGCTCCGCTTGACCAGACTAAGCCCGTCAGGAAGATGCCAATCGCCAATCCACATGTATCGAGTCCCCGCTTGATAGTGGCACGCTGGATCATTCGCATTCCTCCTGGTATACACAATTATCAATAATAGCCTGGTTCAACGCCGGTGAGTGGTTGTCGCCAGCTGTCCCGAAGTAGCCAGCCTGATGCATGGCTTCATGTATCACTACGATCATCCTCGACCAGTAGCTCGGGAGAGATACGAAGCCTGGGCACAGAAAAACGTAGCGACTGGTCCCGACGTCACCGGCCCAAGCGATCGCACTCTCGCATGGTGGCGGGTCCTGTGGCCGACCGAGTTGAGTGACTCCGTCCTTGGGTACGCCGAAGAAGAGTCCTTCGAACTCGCTCCTCTACCCTGCTGGGCCGAGCACTCCGCGGCGGAGCGCCAAGAGAAGGCGCAAG
>JAIOJS010000272.1 GCA_019911795.1 Thermoanaerobaculia bacterium | reverse complement strand
GGATAGAAAGAACGACCCTTCTCTTTGATCTTGTTCACGTGGACGAACTGCTGGCGCGAGGCAGCGGTGTTGTCGTTGACGCTGAGTTGGTTGATGCAGTCATTGCTTCCGAGACCCGCCGAACCGAAGTCGATGTCTCCGACTCCGTCCGAGCCCACCGTGCCGGCGGTTCCGGTGCAGTTGTCGTTGACGTTCACGTACGGACCCACGTGGCGGGCGGCTTGTGCGTTACCGTCCCAAGCGTAGACCCCGGAGCCGTTCGTAGCCACACCCAGCGGCGTGACATTGGCGTAGGGCCAGCCGACCGTCACCTGGGGTTGGTTGACGCCACCGACGCGGTAGGAGATGGGCCAATAGCCGCCACGCACCTGTGAAAACTCGCGAAGGTCCTTCATTTCTAGGATGCGACCGGTCGTCGCATCGACTCGAAGGCGCCAGACGGCTGAATCTCCGGCTCGGGTGAACTCGTACTCCCAGGCGGCGACGAAGGTGTATCCGTTGCCGTCCTCGAAGTCACCTCGTTCGTCGCTATCGACTCGGCTCGGAAACAGCTTGAGAACGGTCTTGCCGTTGAGCCAGTCGGCCCCGTCATGCCAGCCCCCGACGTATTCGGAACCGGCCTCCAGGGCATCGAGGGCGTCGAGGTTGATCTCTGGAACGGCGGTGCCTGGAGGAGGGAGGTGTCGGGCGCCCCATTGAACGAGATTGCCGTGGTTGACGCGAAAGAAGACCCTTGCGTCGTCGATTAGCAGGTCGGACTCGTACACTCGGAACTCGAGGTTCCATAGGTTGTCTGTCAATTGGCTCGAAGCATTCTGGTCTAGAACGAGTCGCCTTCCGTTCGTTCCGAGCAGAGTGGAATAGGTCGCAATGAAATCTCGGGCTAGAGCCTCGAGCGTCTCGAGACTCGGCGCGGCTCGTCCCTGCAGAATTGGGGCTAGGTCGTTGTTCGTCAGATTGTTGCCGCGCCCCGGAATCCAGGGGACGCCGGCGCCTTCGGCGACTTCCAAGAGTCCGCTGCGCTGATCCACGAAGGCGTTCCAGGCGCCGCGGTCGCTCTCGGCGGCGAGGAAGTCAGCCCAAGCCGTATCTCCGGAACCGTCCAGGGTCCAGCCGTCGATAGGGACGATCTCTAGACTGGGAATGATCAGAGGGTCGACGACCGCCTTGGCGGCCAGTTCGGACGGGAGACCGTCGTTGATCCTCTGGGCTGCCATCGGGGAGGACGTGAGGAGTGTCAGCAACACTACCGTAGCGACGGAGTACGTCAGGTGTGTCGTCGCTTGGACCAGGCGACGGAAAGGGACCAGGTGACGGAAAGGCTCCGCCGCGGAGCAAGAATCGGCGAGAATCGAAGTCGACATCATAGGTTCTCCTTGGCACCCGAACCGCCGCCAGCGGAGAAGCGAGCCTGACTCGCGATTCTGAGAATTTCCCCGACTTTTCCATACTCTGGAAGATGTGACAAGCACCAGAATTCGCGGCAGATCTTCGCACTGCTAGAATTACTACTCCATCGAACATTAGGAGCCAACACCATGCCATATGAGAACGGAGCCGTGCTGCACAGCGGTGGGCACAAGGGAACCGAAGCCGAGTTTGGACGCAATGCCGAGCGCTGGGGACTGGAGGAGGTGACCTACACCTTCGACGGGCACCTCTCCGAGCGCGATCGGGGACTCGTGCACCTGGGACCGGCCGAATTGGCCAAGGGTGACGTCAGCATGGAGATCGTCTCACGCCACATGGGACGCACCTACCACAGCGCCGAGCGGATCCGTCGCGTGATCCAGTCGATCTTTCACATGGTGGTCAACAGCCACCACGTGCTTGCGGTGGGCTGGCTTCTACCCAGCGGCCTGGTCAAGGGTGGTACGGGGTGGGGAGTGGAACTCGCCAAGTTCTTCAACCGGCCCGTTTCGGTTTTCGATCAGGAGACCAACGCCTGGTACACCTGGCAAGACGGTGAGTGGCGGGCCGAGAGTCCAGTCCTCGAGGTGCGTCCGTTTTCGGCGACCGGCACCCGCAGTCTCACGGATCCAGGACGCGAGGCGATCAGGGAGTTGTTCGAGCGCTCCTTTGGACCGGCGCCCGAGTAGATGCCCCCTCGCCGGGGCGGGTATGCCCGGTGAAATCTCTGCTCCAGCGGCCAGATCGCTGCCGTTGGAAGTAGCGCCCCAAGTGGCGCGTCGGCACACTTGCGGCCAGGACGCCTCTCCGTGACCGGCTAGTTGCGCCCTACGACCCGTCAGTGGAGCGGGACGAGGTCGTGTGCGGCCGCCGGGGCTCTGGCTCCGGCGCGAACGACGGGGTCGCGGGGGGCTCGGGTGCCGGGTTGTACTGCGAGACCGGGAGGAAGGAACCCGGCTGTCGGTTGGCGAGGCGGCGATAGGTGACGGAGGCGGGTTCGTGGTCGGATCGATGGGGTGCTCTACGAGAGGGCGCGGTGGCGGGTCGTGACCAGCCGGGTTGGATGACGAAGATCGGGTAGTGCACCGTCTGGCTCTGAGATTGTCGGAGAGCCTCGGCCATCAGCTCGTCTTGGCGCGCCTGTTCGGCACGACGTTCGGCCCGTTCGAGGTTCTCCGCCACCTGCTGGAGTGCCCGCGCGGTGGCGAGTTCACGTTGCTGGCGCTCCTCCTCTCGTCGCAGCGCGAGGTGGGCCTCGAGCTCGGCCGGATTGAGCCAGCGACCGTCCACCTCGACAAATCCCCGCGATCGAAGGTGTTGAGCCTCGGTCACCCAGCGGTCCAGCTCGGCGTCGTAGACCCGACCCAGTTCGGCCATCAGGGGGCGAAGTCCTTCGAGGCCTGGATCCATGTCGGCGGCCTTGAGAGCAGCCTCCTTGCTGCCGTGCGCCAATCCATTGGATCGGGACCACAGGGCGAGGTCCAGCCAGCCCTGGGCGGATCCGTCGTTGCTCTCCAGCGATTGCTCGAGCCGTCGGAAGGTCTCCAGGGGAGCTTCCGAACTGACGATGCGTTCGACCTGTGCTTCGGGGAGGACGAGTTTTCCAAAAGCGAGGTCGATACGGATGCCGTCCGCGGTGCGTTCCGCGATGACGTCCTCGTAGACCTTACCGTTGGTGAGGTAGACGTCGTCGGCCCGGCCGAGGCCGGGGAGCAGGAGCGAGAGCAGCGCTCCGAAGGTCCAGATCCTTGGGGGCCGAAGTCGATCCATTGTCGGGTCCTCACATGCAGATTGGAGAATGTACTCGGATACAGTAACCGAAGCGACCTTGAATCTATTCCGAAGGGTCGGTCTTCATCGATCGTTGCAGCTTCTCGTCCTCGCTTGCCAAGGATTCGCGCTTGGCGCGCTCGGCAAGTTCGACATCTCGGTGAATCGCCACGAGAGCGGACAGGCGCTCTTCGGGCGAGTGAGCTTGCCAGTAGTCGAGATCCCAGGCTTCAGCCTCCTCAAAGTCGCGGGACCGGTGGGCCACTAGTCGCTGCTTCCTCTCCTGATTGCGGAGCTCGAGAGCTCGCTGTCGCTTGGGATCGCTGGGAGGGCCGGGGGTAGACATGACCCAATGATTCTACCGCCCGCTTGGCATTGATGCAGCGATCAGACGGCTCGACCGCCGTCCTCGTTCCTGTCAAGAAGAAGGCTGCAGCAGGTCACGCCGCCCTCGGCCTTGGCCAGCTCATCGGCGGGTACGTGATGGATGGTGAAGCCCATCAACTCCAGTCGTCGTCGGGTGAGTCGAAAGTCGGCCGGGTAGATCAGTTCGTCGCCGATGCGTAGCGCGTTGGCGGCAAAAGGCTCTTCGGGATCCACCTCGACCTGTCGCCAAGCGTCGAAGGGATTGCCGACGATCCACTGAGGCTGGATCAGGAGAGTGTCGGATGAGACCGCGGTGACGGCGGTCTTGAGGTGGAGACAGTCGCGCATCTCCACCGCGGTCACCGTGTAGCCGTAGGTCTCGACGTGCTGCCGCAACTGGTCGATACCGGAGGGATTGGTACGGTCGGAGGCGCCGACCCATATCTGTCGTTCGAGCACGAGGACATCGCCCCCGTCGAGGGTGCCGGGCGCTTCGATCGTCAGGACGGAACGGTACCGGGCAAGGACCTCGGCGACGGTGGGCAGCTCGGCCCGTCGGGAGAGTGCGCCCGGCCGAGTGAGGATGGCGACTTCGTCGAGAACCACCGCGGTGTCTTCGATGAACACGCAGTCGGGAAGGTGGTCCTCCGCCGGAAGGCGGTGGATCTCACAGCCGAGAGCCGCCAGGGCCTGGATGTACTCTTCGTGCTGTCGCTGAGCTCGATCTACGTCGATCGGTTGGCGGTCGAGATGGGTCAGCTCACAATCGGCTAGGGCCGGACTGACCTCGCGAACTACCGCGATCCGTCGTTTTCTCGAAGCCGTGCTCAAGGTTCGGTCCATAGCAAGCCGGCCGGATCTCCAACCCTACCGACCAGAATCGCCGCTTGGCCGAACGCGCGCGCGAGATCGAGAGCTTCTGCGGGCATGATGCCGGGCACGAAGAAGCTAGGCTCTGCGCTCCAACTTCCGTCGACAGGCTCACCCCGACCCGAGCGGGGGCGGTACCCTCGCTCCACTAGGGCCTTCTTCAGGCGTCGTTGAGCGGTCTCGTTGTCGGACGCGTCCCTCAGCACGGACCCTGGGTTGTGGGCGGTCATGAAGGCCCACGGCGCCTCCGGCTCGAGTCCTTCGTGGTGCAGCCGGCGGTCCAGTTCCGGAGAGTGTTCACCGACTCTCAGCACGACAGGGGCGTCGTCGAAGTCGACGATATAGCGGGTTGCCCGGTAGGGCTGGTCCAGCGGTCGCTTCGTGGTTCGGTAGTGATTCGCGAGGACATAGGAACCGGGCTGGTGAAAGTCGGGAGTAGAGCCCGGCAGGGGAGCGGACCCCTCGAAGGATCGTTCCGATGGGGAGCCATGGACGGCCGCGGCGTGGATCCGCCAGGGAGCGGGCGGAAGCGCCTCGCGAGCGAAGGTCGCGCGCCCGTGCCACCGGTCCTCGGCGATCCAGGCGCGATAGCCAACCCTGGGATCTTCACCCTCGAGTCGTTGGCGGAGGCCAGAGAAACGCCAGGCCAGGTAGTGTCCGTGGGGGGAGAACTCGAACTCGCTGTACGCGACAGGGGCTGCCTCTGGCCGGGACTGCCCGTCTCCGTTCTCGTGCGGATAGGCCTCGGCGACGAAGAGTTCGACGACCTCGAAGTTCCACAGGCCTTCGGTCGGACCCACCGGAGCGCTCGGCGCGGGGTCTCGATGATAGGGTGAGTCGACGCTGACGATGCATCGATCCCCCTCCAAAGAGAGGTCGAGGCGAGGGCATCGCTGACGAGCGAGCGGGGCACCGGACCAATCCATCGAGATCTCGATCGACCAGGTCGTGCGTTCTGGGGAAGCGGGGAGCGGATCGGCGGGCATGGCTGATAGGAGAGCGCTCGTCGGCTACTCAGCGTCTCCCGGCGGGTCCACCGGATCTTCCGATGGGGGGCTCTTCCGATCCTCTGTTCGGCTCTTCGACTTTCGATCCTTGTCGGACGCCTCGAGAACCCATCCCTTGGGATCGACGAGGACTTCGGCGTTGGCTGGAGCCGAGAAGACGACCCTGCCGTTGGGCAACGCGAGGTGACGGTCCTCGCCGTCAATGCTCACCGGCAGCGGCATGATGAAGTCGGGATCGTCCCATGACAGGGTGGCCTCGTCGCCGTCACGTTCGAGGGTCCACCGCGGGAGCTCGGCCGTATAGATGTAGCGCTTCCAGAACCAGTCGAGATCGCGGCCCGTCATCTCTTCGGCGAGCGCCGTCCAGTCGTCCATCGACACGATCTGATAGGCGTAGGCGGGGTCGGTAGCAAATCGGTGGAGGAGGGCGAAGAACTCGTCGTCGCCGAGCAGGTACCGCAAGGTGTGGAGAGTTGCCGCTCCCTTGAGGTAGATGTCCCCGGTGTAGGCCTGGGCGGAGGTCAGGTCGGAGCCCTGAATCACCGGCTTGCGGTTGCTCGTGTTGCGTTGGAACTTCGCGGTGTAATCGAGGTACGCATCGATGCCGAGAGTGTCGTTGACGTAGACGGCTTCGGCGTAGGTGCCGAAGCCCTCCTGGATCCAGAAGTCGCCCCAGTCCGCGACGGTGATCTTGTTACCCCACCACTCATGGGCTGTCTCGTGGAGGAGCAGTTCATCGAATCCCCACTTGTTGTCCTCGAACTTGTCTCCGTAGGCGACCAGGGTCTGGTGCTCCATCCCCAGGTAGGGTGAATCGGCAACCCAGTACTTGTCGTCGAAGAAGGGGTACTCGCCGAAACGTCGTCCCAGGACGGTCAGGATCCGGGCCGCCTGAGGCCACATCCGACGGGCGGCTTCTTCGTGTTCGGGGAGACTCCAGAAGATGATCGTCCCGTTCAAGGCGCCGTCAATCCCGTGGTAGGTCGCCTCGATCGGCACGTAGGGGGCGATGGCGAGGGAGACGCCGTAGTTGTTGATCGGGTAGTGGACGCGCCAGGAGGAGGTCGTGGTGCCGTCGCCGTTGTCGATCTCATCCATCTTGCGACCGTTGGTGAGACCGACGAGGTCGGAGGGAACGGTCAGGGTGATGTTCATCCCCTCGTCGGGTTCGTCGGAGGGATGGTCCTTACAGGGCCACCAGTTGTCGCCACCGTCTCCCTGGCTGGTCACACCGACCCAGGGCTTGCCTGACGGGGTTTCTTCCCAGACGAAGCCGTCGATCCACGGCGGACGCAGGGCGACCTTTGGCTCGCCACCGTAGGCGACCTTCACGCGATGGCGCTCGCCTGGATTCCAGGGAGGTAAGAGAGGGACCGAGATGCGGCCGTCTTGATGGGTGAACTCCACGATGGCGTCATCGACGGTCACCAAACTGACTTCGAGGCGATCGTCGAGGTCGATCACGAAGCGGTCGAGGGTGCTCGCGACCTCGACGGTGGCCACATTACTGCCTCGGATCGTCTCGGTAGCGGGGTCGACCGACAGTTCGAGGTCGTAGTGGCGGACGTCGTAAGCCGCCTGCTCCGGGGTGAGGACGCCGCCGGAAGTGAGCATCTGCGACTTGATATACCAGGCCATGCCGAGGACTCCAAGCACGAGGAGGAGCAGCAGAGCGAGGAAGACGAGACAACTGATCTTGAACCAACGAGGTAGCTTCATGGAATCGTCCGATTGCGGTGGGGGATGATCGACTCGACCCGCTGCTCAGGTCCGGTCGGTTAGAACTGGAGTACGAGTGAAGCCCAGTGGAAGCCTGCTCCGAAACTCGTGAGGAGAACGCGACTGCCGGGCGGAACCCGACCTTCGTCGCGGGCTTGGGTCAGAGCGAGGGGGACGGAGGCCGAACCGGTATTACCGAAATCCTGGACGTTTATGTAGACCCGAGCGGGGTCCGCCTTCAGAGTCCTGGTCACGGCGTCGATGATCCGCTTGTTGGCCTGATGCGGCACCACGAGGTCGATGTCGTCCACCGTCAGGCCGAGCTGGTCGAGAAGCTGGGCCGAGGCGCTGCTCATGTGGCTCACCGCCGCCCGAAAGACTTCGGGCCCGCGCATGGTGACCTCGCGGTGCTCGCGGCGTTGGGCTCGGTCGAGGTTGAAGGGGAATCGAGTTCCTCCCACCCGCAGGCAGAGGATGTCCCACTTCGACCCGTCGGTGCCGGCGATGGCACCGAGGATCTGTCCTCCGCGGTCGCCGACGTCGCCGATCACCATGGCGCCGGCTCCATCGCCGAAGAGAATCGCGGTGGAGCGGTCCTCCCAGTCCATCAGTCGTGTCAGCAACTCCACCCCCACCACCAGGACCCGACGCTTGCCACTGAGGACGCGCGACCGCGCCACATCGACCGCCTGCAGGAAGCCGGCGCAGCCGCTGCCACCGAGGTCATAGGCGGGAATGGGGCCGGCTCCCAGGCC
>JAIOJS010000271.1 GCA_019911795.1 Thermoanaerobaculia bacterium | reverse complement strand
GATCAACCGCTCGTTGAGCGGCGAGGCTCCCGTGCTCGACCAGGCGCGAGGCCTCCTCGACCAGACTGTGCCGCTCCTTCTCGAGATTCGAGGCTTCCTTCTCGAGGCGACGGACCCGTCCCGCCAGGTCCTCGCAGCGGGCCTGAGCGACGGCGAGTTCACGCTGGGTCTCGGCCATGGCTCCATCCTGGCGATGGATCTCTTCGGCTCGTTGGGTTCGCTTGGCGATCGCATCGGAAAGCTCAGCCTCTGCCTTTTCGACCGCGTCTTGGAGTTCGGGAAGCCTCTTTTCGAGAGCCTCCATCTCCTGTCGTCGTTCGAGGGTTCCGGGGGTCTTGCGTTCACCTTCGAGGTGGAGGAGACCGCCACGAGCCCACAGCGCTTGCCGACTGGCAAACGCAGCCGTGGGGTGGAGTCGCGCGAGCCGCTCGGCCTGCTCGGCGGTCTCGACGAGGTAGGCGGGAGGCAAGGCACGAGCCAAGCCCGGTGGAAGCTCGAGCGCCTCGCTCAAGGACGCCACAATCGCCGAGTCCTCGATGGTAGCGACGGCTTGGTCTTCGCCCAGTTCACCGAGTTCACCGATGAGAATGGCCGGAGTCCGGGTCTCCCGAAGGGCCTCGGCAATCTCCAGGGGATCGGTTCCTTCCGGCACCAAGACCGCTTCACTCAACTGGTCGAGGAAGAAGTCGATGCAACGTCCCCAACCCTTGGGGGCACGGGCCACGTCACCGAGGAATCGAGGCTCGAGGATCCCGACTTCGGCGAGGCGAGAGAGGAGACCCTCGCGACCGCGGACATGGGCGGCGTCGAGTTGTTGCAAGACATCGAGTCGCCGAGTCACCGTCGCCAACCCCTCGCGGTCCTCCTGGACCCGCTGGTTGAGGGTGGTCTCGCGCGACAGCTGCTCCTGGAGGCGCCCTTCGAGTCGAGTGCGCTCTTCGCGCGAAGCCGTCAACGCCTTTTCCAGGTCGGTGACCTTGCGCTGGGCTACGCTGAGGCTCTCAGCGGCCTCGGACACCTCTTGGGCGTGCTGGGTACTCTCCTCCTCGAGGTGACTGCGTCGCAGCGCCGCCTTCTCGGACTCGACGTTCTGCTGGTGGAGCTCGCCCCGGGCTGCGTTCAGACGGCCGACCGACTCCAGGATCCGCTCCCTTAGTTCGCGGACATGGCGCTCCGAGGCTCCCAGGTCCGCCGCCCTTTCAGTTAGGGCGGAGCGGTCTCCATCGACCTCGCGTTGGGCGTCCTGGTACTCCGTCTCGAGGCTCTGCTTCTGCTGAGCCAGAGTGACCAAGGCGGCTTGGTTCTGATCGGCCAGGCGTTTGCGTTCCTGAGCGGTCGTCTGCCCAGAAGCCTTGCGCTCGGCAATCTGCTCGAGATTTTCCTTGGCGCCCTGCAGTAATCCCTGGCGACCCTGGATTCGGGCCGCGAGTTCCGCGTCCTCCTGGTGGAGGTCAGCTACCTTCTGGGCGAGGGCATCGAGCTCCTGTCGCTTGGCGGCCAGCGTGTCCTCGAGACGGTGCACCTCGGCGACCAATTTGGCATCGACGTCGGTCGTCTCTTCCAAGATCCGTCGTCGCTCGGCCCGGCGCGAGGACAAGCGGTGCCAGCGGCCGAGGAGGACGCGGTCGAGGAGGTCGGTGTACTCCTCCTTCTTCGCCGCGAAGCGGAGGGCGGCCGAGGCCTGTCGTTTGAGGGAGCGAAGCGCTCGCTCGACCTCGGAGACGATGTCTTCGAGCCGGAGGAGGTTGGCGGTCGCTTCTTCGAGCTTGAGCTCCGCGATCCGTCTCCGCATCTTGTAGCGGGTGACCCCGGCCGCTTCCTCGAGGAGCTTCCGACGCTCCTGGGGCTTGCCCGAGAGGATGAGTCCGATCTTCCCCTGCTCGATGATGGAGTAGGCGCGGATCCCGAGACCGGTTCCCATCAAGAGATCGCGAATCTCCTTGAGCCGAACGCGGCGTCCGTTGAGCCGGTACTGCCCCTCGCCGCCGCGATAGACGCGACGACTGATGACGATCTTTCCCTCGACCGCACCAGGGACGGAGGAATCGGTCTCGAGAGTGAGGGTCACCTCGGCCATGCCCAGGGGCTTACGGCGTTCGGAGCCGCTGAAGATGACATCGTCCATCGTGCCGCTACGCAGACTCTTGGCGCTCTGCTCACCCAGGACCCAGCTGATCGCATCGGAGAGATTGGACTTGCCACAACCGTTGGGACCCACGATCCCCGTGACACCGGGGGCGAACTCCAGAGTCACCGGATCGACAAACGACTTGAAACCGGAAATCTCCAGCTTTTGAAGCTTCATCATGGCTCCGGCAAGCCTATCAAGAAATCCCCGTCGACCACAACACTTTGTACCCGCGGAGTCGTCGGGCTACTACATGTGGGTGTCGGGTGCCCCTGGTCGGAGGTCTCTAAGAGTGCTTCGCCCGTGAGTTCTGGGCCGGACCGAGCAACTCCCCGAGGAAGAAGTATCCCCACAGGAGAAGGGGGAGTCCGAGCTTGAACGGGAGGTCCAGGAGGTGCTTGCCGAGGCCCCAGAAGTTCTGTCCAAAGGCCCCGTAGTGCTCCGCACTCCAGCTGCCCAATTGAGTCGCATAGGCGAACTTGACCCAGAAGAAGAGGTCGATCAGATGGAAGAACACCGCGCAGAGGAGGGCGTATCCCAGGCTGGTCCATCGACGCTTGGCGGAGACCCCGGGTACGGCGAGGAAGAGGGCAGCCAGCAGCACCAGATTGAAGTGGATGTCGGTCGTCCGGACCGAGTAGATCCGTTTGCCGGCGAGTTCTCCAAGGTCCTGAGTGATGACCAGATAGTTGGCGTCGTGCGGCGTGAGTCGCGTCACCGACGGAGATTCGGTGAGCCGAACCAGGTTCTGCGCTGCCTCGGCGAGGAAGGTGTTGTAGAAGGGCGTCAGCAGAAGCCAGACGACGTAGAAAACCGGCAGCCAGAGCAGGAGATTCCGCGAAAGGCGGAGGGTCCATGCCTGACGGTTGGGCACCTTCACTCGCTCCTTCACTCGCTCCGAAGACTAGTGGGCGTCCGCTTCCGCACCGTCGGAGGGCGGAATGGCGAAGCGGTTGGCCCAGTACATCCAGAGAAGGACGGCCGAGAGGATGACGAGGGTCTGCCAGATTACGGTGTGGGAGCTGTCGAACAGCTTCGGAAAGTAGGCACCGGTCAGAAAGAGAGCCACCACACGTATCAAGTTCACGACTTGGATGACGACGGTGCCGAGGGCAAGTCCAATCCATCGCGCCCTCCAGGAGGCGGGGAAGGCGACGATTGCGGCGAGGAGGATGACCATGGCCTCGACCCCGTTGCAGCCGTTCTTGATGTTGACGGCGAAACGAGGGTTCCGGATCATGGTGCCGGTGCGCTCGACCCCTTGACCGAGAACATTGAGAGCTACGCCGCTGGCCTTGGCGATCAAGCCGGTAAACGGCTCGATCACACGGTCGTTCACGCTCTCGAGCGACAGCAGGGTAAAGGTTCCGCCGAGTACGAGAGCGAAAACCAGGAGGAACTTGATCTCGTTTCGGTAGCCGGGGCGTTCGGTGCTCTTGGAAGGGGAGGAATCACTATTCATTGCCGCCGGAGTTTAGAGGACCCTCGGGACACTGTCTACCGCTCTCCTACCGCTCTCGGGTCCGATTCCTGCGCTTGACCTCACTCGGTCTCGGGCATACCATGCCGCCGGTTCCCGACAGGAGGAAACGGTGGCGGGCGAGACGAAGCGAGACGAACGAATACTGGACGCGCGGCAGATGCGCCGTATCGTGCGACGCATGGCCGGCGAGCTGGTGGAGCAGAACGAGGGCGTCGAGGATCTCCTTCTCGTTGGGATCCGTACCCGGGGAGTTCCCCTCGCTGAGGCCCTAGCCGCCGAGATCGAAGCGATGGAGGGCGTCGTCGTGGCCCGTGGAGTGCTCGATATCACCCTGTACCGAGACGACCTGTCGACCATCGCGCCGCAGCCGGTGGTGAAAGAGACCCACATCCCGAGCTCGATCGAGGGTCGCACCGTCGTCCTCTGCGACGATGTCCTCTACACCGGAAGGACGATCCGCGCGGCCCTCGACGCTTTGATCGACTATGGACGAGCGAAAGCCGTGCGCCTTGCGGTCTTGATTGATCGCGGCCACCGGGAACTCCCGATCCAAGGCGACGTGGTGGGGCAAACCCTCGCCACGCAACCGGACGACCTGGTAGTGGTCGCCTTCGAGGCGACGGATCAACGGGACGAAGTCGTCATCAAGCGGAGCAGCAGACAGGAATGAACGAGTTCTCGTGGAGTCGTAAGGATCTTCTCGGTATCGCCGAACTGTCGGCCGCTGAAATTGGACTCATTCTCGACACCGCGGAGTCCTTTCGCGAGGTGGCCACTCGCCCCATCAAGAAGGTTCCTACCCTCCGTGGCAAGACGGTGATCAACCTGTTCTTCGAGGCCTCGACTCGGACGCGGTCGAGTTTCGAGATCGCCGAAAAGAGACTGTCGGCCGATGGCCTCAACTTCTCGTCGGCCTCTTCCGCCCTCGTCAAGGGCGAGAGTCTGATCGATACTGCGCTCAACCTCCAGGCGATGGCGCCGGATCTGATCGTCATTCGGCACGGTCATCCTGGCGTTCCCCATATGTTGGCCCGCCGAGTCGCGGCCGGAGTGATCAACGCCGGCGATGGCGCGCACGAGCACCCCACCCAAGCTCTTCTCGACGCCTTCACCATTCGCCAGGCCAAGGGCCGCATCGAGGGGCTCAGGGTGGCGATCATCGGCGACATCGAGCACAGCCGCGTCGTCCGCTCCAACATTCACTTGCTGCACAAGATGGGCGCGCAGGTGGTCGTCGCCGGTCCCTACACCATGATGCCGGCGGAGATCGAAGCTCTCGGGGTCGAGGTCGCACACAATCTCGACGATGCCCTGCGCGACGCCGATGTGGTGATGATGTTGCGGATTCAGCTGGAGCGTCAGGGCAAGTCCCTGATCCCTTCGGTCAAAGAGTACTTCAACCTCTTCGGCCTCTCGCGAGACCGGCTGAAACTGGCGAAGGATGATGTGGTGGTCATGCATCCGGGACCGATGAATCGAGGAGTCGAGATCGCCAGTGATGTAGCCGACGGACCTCAATCGGTCATTCTCGAACAGGTTTCCAATGGAGTTGCAGTACGCATGGCCGTTCTCTACTTGCTGTCGGGAGTGCGGGGAGGTGAGGAATGACCTCGCTGATTCGGGGTGGACGCATTGTCGATCCCAGCCAAGATCTCGATGGAGTTCAGGACCTGATGATGGAGGACGGCGCGGTCGTTGCCATCGGTGAGTCGCTCGAAATACCGGATGATTGTGAGGTCTTCGATGCGGCCGGCATGGTGGTGAGCCCGGGCCTCATCGACATCCACGTTCACCTGCGCGAGCCCGGCCATGAGTACAAGGAGACCGTGGCGAGTGGTACGCGGGCCGCCGCCTCGGGTGGTTTCACCGCCGTCGCCTGCATGGCCAATACCCTGCCGGTCAACGACTGCCGGTCGGTGACTGAGCACATCCTTCGTGAAGCCGAGAACCATGGCAGGGCGCGCGTCTATCCGATCGGTTCGGTGAGCCGTGGAATGGAGGGCAAGAGTCTGTCGGCCATCGGCGACATGGTGGCGGCCGGCGCGGTGGCGATCTCCGACGACGGACTCCCGGTCTCCAACTCCGAGTTGATGCGTCGCGCCCTTCTCTACACCCGGCACTATGGAATTCGGGTCATTCAGCACGCCGAGGATCTCGATCTCAGTGGTGATGGGGTCATGCACGAAGGTCAGTGGTCGACCCGGCTCGGGCTGCCCGGGATCCCGGGCTCAGCTGAGGATGTGATGGTCGCTCGTGACCTGATCTTGGCGGCGGACACCCTTGGCAAGTATCACGTAGCCCATCTATCGACGGCTCGGAGCCTGCAACTCGTTCGGGAGGCCAAGGCCCGTGGACTGGATGTCACCTGTGAAGTGACCCCTCACCATCTCTTGCTGACTGATGAAGAGGTCTCCAAGTCCGGCTTCTCGACCGACTGCAAGATGAAGCCGCCCTTGCGTTCGGTGGCGGACCGAGACGCCCTCATCGAAGGTTTGATCGATGGCACGATCGACGCCATCGCTAGTGACCATGCTCCCCACCATCCCGATGAGAAGGATGAGAGCTTCAGCTGTGCTCCGTTTGGCATCGTAGGACTGGAGACCACCCTCAGTCTTTGCCTCGATAGGCTGGTGAGACCGGGAATTCTCTCACTGTCGCGACTCGTGGACCTCCTTTCGTGGGGCCCGGCACGCGCGTTGGGGTTGCCGGGAGGGACGCTCGCAGTCGGTTCGTTGGCCGACGTTTCGGTCTTTGACCTGGACGCCACCCTGACCATCGATCGACACACCTTCGTGAGCCGTTCGCGTAACACGCCCTTCGCCGGATGGCAGCTCCAGGGTCGTGCGGTAGCGACCTTTCTCGGCGGTGAGCAGGTAGAAGCGATCTGATCGCTAACCGTGCAGTGGTAAAGTGGTGCGTGACATGTTCCTGGACACCCTTCTAGAAACCGCGGTCGCGGCCGCCCGCGTCGGTGGGCAGGAGCTCGGTAACTACTTCCGATGCGATGGGCTGCGCGTGTCGACCAAGGGCGACAACGACTTCGTCACCAACGCCGACCATGCCAGTGAGACCGCGATCCTGAAGATGCTGCGGGACACCTTCCCCGGGCACGCGATTCTGGCTGAGGAGTCCGGTTACTCCGACTCGGAGAGCAATTCCGAGTTCACCTGGATCGTCGATCCGCTGGATGGCACGCGGAATTTTGCCCAGGGACTACCGATCTACTCGGTGTCGATCGCCTGCATCCGGGATGGAATGCCGGTGGTTGGCGTGGTCTTTGATCCGCAGCGTGAGGAACTGTTCGCGGCACGGAAGGGCGGGGGAGCGCAGCTGAACGGAACTCCCCTGCGAATCTCTTCTCGTACGGTGCTGGCGGGCTCCTTTCTCGCGACCGGGTATCCATTCCGACACGGCACGGCCCTCGATCTCTACCTCGAGACCTTCCGGGATGTCTTTTCTCAGGCTCGTGGTGTCCGGCGGTGCGGATCCGCCGCGCTCGATCTGGCCTATACCGCGGCCGGTATCTTCGATGGCTTCTTCGAGTTCGGGCTGTCCGCCTGGGATATCGCGGCCGGTGCCTTGCTGATCGAAGAAGCCGGAGGTCGCATCTCGGATCTGGACGGAGGCGGGCGCTACCTGGATTGTGGCAATGTGGTTGCCGGCGCTCCCGGGGTGTGGACCGAGTTGAGGTCGACGATCTCCCGTCACGCCGACGAGGAGCGCATGGGGCACCTCCTAGGTGCAGCATCCAAACCAAGCGCAGCATCCGAACTCGATCCTCCCGAGGGTTCTCCGGGCAACGAGGCGAACGGTACGCCGGAGTTTTCCTCCGCTGTCGACATCAAGGTGGAGGCATTGCACCGTTGATCTCCTCCAAGCAACGGCCGCTGTTCGAGATTCAGATCCATGCTCCTGATATTCGACGGGGGGTTCGCTATCTCTTCTTCAATCGGTGGCAGGCGGCGGGACTCCTCCTCCTCGGGTTGGGATCTCTTGGCGCTATCGGCTGGGCTCTATGGAACACACCGCAAGCGGTGCGGGACCTGCATAGCGTCGAGGAGCTCGACGGCCTCGAGACGATGAGGGTCGAACAACAACACCGCCTTGCCCTGTTGACCACGCGCCTCGAGGAGTTGGCGGTGCAATCCGAGGAACTCGGGCAGCGCATGGAGAAGATCTATCTGGCCTATGGCTTGAGCCAAGAGGGTTCGATCGGTCAGGGAGGGTTCCCCTTTGTGCCAGAGGTCGTACCCAGTTCGTCGAATCCGGCGTCGCTGTTGCACGCGACTCAGCTGAAGAATCAAGTTACCGAGCGGGTTCAGGTCCTCGATACCTTCCTGCAAGAGATCGCCGCCTTCGAGGAGGTCAACGTCCAGCAGGCCCACAGCACTCCCTCGTTGTCGCCGCTACGCGGCGAAGACTTCGTGTTGACGAGCCCTTTCGGAACGCGGCGAAATCCTTTCACCAAGGGTTCCGACTTTCACGCGGGCATCGACTTGGCGGCGCCCTCCGGCTCGCCGATCCACGCGCCGGCGGACGGTGTGGTGGTGTTTGCCGGGCGCTATGACCTACGGCGCAGCGTGGGGTGGTGGCGGTACGGTAATCTCGTGGTCCTCCGTCACGACGAGCGCTTCATCACGCTCTTCGGACACTGCGACGAGGTCAAGGTGAAGCGAGGTGATCAGGTGAGGCAGGGCGACGTCATCGCGACGGTTGGCAACACGGGGTGGAGTACCAACTCTCACCTACACTACGAGGTGCGTCGCAAGCTGGACCTCGAAGACTATCGGCCCGTCGATCCCCGCATCTACATCTTGGATCATCGCTGGCGCGACGAAGAGAAGATGTTGATCCGAGCCCGATCGGCCCCGGACGCCTCGAACTTCGAGCCCCTACCGCAGCGGTTGTCGCGATAGGGTAGGGTCACACTCTCGATGAGCATTAGCTAGGGGAACGGGGAATGGCCGGAAAAAAACGAGCTACGATGGCGAAAACTAGTATGGGGAGCGGTGCGCCGACGATGATCATCCCCAACGGGACCCAGATTCGCGTGGACGCTCACGGTCAGCTTTCGATCCGAACCCCGGGGAATCTAGTCATTCAGAACTCCGGTTCCTACGCCAACCTCGAATCGGTGTCGGGTTCGATTCGCATCGAGCCCAATGTCCAGGTCGAAGCCGTCAACGTTCGCTGCTCCGACACCTGCTACGTCCAAGGTAGTCTGACTGCTTGGCAGGTGGTAGCCAAGAGCCTCCATCTCGATGGCGAGGCCGAGGCCCACATCCTCATGCAGCAGACGGAGAGCATGGAGGTCGGACGGCAAGCCCGATTGGTTGGGAACTTTCAATCCGAAAAGGAACTTTTCCTTCTCTTTTCTCGCTTTGCCCGCCAGGTTCGTTCGCTTCCCTTTTCCTTCTCGGACGAAACGGCTGACGAGGAGACCGATGGCAGTGACGGTACCGGAGGGCAACGTCTTGCCCCGCAGGCCCAAACTGGTCCTGGCGGTTTCGCCGTTCGCGACGGCGCCGCTGAAGAAGTGATCGACGTCGAGGCGGAAGAGGTAGAGGAGGTCGAGGTGACGGGTGAGCGCACGCCGCCCCCGATCTCCGAGGAACTTCCTGAGAAGCTCTTCTTCGCGCTCGTTCTCCTCGAACGCGAGGGCGAGTTGTCTTCTCATGGCCCGGCGGTCCGTCGTATCCTGACCGAACTGTCCAATCTCCTGCGGGAGGGGGACCTGGAAACGCTCAAACACACTTATCGGACACTCTTTGGCCGCTTCAAGGATCCCAGTGAGAACCTGGAAAAGGCGAATCGACTAGTGACCGAGTTCTTCGAGAAGGGAACGGCTTCGTAGTGTCCTCTGACGAACACCTCGCTTCGAAAAAGTTGCCGTCGTCCGACGATCGCCCGAGTTCCGACAACGCCGAGCCTGTAACGGGCACGGCCGAGACGTCGGATCAGGCAGGCTCAGAGACCACAGTGTCGGCTGAGCAACCTGCATCTGTTGAGCCGGCCGCGTCCGTCGACCACGTAGAGCCTCTGGACGGTGAGACTCTGGAAACTGTACCTCTGGACGCTGAGACTCTGAACGCCGAGACTCTGAACGCCGAGACTCTGGACGCTGAGGAGCCGGGGGGCGAGGATGATCCGGCGGACCGAACCGAATCTGCGGTGGAAGTAGAGGAGGAGGGGGCCAAGGATCCGGTCGCGGTATCCGCGGAGGCAGAGGTTCAGACGCCGCCAGACGGGGATGGGGTCGAGGCTGAGTCGAGAGATGCTTCGGCTTCCGAGGAACGTCGTACCTTTGAGCGCTTTCCCCTGCAGGCCAGAGCCCAGGTGGAGTTCGAGGAGCGGCGTTACTTCCTGAACGAGAATGTCTTGATGGCTTCGGGGAACGGCATGTTCCTGAGCAGCGATCAGGAAGCGTACGAAGGGGAGCGCATCACCTTCGACCTGCGTCTCACTTCTGACGGTCCGATCGCAACCGGAACGGGGGAAGTAGCCTGGGTCCAGCGCGAAGCCGACACCCCGATCGCCGGCGGGCCCGGTTTTGGTGTTCGTTTTCTCCACGTCGATGCTCGCGGAGCTCAGCTCCTGATCGAGCTTTCCGAGGCTTGGGCCGAGGGTGGAAAAGAGGCCTTGGACACCCGACTAGCCGCTGCGGTCGAGAGCTGGGTCGCAGGGGACGATACCGGGCCAGTCCGACCCATCGAGGACCCCGAGAGCAGCCTTCAAGAGACGACGGAGCTGTCCACGAGTGTGCAAGATGACATCGATACCGACCCGCTGATGCAGGTCGAGAGCTTGGATACTTCGAGCGACGCCAAGGGAGAGAGCTGGAGTCCCCTCGAAGACACCGATGAGATCCTCCCCGCCGACGGGGATCCGCAGGGTGAGAAGCCTTCCAGGGGACCGACCCTGGAGGAGCGAGACGTGCTTTCCAAGACCCTTGATGTCGGAGGCACCCGGTCGGTCGAAGCCTTGCGTCAGCGATCCAACCAGCGCACACCGGTGCCGATCTGGCCAGTGTTGCTGACCGCCGGTTTGTTGGTCGGGGGACTGTTGTGGCTGACTGCTCCAGGTCCTGAAACATCGTCCGACGGTGATGAAGTTGCCCGCGCTGCGGCCCCCGACTCAGATCCCGCATCCGCCCTGGTGTCTTTGGCAGATCCCCAGGATGAAGGAGTTCCAGCTGCGACTGCGGCTACTGGATTTAGTGAGGAGACCACTCAGGTTACGCCGGATGGCCCCGAGTTTCGAGGGATCCGGGACATCACATGGCGCCGAGAACGCGGCGGCATCCTGATAGTGATCGAACTCGACGGCCACCTGCCCGCGGGGGGGTTCCAGCACTCCCGTCCCGGAAGCGACCCCCCCCGAGAGGTTGTGCAGTTTTTCGATGTGGCTGACAAATACCTGGTGCCAGAGCTCGAGGTCGGGGGACCCGAGGTGGACCGTATTCGCGTGGGGCACCATTTGACCGATGACGGCGCCGAAGATCGAGTGGTTCTGGATCTCACTAGCAAGGCGGTGAAGCTGCGTTCGATCGAACCACAGACTGATGCGCTGCATCTCTTCCTGCAGGTCGAGGCCAGCGAAGGCGCCAACGGTCCCAATCCCTAGGACGGTTCTTGGGACGATCCTTGGGACTCGATCAACCGGTCTCGATCAGCCGGACTCAGTCAGCCGGACTCGGTCAGCTAGACTCAGCCTGACCAAGGATCTTGTCGTAGAGCTGCTCGTAGATTCGCCCCTGTCGGTGCCACGAGAAGTCCTGCTCCATTCCACGACGCTGTAGCTTCTTCCACTCTTCCGGCGTTTCATGGAAGGTGCGCAGTGCGAGATCCAGGGCCCAACCCATGCCGGTGGGGGTGAAGTGCTCGAAGACGAAACCGGTTCCCGTGTCGTGCTCTGGGTCGTAGGGCTGCACGGTATCGGCCAGGCCTCCGGTCTTGCGCACGATCGGCACCGTGCCATAGCGCAGGCTGTACATCTGGTTGAGACCGCACGGCTCATAACGCGATGGCATGAGGAAGATGTCCGCACCGGCCTCGATGAGGTGAGCGAGGTCGTTGGAGTAGCCGCGATGAAAGGCCGCTCGACCAGGGAAGGTCGATTGCAGCCACTGAAGAAACTCCGCGTAGCGCTCCTCACCGCTGCCGAGGGCGACGAGGCGGGCGCGGCCTGAAGCGAGGGCGGGTGCCAGGGTATCGAAGAGCAGGTCGAATCCCTTCTGAGCAGTAAGGCGCGACACGATCGCCAGCAGTGGCGTCTCGAGGTCGTCCTCGAGCTTCATCTGCTCCAACAAGGTCTTCTTGTTGAGACGTTTGCCCTCCATCTGATCGATGGAGAACGGGTGGGGAATCACCTGATCTCGGTCCGGCGACCACTCTTCGTAGTCCACTCCGTTGACGATACCGATGAGCGAATCGCGACGCTTGCGCAGGAGTCCCTCGAGCCCCATACCGTGCTCGGCGGTCTGAATCTCCGCCGCATAGGTCCGGCTGACAGTGGTGATGACGCTTGCGTAGAGCAGACCGGTTTTCAGGAAATTGATGTGCCCGGCTTGAAGGTCCTCCTGGTAGAAGAGCTCCGCATGATCTTGAAGGTCGATGTCGGCCAGGGCTTGGCTCGGGAAGATCCCCTGGTACCCGAGGTTGTGGAGGGTCAGGACGGTACGACTGGACTCGAACAACCGGTCCCAGGAGTAGACCGTCTTGAGATAGATGGGCAGGAGGGCGGTATGCCAGTCATGACAGTGGAAGATGTCCGGACCCCACCCCATGCGCTGACAGGACTCCAGAATGGCCCGGGTCAGACCGGCGAAGCGGAGGTACTCATCCCACTCCTTGCCGTAGATCCCGTCGCGTCCAAAGAGGGCAGGACAGTGCACGAAGTAGACGGTGAGCCCGCTGGGGAGAAGGGTGGTGAAGATCGAAAAGGACAGCTGAAACCGTCCCATCTGCAAGGGGATCCCCTGCAGGAAGTCCACTGGAGTGAGGTTTAGTCCCTCGCGTTGCAGTGAGGCGTAGAGGGGGAGAAAGGGGCGCACGTCGTGACCCTGACGGTGGAGGTGAGCCGAGAGTGCGGCCGCCACATCGCCCAGCCCCCCGGTCTTGGCGAAGGGGGTGAACTCGGAGGTGGCGAAGCAGATCGATCTGGACATGATGGGGAGGCTCGGTATCTTTAGATCACCGTACCCGGCTCGATCACCGCATCCTTCGCAATGACGATAATGCCGCCCCGTATGGCGTAGTTGTCACCGTCGGCCTCCTGGACGTTGGCCTCGTTGAGGAGCTTGGCACCGTCGCCGATCCGAGCGTTCAGATCGATGATGGAGTTCTTGATCGTGCAGCCCTTACCGACTCCGATCGGCGGCGACCCGGCCGCGCCCGCCGACTCGAACTGGGTCGCACCCATGATGATGCTGTTCTCGATCACCGAGCCTTGCTGGACGAGGGCGCGGATCCCTACGATGGAGCGCCTGATGGAGCTGGCGGAGATGATGCTGCCCTCACAGAGCACCGACTGCAACACTTCGCAGCGATTGATCTTGGTACCCGGCAGGAAGCGGGGATGGGTATAGATCGGGCGTTCTGAGCTGTACAGGTTGAGAGGTGGGAGGGGGAGGGTGAGGTCGAGATTGGCACGGTGGAAGGATGGAATGGTACCGATATCCTGCCAGTATCCGGAGTGGCCCCAAGCGTGGACCTTGAACTGTTCAATGGCGCTGGGGATGACTTCCTGTCCGAAGTCGGTCTTGTCGTTGCCGCGAAGGAGCCGTCCCACCATGCCCCGACGGAAGACGTAGATACCCATGCTGGCCAATACCGATCCACCGGGTGCATTGAAGCCGAGGCGGCTCAACTGATCGGTCGTCAGGGAGAGACGCTCGATCTGTTCGGGATCCTTGGGCTTCTCGACGAACTCCACGATCCGACCTTCATCGTCGACCCGCATGATGCCGAAACTCTGCGCCTCATCCTTGGACACGGGCTTGACCGCAACGGTCAGGTCCGCCTCGCGCCGTCGGTGGTTGCCGATAAAATCCTCGAGATCCATCAGGTACAGCTGGTCTCCCGACAGGATCAAGAGGTCGTCGGGCTGGGTGTCATCGAGGCGATCGAGGTTGCGCCGCACGGCATCGGCTGTCCCCTGGTACCAGTCTCGGTGGCTGACAGTTTGCTCGGCCGCGAGCAGATTGACGAAGCCCGGGCTGAAGACATCGAAGCGGTAGGTCTGCGAGATGTGTCGGTGCAGGCTGGCGCTGTTGAACTGCGTGATGACGTAGATCTGATCGATTCCGGCATGCAGGCTATTGCTGATGGGGATATCGATGAGACGGAATCGCCCGCCCACCGGTACAGCGGGCTTCGCTCGGTACTGGGTCAGGGGCCATAGTCGGGTGCCCTGGCCACCCCCCAGCACCGCGGTAACGACCCCCTTCATTCGGTTCGACCTTTCATCCACACTCTCCCTTGGTTGTCGCCGCCTGTCGTGTGGAGGATCTTACCCTGCTTCTCGTGCCACCGTCAGAAGGAGTGGAGGAGTCCTGTGGTTCTCTGGCGCGTCGAGTTACCGTACACTTGCACGGCGCCGACGCAGAACTTGTCCGCCGGTGTCGACGACACGAGCGCTGTTGGACAACCGGTCACCTGCGATCGCCCGGTCCTAAATTCACCCACAGATAACCCCCACTCCAGGAGCTAACCAGCCGATGCCGAACGTAGCCTTTGCCGCCCCCTTTCTCTTCGGGAACACGCTACGTTTTCTCGAGGGGATGGTGGCGCTCGACGGCGTGCGGATCGGTCTCTTGACGGGAGATCCGCTGGAAAAGCTTCCCGCTGGGATCCGCCAGGGGATTCACCACTACCAACGCTTGTCGAATCCCCTCGACGCGCAGCAGATTCTCGATGGGTGTCGCGCTCTGACGAGGGAGATGGGTCCCCTGGATCGGTTGATCGGAGTCCTGGAACAGGTGCAGGGACCGCTGGGAGAGGTTCGGGACGCGCTGGGCCTGCCCGGCCTGGGCGCCGACGCGGCCAACAACTTTCGCGACAAGGCCAAGATGAAGGACATCCTGCGCGGTGCCGATATCCCCTGTGCCCGACATGCTCTGGCGGTGGATGAGGCGTCGGTGTGGGAAGGGGCGGAGAAGGTCGGATTTCCCATGGTGGTCAAGCCCCCGGATGGCGCCGGAGCGAAGGGCACCTTTCGCCTCGACGATGCGGACCAACTTCGCGAGGCCTTGGCGATGGGCGGCCCGGCGCCCTCGCGGCCCTGGATGATGGAGGAGTTCGTGGTTGGGGACGAACAGTCGTTCGACACCATCTGTATTCGTGCCACTCCCGTCTGGCATTCGTTGACTCACTATCTACCGACCCCACTCGAGGCGATTCGCAACCCATGGATTCAGTGGTGCGTGGTGTTGCCTCGAGAGGTCGAGCATCCGCGCTACGACGATATTCGCGACGCTGCGTTCAGTTCTCTGAACGCGCTCGGAATGGGCACGGGATTCGCCCACATGGAGTGGTTTCGCCGCAAGGATGGGTCGGTGGCGGTGTCCGAGGTGGCGGCCCGGCCTCCCGGCGCCCAGATCGGACCTCTCATCATGTACGCGCACGGTTTCGACTTCTATCGCGAATGGTGCCGACTGATGGTCTACGAGCAGTGGGAAGCACCGCCTCGCCAGTTCGCGACCGGAGCGGCCTTCCTGCGAGGACAGGGGGCAGGTCGCGTGAAGCGGGTCCACGGACTCGACCAGGTTCAGAAGGAGATGGGTGACCTGATCGTCGAAGCCAATCTGCCTCGCCCCGGACAGCCGAAGTCGAGCAGCTACGAAGGGGAGGGCAATATCGTATTGCGCCATCCCAAGACGGCGGTCATCATGGAGGCTCTGCACCGACTGGTCAGTACGGTCCGGGTCGAGATGGAGTGAGCGACTGGAAGGGATGGGCTCCATGGATGTCTTGATGTTCTCGCCGGGCTTCCCGGCTGAAATGCCGTACTTCACTCGCGGTCTTGCCGAGGTTGGCGCTCGGGTGTGGGGGCTCGGGGATCAACCCCTTGGATCCCTTCCCGATGTCGCGAAGCACGCTCTCTCGGGCTACCTTCGCGTCAACCGGCTGTGGGACGCCAACGCGGTGTTGCAGGATCTCAGGGGCTGGCACGAGGGACCCAGGACTCTCGACCGGGTCGAGTGCCTGTGGGAGCCCGGAATGATGCTCGCCGCCCAGTTGCGCGAAGCCCTAGGGCTCCCCGGCATGATGCCGCACGAGACCCTACCGTTCCGCGACAAGGGAGCGATGAAGGAGGTCCTTGATCGGGCGGGATTGAGGACGCCGCGCTTTCGACGGGCCCAAGGTGCGCGCGAGATCGAAGCGGCGGCCGAAGCGATCGGCTATCCGCTGATCATCAAACCGATCGCCGGGGCTGGATCCGCCGATACTTTTCGCGTGGGCGACGCTGCCGAGCTTCAATCGGTGCTACCCCGCGTCCGCCACGTCGCCGAGATGAGCGTCGAGGAGTTCATCGAAGGGGAGGAGTACACCTACGACACGATCTGTGCCGAGGGGCGAGTGCTCTATGACAACGTTGCGTGGTACCGGCCAAAACCCTTGATCGCACGATCGGTAGAGTGGATCAGCCCTCAGACCGTGACGCTGCGCGAGATCGATCAACCGGCTCTAAAGCCAGGCATCGAGCTGGGCCGCCGGGTCCTCGACGCCCTTGGCTTCCGGACTGGATTCACTCACATGGAGTGGTTTCTCAAGCCCGATGGCGAAGCGGTGTTCGGCGAGATCGGTGCCCGGCCTCCGGGAGCGCGTTCGGTCGAGATCATGAACTACGGATGCGATATCGATGTCTTCCGAGGCTGGGCCGAGGCTACTTGCCACGGGAGCTTCTCCCAGACTATCGATCGCTCGTACAACGCGGCGGTGATCTTCAAACGGGCGCAGGGCGAAGGGATCATCCAGCGCGTCGAGGGACTCGATTCGATCCTGGCCCACTTTGGTCCCCATGTGGTGTGCGTCAACCTGCTCCCTCCCGGAGCGAGACGGCGCAACTGGAAGCAAACCCTGATCTCGGACGGCTATCTCATCGTTCGGCATCCCGACCTTGGTTTCACTCTGGCCATGGCCGACCGCGTGGGCACCCACATCAGGCTCTTCGCGGCCTAGCTGAGGCTCCCTTCAGAGGCAGCTAGCTCTTGGAGCGCGCCACGAGGTCACTCCAAAGGGCGTCGAGGTCCTTGGCGATCGGGCTTTCGAACTCGAGTGGGACTCTATCCACCGGATGTCGGAAGGCCAACCGATGGGCATGGAGGGCCGGCCGCGGGAAGGTTCGAAGCGGACGCTGCAGAGCCCGCGGCAGCGCCTTCCAGCGTGCTTCACCGTAGAGTGGATCGCCGATCAGGGGGGTCCCGGCGTGCTTGGCATGAACGCGAATCTGGTGGGTTCGCCCCGTTTCGATCTGCACCTTGGTGCGAAGCAGGTTCCCGATCTGTTCCTCGACCTCGAAATGGCTGGTCGCGGGGCGCCCGTCGGACCGCACCGTCATACGAAGTCGGTCGCTGGGATGCCGACCGATCGGGTCCGAGACTGTCCATCGCGGCGCAACGCTTGGTCCGTAGAGGAGGGCGACGTAGGTCTTGTCGACCTCGCGGCTGGCAAAGGCTCGACTGAGGGCCCGGTAGGCCCCGGCAGTTCGAGCCAGGACCATGATCCCACTGGTGTCCTTGTCGAGTCGATGCACGATGCCGGGGCGGCCCCGACCTCCCACTCCGGAGACCTCGGGGTAGTGAGCAAGGACTCGGTGAACCAAGGTCCCGGTGGCGCGTCCCGCCCCGGGGTGCACGACCAGACCGGGAGGTTTATCGAGGACGATCAGATGAGGGTCTTCGAAGAGGACGTCGAGGCGCCCCTCCTCGGGCTCCAGCTCTTCCGGGACCGGAGGGGGGGCTCGCCAGGCGACGACCTCGTGGGCGACCAGTCGATGCGAAGCCTTGGTTGGAGCGTCGGACACCGTGACGTGACCCTCACGAATCCAGTTCTGGATCTGATTGCGAGGGAGGTCGAGGTGGGAGGAGAGGAAGCGATCGAGCCGCTCGCCCTCGACCGAGGGAGCGATCTCTATCGAACCTGCCTCCGCTGGGTTGGCGGAGCTCACGGGGAACGACGAACGCCCAACGCCGTCACCCCTCGCCGGAGGAGCAGGAGCGCCTCGATCAAGCCGCCTCTGCTCGGGCGGCTTCGGCGGGCACCGGATGGGAGCGAAAGGCATCCCATGCCATCAGGACCAGCCCGACCGTGATCGCGCTGTCGGCTACGTTGAAGGTGTGCCAGTGGTAGGTCCCCACATAGAAATCGATGAAATCGGTCACTCCGCCGCTCGCCACTCGGTCCATGAGATTGCCGATGGCGCCGCCAAGGACCAACGCCAACGCGGTCAGGAGAAGTCGGTTGGAGGCCGGAGTCTGCCAGAAATAGACCAGGACGACTCCGAGGGCCAGGGTTCCCAGCCCGCTCAACGCCAGGGTGCGCAGGGTGTCCCCGTGCGAAGCGAAGAGTCCGAACGCCACTCCCGTATTCTGGACATGGGTGAAATTCAGGAGTCCCGGGATGAGGGTTTCCGAAGCGTACTGGGGAAGGTGCGCCTCGATCATCCATTTGGACCATTGATCGAGTCCCAAGATGGCTAGCGCGACGAGCAGGAAGGAGCCCTTGGAGCGCGCGGAGGGAGAGGAGGTCATCGGGGGGGAGTTCGGTACCGCGGTGGTGTCGACTTCATTCATGGCCGACGCATTCTAACGCAGGGAGGGTGGTCGGCTGGTCTCGAAGACCGCTACTGCCGCCGCTTGTTCCCGCTCATGGGTGATGGAGAGGTGAATACGGGCGACTCCCAACTCGGCCGCAATCTCTGCCGCACGGTCGTGGAGAACCACACTGGGGGCTCCGTTCGAATCTCGCCGTATCTCGATCTGGCGAAAGGACACCCCCGCATCCCAGCCCGTCCCCAGGGCCTTCATGACCGCCTCCTTCGCAGCAAAGAGTCCCCCGACGTGTTGAACGCGGGCGGCACCGTGGCACGCCTTCACCTCGCCGGGACGGCAAATGCGGTCGGTGAACCGATCCGAGTGGCGGTCGAGGATCTCCCGAATTCGCGTCAGGTCTACCAGGTCGATTCCCATCCCTACGATCATGAGCCGAAGGCCTCCTCGGCGGCAATTCGTACCTCTTCTAGATCCTTGTCCAGTTGGAACAAGCGTATCGCGGCCACTCCCGAGGCTCCATGGGCGGCGAGAGAGTGGAACTGGTCGCAACTCACGATGCCTCCCAGGGCGAGAATGGGCACGCCGAGACGAGAGGCCTCTGCGAGGGTGGCGAGCCCGACCGGAGCACCGTAGGCGCGCTTGCTCGGGGTGTCGAAAATAGGACCCAGGGTCACGTAGTCCGCCCCCTCCGCGGCGGCGGCCTCGACCTCGGACACCGAATGGGTCGAGCGCCCGTAAATGAGATGAGGAAAGAACTTTCTCAGCGCAGGCACAGGCAGACCCGTGGCGGGGAGATGGACACCGTCGGCACGGCCGGCGATTGCGATATCGACCCGTCCATTGATCATGAGTTGGGTTCGAGTCGATGCCGCAGGCGCTTCGCCAGACGGCAGGACCCGTCGGAAATCTCGGGCCAGATCGAGCCGATCCCGATCTCCCAGCCTCTTCTCCCGCAACTGCACGGACGGGATTCCCGCTGCCACCAACGCCTCCAGCCAACGTTGCGGTGACTCGGTGCTTGCCAGGTCGCTGATCGCCATCAGGGTGAAGGGAGCCCGTCGCGGCGACGTCACGGCGCTAGTCCTCGGTGATCGGAGCGGGTAGCGAGCGGCCGCGATCCAACCAGCGCTGCACCAACAGGTCGAGATCGTGGGCCCCCCACACCAGGTGGACGATCCCGAACGCGGTGAAGAGGCTCCGCCCAGCCGGATGCAAGAGGAAGTGTCTCAACATCGGCCATGAGACTTGAAGCCAGAGGTGGTCCCAGCCTCCTCGCCACGGCCACAGCACGAAGAAGGTTCCGACCTCGATACAGTATGCGGTGAAGAGAAGAGTGATGAAGAGGTTGGTACGCATCGCGAAGCGCGAATTGTACCCGGGCTGACGACGCGAAGCGACGCGGAAACCGCATCAGCGGTCTCCGCGCCCCAAGTTCCTCGTCGCGTTGCCTTAGTTCGGGCGGCGTGACCGCGACTTGCGGTCCGAACTCTCTGAGCCTGACCGCTCCTTCGAAGAGGTCGATTCCTTCGATCGGCTCCGGCGGGAGCTCGAACTCCGGGCCGTGCTCTTGCGTTCCGAAGAGGAACTTCCCGAGCGGGTCTCCGAGGAGGGGGTGGAGGAGCGAGGCTCGGGTGACCGAGTCGTCGTTCGCTCCGCTGGTGCCCGCGTTGGCGTTGTCCGTGTTCCTCGGTCCGTTCCTCGCTCCGTTCCCCGGACCGTTCCGCGATCGGTTCCCCGCGGGGTAGAACGCTCGGTGGTACGAGGTGTCGTCCGCGGAGCGGTCGTCCGTGGCGTCGTCTCTCGGGGAGAGCTCGTCCGCGGAGTCGTCACTCGACGATCGGGAGTGCGGTCTGCGCCGCGGGATTCAACCGCCGGGTTCGAGCGCGGCTCCCTGGTGACGGGCCGCTGGGCCTCGGTCGAGCGATTCCCCTCGGTGCGGGGGCGTGACCCCTCGACCACCCGACGGACGATCTCTCGGTCTCGGGTTGGGGTCCTAGGGGTTGTCGTGGCCCGACCCTGATCGCGAGGCTTGACCTCACGACCCCGGCTGTCCTCGGCACTTGGGCGTACCGTTCTCACCGTGCGGTCGGTAGAACTCTCTCCTCTCGAGCCGACGGTACGGCTTGGTCCACCGGTGGTCGCTCGGGGACTCCGTGAGTCGGAGCGTTCACCGGAGGGCTTGACCTCCCGCCGTTCCACGGTCCGGGAGCGATCCTCGCCGGAGTCTCTTGGAGCGGTCGAGAGCGTGGTGCGAGTCCGCGAAGGAGCCTCGGAGTCAGCCCTGACTTCACGGCGACCTGTATCGTCAGAGCGCGAACCGACGCTGGACGTCGGACGCTCTCCCCGGGTTGCCTGGACCCCACCGTCGCGACTGGATGTCACGGACCGCACTCCTTCGCCGTCCCGTCGCGCCGAGGCGCTCCGATCCGAACGGTCTGAGCGATCCGAACGGTTCGGTCGATCGGTGGCGTCGCTGCGGCTCGGCCGATCGGAACGATCACTTACCGGCATCGCTTCGCGAAGGGTCTCGCGGGAAGTACTGTCTCGCCGCGCCACGAAATCGGAGACGTCCGGAAGGTCCCGTCGACTGGCGATCCGTTGGTTCGAGTCATGTCCCTCGCCCCGTCGTTGAAGGATCTCGATCGCGGCGCGCGGTTGCTGTCGCACGGCGTCGGGACGAAGTCCACGGGTATCGGTCGTGATCAGCCCGCGGGGTACGACGTCGCTGCGATAGTGATCCCGAGTGTGCCGTCCATCGCGGATCTGATTGCGAAGGTGGCGATCGTAGACGCGGTTGGAGTCGACAAAGCTCCAGCGATCGTAGTCACGGACGTGGCCACCGGCCCAGCCGTGGACGCCGATGCGGAAGTTGATGGAGGCATACGAAGACCCGTAGTGGCGGCGACCGTAGTAGCGCGTGTAGTAGCCGGTGGGACACCAGCCGACACGGTCAGATCCCCAGTACCAGTAGACCCACGCTGGGCGATAGATCCGTCCGGGATACCACACCCAACCGTAGCTGTTGTGATAGTCCCAGGAACCGTAGTGGTGAGGGACCCAGCCCCAAGGCTCGGAGGAGACCCAGGTCGTACCGCTCGGGGTGTAGACCCAGCGACCGGAACGATAGGGGGCCCAATCCACCGACACTCGCGGACGCCAGAAGGTCTGGCTGCTCTCGGTGTACCAGTTGCCGCTGCGGCTGAGGGAGGCCGACGAATAGCTAAGAGTGCGATCGACGTACTGACTGGAGCCGGATCCACCGGCCAGTCGGTCGAGTTGGTCGGACCACTGTTCCAAACGGCTTGCCGAGCGCGCGTAGACGAGTTCTACTCGCGGCGAATTGATGCCGGTGACCCTCGCCTCCTCACGCTCTGAAACGACGATCGACTCATCACGGGTCAGCAGGTCCACCGAGCCACTCCGTACGACGACGGAGGTGACGTAGCCTTTGGACTCGACCACGTAGGTGCCGGGTTCGACCAGGTAGACGGTAGCGTTGGGAGTGTCGACACGGGTCTGGGCCGCCCCGACCGTATCCTGGGGCACGGTCAAGACCAACTCACCCTTGTCGAGATAGAGCTGGGTTCCCAGAGAATCTCCGGAAGCGTCGCCGGAGTAGGCGAGTTGGCTGAAGTCCAGGACACCGTTGCCGCCGAGGCGAAGAACGGTCGAATCCGGGAGCACGGCCTCGACCCGGCTCTCATAGGATGTAAACAGCTTGTCGCCAGTCATCAGCGGGTAGTTCTGTTCGACTTCGCTGCGCTCCCCGTTCTGGGTTACGGTGGCGCTGCCTTCGACGACGCTAAAGAAGCCGTAGCGTCCTTCGTCATCCTGAGACCAGGCCGGTGCGGTCAGAATCAGGGCCGTCAGTGTTGCGAGCGTAATAAGCGAGGTGCGTTGGGTCATGGTGTGTCTCCTGTCGGTACATCCTTCGAGGTGAAGGACGCCAACTTCTACAGCAACTAGTATGCCAGGACGGTATGGGCAGTACAGATGGGCTGTCCAGACCGATTTGCGCTATACTGCGACCACTCGGAGACCACAATCTGTCACCTAAAGAGGTCGATTCCCCGGGGCGAGAAGAGGAGGAGTGAACCGGTGATCAAGAAGCTTTTCGGCAAGAAAAACGAAGAGCAGGAGTACACGATCGACGACTTGATCGTCCTGGAGCGCTATGAAGAAGCGGAATACCGCCTCAAGGAGCGCATCGAGTTCCGCAAGGATATCCACGACCACCTGAAGCTGGCGGATGTCTATCTGGGGCTCAAGCAGGTCACCAAGGCGGTCGACGAGTACGTCTTCGTGGCTGATGAGTACGCCGATGATGGTTTCTACGAGCGGGCCCTAGCCATCCTCACCAAGGCTCGTCGACTGAATCCGATGGACGACACCCTCGAGAAGAAGGTGCTTCGGTTCGAGCACCTCAGGTCCCTGGAGCGCAAACGCAAGGGTGCCCTCGAAGGCTTTCTCGAGGGTCAGGTGGGAGACGAGGCCAGTGGCACCGCCGTGATGGAATTTGATGCCATCTGGAATGCACTGGCCAGGACGCGCTTCGGGCGTGATCTCGACGGCGACCAACTGCGCCTTCTCTTTCGCGCGGTGCAGGTCCTGAACCGAGACCGTACCTTCGAGTTGATCTCCCAAGGTGCTACCAAAGAGATCCTCTATATCGTCGCGTTGGGCGAAATCCAGGCGCAGATCCCCAAGGCGGGCGAAGGTGCCATCGACATTCGCATGTTCGGTCCAGGACAGGTGATCGGCGAAGAAGCGCTTTTTCAGCACAAGCCGTGGCCCGCGGACTACATCGTTCGCTCGAAGCGAGCCCTGCTCCTCAGCCTCGACCAGAAGGGCGTCGAGAAGTGCCTCACCGGCAATCCCGACCCTCGCGGCTTCCTCGATCTGCTGCGGCGTGAGTCGAATGACCGAGAGGTAGCTCAGTCGGTAGCACGCCTCCAGGCCGGCCGGTAGGGAGACGAGCATGGCCAGGTTGCCGATCCGGATCTATCCCGACCCGGTGCTGAGAGTACGTTGTGTCGAAGTCGAGACGTTCGACGAGGAGATCGCGACTCTGGTCGCCGACATGAAGGAGACCATGATCGCGGCCCCGGGCATCGGACTCGCTGCGCCCCAGATCGGGGTCGAATCGCGAATCGCACTCGTCGACCTCTCCGTAGGTGAAGAGGAGTCCGAGTTTTACGTCCTGATCAACCCTGAGATAACCTCGGGGGAGGGCGAGGGTGTCGAGGCCGAGGGTTGCTTGTCCATTCCGGACTTCACGGAGAAGGTCACGCGACCGACCCAGGTATCAGTCACCTATCAGGACCTCCATGGCGAGCGTCATACATTGCAAGCGGACGGTTGGCTCGCGAGAGCCATCTGCCATGAACTCGATCACCTCGATGGTGTTCTCTTCGTAGATCATCTGAAGGGTTTACGTCGCGAGAGAGCGAAGCGGGCGCTCCGGCGCCTCATACGGGAGCAGGAATCGTGAAAGCCGTAGGATTCATCAGAACTGGAATAGCTGCTCAGTGGACCTGGCGTCTCCTGGCTATCTTGGCCATCGTCTTCATCTCCGCCTGTAGTGGAGGAGGTGGTAGTAGTCCCACTCCGCCGCCGTCCGGACCTACCCCCGGCGTCACCTTCACCGCGGACGCAGCGAGTGGCGTCAATCGCATGCTGATGGCCCACGAGAATCCCGGCAGCACCACGACCTTTGTCCTCCAGGTCAACGCCGACCAGATGACGGGACTCTACGGCGCGGGCTTCGACCTGACCTATCCCACCGCCCAGCTCTCCTTCGTCTCGGCCGAAGAGGGCCCCTTCCTCAACGCGGACGGTAGTCCGACTTCGTTGCAGGTGACGGAGACGGTTGCCGGCACTTTGGTCGTGGGCGTCAGTCGCCTCGGCAACATCAGTGGGGCCAGCGGCAGCGCGACCGTGCTCCGGTTCGTGTTCTCGGTTCAGTCCGCCGGCACCGGGTCGCTCCTCTTCACCAACACCAGCGCTTTCGGTCCCAACGGTGCTGCCCGCAGTGACATCGGCTGGTTTGGTGGGTCGATCCGAGTGGTTCGGTGAGTTCGTCGACCCCTGGATCCCGCGGCATGACCCCTCGTTTCTTCAACACCCTCGGTCGACGGGTCGAGGCGCTGGCGCCCGCCCAGGCCGGCAAGGTGGGCCTCTACACCTGTGGACCGACCGTCTACAACCATGCCCACATCGGAAATCTGCGGACCTTCCTGTTCGAGGACATCCTGCGTCGTAGCCTCGAGTACCTGGGCTACGAGGTGCACCAGGTCATGAACCTCACCGATGTGGACGACAAGACCATTCAGGGCGCCCATGCCGCCGGACTCGGCCTCGACGAGTACACCGAACCCTTCATCGCCTCCTTCTTCGAGGACCTCGCGACCCTGCGCGTCCAGCCGGCGCAGGAGTACCCCCGCGCCACCCACCACGTCGCGGAGATGATCGAGCTCACCGAGGAGTTGGTGGCTCGAGGCCACGCCTACGAAAAGGAAGGATCCGTCTTCTTCCGAATCGCCAGTGACGAAGACTACGGCAAACTCTCCGGCGTCGACGTCGATCAGGTGGTACAGGGCGACCGCGTGGCCAGCGATGAATACGGCAAGGACGATGTTCGCGACTTCGTGCTGTGGAAGGCTGCGAAACCTGGGGAGCCGACCTGGGATTCTCCCTGGGGTCCCGGCCGTCCCGGTTGGCACATCGAGTGCTCGGCGATGAGCATGAAGTACCTCGGCAACTCCTTCGACATTCACTGCGGTGGCGTCGACAACATCTTTCCGCACCACGACAACGAGATCGCGCAGAGCGAGTCGGCCACCGGCGAGCCTTTTGCCAAGGTCTGGCTCCACTCCGAGCACCTGATCGTCGAGGGACAGAAGATGTCGAAGTCGCTCGGCAACTTCTATACCCTCAAGGACCTCCTCGCCCTCGGCAAGGATCCGCGCGCGATGCGCTACCTGCTGCTCTCGGTCAACTACCGCCAGAAGCTGAACTTCACGTTCGAGGCGATCGAGGCCTCGGGCGCGGCGTTGCGTCGGCTCGACGAACATCGCTTCCGCTTGCAGCATGCGGTCGAGAGTGGGGAAGCCAAGCCTCGGGTGGCCGAGTTGTGCGAGGGTCTGACCTCCGACTTCGGCGCCGCCCTGGCGGACGACCTCAACCTATCCGCCGCCCTCGCCGTACTCTTCGGTTTCATCAAGGAGACCAACATCGTCATCGAGTCGGGTGGCCTGGGAGCCGGCGATCGGGAGAGGATCCTCACGGCCCTCGCTCGGGTTGACCAGGTACTCGCCGTCCTCGATCCCTCCCAGTGGACCCAGGCGTCCGCCGAGGGTCCCAGTGACGAAGAGATCCAGGGCTGGGTCGATGAGCGCGACGCAGCGCGTCGTCGACGAGACTTCGCCCGGTCCGACGAACTTCGCGACCGCCTGGCCGAACTCTCCATCGTCCTCGAAGATACGCCCGACGGAACCCGTTGGAAGCGAGGGTAACCGTCGTCGCCCGTTCGCGCTCGCCGCAAGAATTCTCGGACCAGGCGCACACTCACGGTCGCGGCCGAATTGCGGAGCAAGCTGGGGTCGAATGGCTCGTCACCCAGGGTTATCGGATCGAGGAACGCAACCTGAGCAATGTCGCGGGAGAGATCGACATCGTCGCCTGGGACGGGGATACGCTCTGCTTCATCGAGGTCAAAGCGCGGGAGACCGACCGGTACGGACTAGCGATCGAGACCGTGCCGCGCTCCAAACAGACCCGCATCGGGCGGGTGGCCTCGCTCTATCTGGTGCGCTATGACGACACGCCGCCCGAGTGCCGCTTCGACGTCCTGGGCATGGACGCGGAGGGCGAAGCCTGGCGATTCACTCTGATTCGCGACGCCTTCGTCCTCGGATCGTGAGGTCCCCGGCGTTCCTGGGCGGCTTCACCATCGGCTAACCCTGAGGAGGCGGACTCGACTCCGAAAAGGGGTTGACACCTCCCGAGGAGCCAACTATTCTTCCGCTCCCGAGCGGGAATAGCTCAGTGGTAGAGCACAACCTTGCCAAGGTTGGGGTCGCGGGTTCAAATCCCGTTTCCCGCTCCATTAAACCAAACTGTTAGGATCACCGTCAGAGCAAGAGGTCGCCCACCCCGGCGGCCTCACGCGTTTTCGGCGCGGTATGATCCGACCCGCAAGTTGCTCTTCGAGAATCGATTTGCGAGTCAGCTTTTCAGGCGACGTGGCCAAGTGGTAAGGCAAGGGTCTGCAAAACCCTCATTCCCCGGTTCGAATCCGGGCGTCGCCTCCATCAGCTGTTCTTCCGGAGGATCTGGAGCACTAGGGTCGCGAGGCCTTGGGTGCCTCAGCACACGGAGGGATCCCCCTCGCCCACGACGGCGAGCGGTCTGCGACGCCGCCTGACCGCAACGACACTTCGATCCACCAGGTTGGTGATGCGGTCGAGTTGGGCGGGAGAGCAGTGGTCGAAGTCGATACGGTCGAAGATCGCTCCGATGCGGACATCGGCGTCCACTAGGACCTCGGCCGCATCGAGAACTTGGTCTATCTGGATTGGATCGAGGGGGTGGAGCATGGCTAGTCTCCTCGTTCGTTGGTTCTCCCGATCCAGCGGTACTGATCGGGAATCACGTTCTAGTAGTTGGGCGGTTGGCCCGGGGTACTAGCTGCAATACGGCTGGGGGATTTTCGGTATTCCGAAAGTCCGCAGAGTACTTACCGTGCAGAGTGGACGGGGCCCGGGAAGGTGGCTACAAGGGGCGGCCTACTCGCTGGCGTCCACTACCAGGCGGTGGTGTCCCCGCTTTCGAAACCATCGGCGAAGATCAGCCCCGCCGCGGCCTCCACCTGGGCGATCACCAATCTCACCGAACGGGCCGGGATGGTGAGGTTGACGGAACCGCCTCCGCTAATGGGAACGGTACCGAGGGAGGCCAGGGGCGAAGCGCCATCGTAGCCGTAGACCGCGGCATTGCCGGCGAGGAGTCCGCCCTGGACGAGCACGTCGGTGTCCAGGGCGACGGTGTCTCGGTTGATGAGGATGGTCCAGAGGCTGCCGTCGGGTCCAACGATGGCGTAGGTTCCCAGCGATCCGGGAACATCGGAGGTGGCGCGGACGCTGTCGCCTTCGATCCCCGTGCCGGCGCCGTCGTAGTTGAGGAAGAGTTCGTAGGCGTCTTCGACGCGGCTGTTGGGCTCGGGTGCCACCCAGCGGGTGGCGAGGTCGACGCCTTCGCGTCCGAAGAGGGCGAGGACTTCGGCGTGGGCGAGGGCGCTGCTCGCGCCGTCGTCGCCGCCCCACTTGTACTCGGTCATGGCGAGGCCGACGCCGGGGCAGTGGGTGTCGATCCAGGAGCGTAGGCGTGGAATGAGGTAGATGGGTTCGGAGACCCAGGATTCCGAGGTGTAGGTGGGATCCCAGAGTTCAGCGACCGATCGCAGGCGGCGGGCCGCGGTGGTGGGATCCTCGCTGTCCGATCCCGGCAGTCCGGCCACGCCGCCTTGAGGGTAGAAGTGCACATCGAGGTAGTCGATCGGGCGCGTCCCCGTGGTCCCACCCGTGGTGCAGACCTCTTGCAGGTACCACGGGAGAAGGGCCATTCCACCGTGGGCCTGACGATCGGGTCCGTCGACGCAGCTGCCGTTGGGGAAGGCGGCATCGGAAGCTGAGGAGAAGAAGGCACACCATCCCCAAACGACCGGTCCCAGGACCTTGGCGCTGGGATCCGCGGACTTGATGGCGTTCGAGACCTCGAGGGTACGGCTCCACAGCCCGTCGTAGGTCAAGGGATCGGGAAAGACGTCGCGATGAGTGGAGTCCCAGAGCATCGGCTCGTTGTCGACCGCCCAGTAGCGCACGCCGCCCTGCGCCGCCGTGCCCACCCGCGAGATGAGGTGAGTGACCCAGTCGGAGATGAAGGTCCCGGTGATCGCCTGGGAGGTATCGGTCGGGTCGTTGCCCACGATCAACCCGTCGGGAGAGCAGAAACCGGTGGTGTTGCTCACCGGGTCGCAGGTACCGTCGCCGCTGTCCGCCGTACACCAGCCCGGCGGATTCGGATCGTAGAAGCTGCACTCGTCTTCCAGCTGGGCGCCGTAAGCCGCCACCGAGAATCCCCAGCGCTTCTCGCGGATCGGAACCGGAGTCCAACCGATCGCGGGCGCGGTCATCACCACCTCGGCGCCGGCGGCCAGGGTCTCGTCGACGAACTGGTCGGAGCTGGATCCGTGGGGCAGCTGGTTGGGGTCCGCGACATCATCGACGATGTTCTGGTAGAAGTAGTCGGAGGCGGTGTTGTGAACCGCCACTTGCCAGTTGTAGCGCGTGACGGAGTTGCCGCCCCAGCGCCGGATGGGGTAGCCGACCTCGCCGATGCGGGTCGCCTCCCCGAAGTTGACTCCGTAGATCAGGGGGTTGATCGGACGACGGTTGGCATTGGGGTCGACCGTCACCGTGGCGCTAGTCGGTGGGGGAGGCACGGAGTCGTCCTCGATCAGGACGATGTCGTCGAGGAAGAGGGTCGGTTGGTCGCCGCCGGCATGATCAGCGGGACCTTCGACGGCATCATCTTTCAGGACACCACCGGCGGCGCGAAGGTCGAGGGTGCGCGTCTGCCAGGTCCCGGCGGGCGCCGGCGCCAGGAAAACCTCTCCCAACGACACGTCGGCGAGTTGCAGGGTCAGCCGGATCTGCTGCCCTCCCGTGGCACCGCCGTGGATCGCCAGCTCCACGTCCGACCAGTCCGCGAGGTCGAGGGGCGCGTCAGCGTGGAAGTAGAGCCCCGCCCAACCGTCCGGTTCCCAGGAGATCGAAAGAGATCCGGTCGCCACCGGGCTGGGGTTGGCGAGATCGTGGACCGCCCAGCTCCAATCCTGGAAACCGGGCGCGAGGCTATCGTCGCAGAGGGTGAGGTCGGCCGCACCGACGACGGCGGGCAATCCAAGCGAAAGGAGGAGGCCAAGCGCGAGGAGGAAGGCCACCGTGACGCCGCCTCGCCGCGCCCCCCGGAGAAGGTCTGATCTGCTCATAGAGAGGAGGCTAGCAGTGGTCTGCCCTTGAAACTATGAAGAAAATCACAAACCGTCGGCAACGCAGGAGATGCGCTGGTCGAGCCGGGGCTGGGCTCGGGAACGGTATCGTCGGCAGGCTATGATTCAGTGTCCCGGGCCGGAGTGGCGGAATGGTAGACGCAGAGGACTTAAAATCCTTCGCTCGCAAGAGCATGCGGGTTCGAATCCCGCCTCCGGTACCAGCGTCCTATCGATCCCGGGCCAGACGGATTCCGCTGAACTGCCAGGACGTCGCCGCCGGGAAGAAGTTGCGGTAGGTCGGACGGATGTGGCTGACCGGCGTGACGCAGGAGCCACCGCGGAGCACGAACTGGTTGCTCATGAACTTACCGTTGTACTCACCGAGGGTGCCCTCGGCGGCGCGGTAGCCGGGGTAGGGGGAGTACTGACTGCGGGTCCACTCCCAGACGTCTCCGAAGAGCTGGCGGACGCGGGGTTGGTCGGCATCGTCCTGATTCTGATTGGCGTCCGCGGCCTGATGGGTATCCAAGGCATGCGAGGAAACACCGGGGGAACTCACTCGCCCGGGGTGCAGTCGTCCCGATTCGACGAAGTTGCCGGCGATGGGGGTTCCCTGCGCCGCAACCTCCCACTCCTGCTCGGAAGGCAGTCGTGTATCGCACCAACGGGCGTAGGCGTCGGCCTCGAAGTAGTTGATGTGGGAGGCCGGTTCGTTGGGATCGACGTCGCGCATCCCGCCTAGAGTGAAGAGTTGCCACCGGTCGTCGCGTCGTTCCCAATAGAAGGGCTCGCTCCAATCGTTGGCTCGGGCCGCGGCCCAGCCCTCGGAAAGCCAGAGATCTCCACGCTGGTAGCCACCGTCCTCCATGAATGCGAGAAACTCGCCGTTGGTCACCAGGCGGTCGGCGATGTCGAATCCCTGGACGAAGAACCGATGCCGAGGGCTCTCGTTGTCGTAGGCAAACCCCGAACCGGGATCCGTGCCGATATCGACGAGTCCTTCGGGGAAACTGATCCAGCGAATCGGCTCGACCGGCTCCTGGGGATCCGGACGACTGGGATCACCAGCCGGCGACGCGGATTCGAGGTACCGCGGTCGCAACGGGTTGACCGAAAGGACGTGCTTGATATCGGTCAGCAGGAGTTCCTGGTGCTGTTGCTCGTGATGCAGCCCGATCTCGGTGACGCGCCGAACCTCCTCTCGCTCGGGGTGGGACTCCAGTTCAGTCAGAAGTCGCGCCATCGCTTGATCGACATGACCTCGATACTCATAGACTTCGGTCACGGTGGGACGACTGATGTAGCCCCTTTGATCACGGCAGTGGCGCTCTCCGGCCCCGAGGTAGTAGGAGTTGAAGAGGAAGTGAAAGGCGGGATCAAATGGCGCGTACCCCTTCAGATGCGGGGTCAAGACGAAGGTCTCGAAGAACCAGGTGACGTGGGCGAGATGCCACTTGGTCGGACTCACATCCGGCATCGACTGAACCACGTAGTCTTCTGTGGCGAGTGGGCCGGCCAACGACTCGGTCGCGGCACGGACTCGCTGGTACCCGTTCGCATCGACGACGACGGACGTAGGACGAGAGTCCGGTTTGCGACGGTCCGACGGAGTCGGTGGGGCTACGAGTTTGATCGTCATGGTCTCGGCTCCTCTCTGCGTCTCCGGAGACGCCTTCATCAACCGGGAGGGTAACATCAACCCGAACTCGAGCTTATCGTAGGAGGCAACGTTGACCACCGTCACTCACCCTAGACATTCCATTCTTTCCAGCGATCTGATCCACCCGAGCGACCAAGAGATCGTCCTGGGAGACCGGGCGACGCTGGAAGTGCGCCTAGGGCGAGCGGACCACGCGCGGGATCTTCGCGAGATCGCGACGGCGCTCACGGAGACGCCGCGACGCCTGCCCTCACGCTTCTTCTACGATGATCTCGGTTCGCAGCTCTTCGACGAGATCACGCGGCTCCCGGAGTACTACCCGACGCGGGCCGAGGCAGCCCTTCTGAACCGTGTGGCTGATCGCATCGCGGCCGAGACCGGAGTGGGTGAGTTGGTCGAAATCGGAGCTGGGACCGCGACCAAGACCCGTCGGCTCCTCGATGCCTTCGCCGCCCGTGGGACCCTACGGCGGTACATCCCTCTCGACGTCAGCGAAGCTGAACTGCGACGGACGGCGCTGGCTCTCACCGATGAGTACCCCCAGCTAGCGGTTCACGCGGTGGTCGACGATTTCTCCGCCGGCCATTTGCACGGACTGGGATCGTCCGACGCCCTCGTGCTTTTCCTCGGAAGCACCCTCGGGAACTTCGAGCCCACCGCCGCGACCGAGCTCCTGGGTCGCATCGCCGCCGCCATGTCACCGGGAGGCTACTTCCTGCTCGGTGTCGACCTGGTCAAGCCCGTCGATCTCCTCGAGGCTGCGTACAACGACTCGGCTGGGGTAACGGCTGAGTTCAACCGCAATATTCTGCGGGTCGTCAATCGGGTCACCCACGGCGATTTCGAGCCCTCATCCTTCGTTCATCGGGCGATCTGGGAACCAGAAGAGGAGCGCATCGAGATGCGGTTGGCGTCTCCGGATTCTCAGGTGGTTCGACTCGATGAACTCGCCCTCGAGATCCGGCTCGAGAGGGGAGAGGAGATCTTGACCGAGATCAGCTCCAAGTACCGACGGCCGGGCGTGGAGTCGATGTTGGAGGCGGTGGGTCTAACTCTCTGCGATTGGTTCGAAGAACTCGACACCTTCGCTCTAGCGCTGGCGCGTCGAGCTCCCGAGTGACCCTCCTAGACCTCCCTGAAGCGCCCCGTGGTCGGCCATCCTGCGTGCTAGACTGGCCGGCCTGCGCCCGGCTCCAGACCCCTCGCGAGAATCGTTCTCCGAGGTAGGCGTGGCATCGGCTCAGAGTAGACCACACCTGACCGCGACCCGAGATTCATGATCGATACCCTACAACCGCCAAAGGCCCTACCGCATAGCGAGGAGTCCGAGCGTGCCGTGCTGGCGGGTGTCCTCTTGGAGCCGCGCGCCCTGCCGACGATGCGGCTCAATCCGGAAGTGACCGATCTGTTCGCCTTCAAATACGAGGATTTCACCCTGGAGGGCTACGACCCACACCCTGGCATCAAGGCGCCGGTGGCGGTGTAGCCAGGGTGAATACGCCCGAATGTAGCGCCGGCTTCCAGTCGGCGTTACCGATTGGGGGCGCTCTGTTTCCGCTCAGAACACCTTGTCGTAGCTGAAAGTCAGCAGACGCGCGTCGCCGTATTTCGTGGTCCAGTTCGGGCCGCTGTTGTCGTGC
>JAIOJS010000270.1 GCA_019911795.1 Thermoanaerobaculia bacterium | reverse complement strand
CGATGGAACGGAGACCGTCGGCGCCCACCGTCGTGAACTGGTGCGGCGTCCCAAGGCAGCCGATACCTACCGCGTCCTATTTCTCGGCGCATCCTCGGTCGAGGGATTCCCCCTGCCCCGCAACCTGACTTCCTCCAAGTTCCTCGAACTGATGCTGGACGAGGCCGTCCCCGACCGCAACGTCGAGGTCATCAACCTCGGAGTGACGGCGGTGGCCAGCTTTCCGGTTCGCATCATCGGACAACGCGCCATTGCCCAGCTGGAACCCGACCTCGTGCTCGTCTACGCCGGTCACAACGAGCTCTTCGGAGCCTCCGGGGTTGCCTCGCGGCAATATCTCGGTACGACGGTCACGTCGATGCAGTGGATCTACCGACTCCGTCGCACGGCGGTGGGGCAGCTGATTCAGGGTGCTCTCCTGCCGTCCCCCGACACCCATGCCAAACAGCGTCGAAACCTGATCGAGCTGATGGCGGGTGTCGACCTGGTCGAGCCTTACGGGCCGCTCCACCAAGCGGCGCGAAAGACTCTCACCGCGAATCTCTCCGCACTGATCGAAACGGCCCAGGAGGCTGACGTGCCGATCGCGATCTCGACTCTGGTCAATCTCGAAAGGGGGCTCTATCCGATCGCATCGTGGCACGACCAACCCGAATCGGGCTGGACGGACTTCGACCTCCGGGTCAAGGGCGCTCGGGAACTCCTCGCCACGGATCCGCAGGCGGCCCTCGACGAACTCGACCGGCTGCAGGAGGTAGAACAGCGTCACGCGGGTACCACCTACGTTCGGGCGGAAGCTCTCGACGCTCTCGGTCGGCGAGCCGAAGCCGACATCGAGTACCGAAAGGCACGGGACCTAGACGCCATGCCCTGGCGTGCCCCTACCGACCGCAGTAGCGACATCGTCGAACTGGCGAATCGATTCGGCGTCACGCTGGTCGATCCCAGGGTCCTCTTTGAGGCGAAGGCCGGAGGAGCCCCCGACTGGGAGTTCTTCTACGATCATGTGCACCCCAGTCTCAGGGGACAGGCGCTCCTCGCTCGTGCCTTCGCCGAGGCTATCGCTCGGGATCAACTCCTACCGGTCGACAAGATAGTTCTCTCGAAGGAATCCCACTGGACGGCCCAGGCTCGCCGATTGGGAGCGCATCCCCTCGAGGGTTTCCTCGCCCTGCACAAGATGAAGACGCTCTTCGAGACGCCCCCCATCGGGAACTACAACTCCGAGGCCGCCGAGCGTATCGAGTTAGTGCTCGATGGCCAACGCAGTACGTGGGATGCGGTCGATCGCAACGCGGTACGACTCTGGGAACAGATGTCCGAGGAGGCCGGATTCTCGATCCCGATCTCATATCCCGCCGCGCGAGCCGCGCTCGCCATGGGCCAGCCCGATTGGGCGCGAACCTATTCGCAAGCCGCCATCGCCAACGCCTACCCTTGGAGTGACCTTAGATCCGCCGCTCGACTCGCCTTGGTGGAGTCTTGGCTCGAAAGCCCCGAGTCCTTCGAACCGATCGCCTTCGATCGTGAGCTGGCTTCCGCCCTACTCGAACTGGACCAGGTGCAAACGACCCCCAACCAACCGTCCCCCATCGTAGAGGCCGTTCAAGCTCGCTTGCTCAGCCTCGCCGGCCTGCCCGCTGAAGAGGCTTGGAAGCGCGCCGACGAACTCGCCAAAGGAACCGAGCCGTGGGTCAAGGCCTATCTCAATACGCTTCCCCCGCGAAGGATCTATGAACGGCTGCGTCTCTATCGACTCAATCACTCCGCGAGCGGTGACCAGGACTCCAACCGTGACTCAGGGTCCGATCAACCCTAGTAGATGATCCCGCCGGAGGCAGCGTAGTCGGAGAGAACCGCTCGTCCCTGCTCACGCAGCAACTCCCGGACCACTCGGATCCCTCGGTTCTCCAGGCTCGCTACCCAGTCAGTGGGCTTGGCTCCCTCATCGAAGCCGATCGACTCAGCGTCCTCGCCAGCGGCCGCACACACAACTCGCTTCACTCCGGACCAGGGAATGGAGCCGAGGCACATGGCGCAGGGCTCCGTACTAGTAAAGAGCTCGAAAGAGCCAGCTGAGCCGAGGTCATGAGTAACAAGCCGCCGCTGCGCGAGGGTAAGGGCGACGACCTCGGCATGGGCAATCGATGCTCGGGCGGTGACCACTAGATTGACCCCCGGGGCTACCAGGAATCCACTCTGCCCGTCGAAGACGGCGGCGGCGAAGGGTCCTCCCGTGCCTTCAGCGACGTTGCGGCGAGCCAGATCTACGACCCACCCCATCCGGGCCTCGTCATCGTCGAAGCGCCGATCGGCCACCCCGAGGCGAAGCTGTTCGAGCCAATCGGGCAGGGCTAAGCAGAACTCGAGACGCTCCCCAGAGGAGTTCGGATCAACGTTGCTGGGATCCGGTATCGACATCTGCAGACTATATCGGCTTGTTCAGGTAATCGCTCGACTCTCGCCGGTTGACAGTGGTTTCGCAGTTCAACAAAGCGTTGTTTTTCGCTGGTTTTCTTGGATTTCAACGTTGCAAAAAGAAGAATGTACGTATCTCTAAGTTATTGACTAAGAATGGCTTAATGATCGCATCCTCTCCTGGCACTCATCTTGCGAATCACCCCTGCAACGATCGGCCTCGTCAACGACGGGACCGAAAAAACCTACCGGCAAGGAGGCAACATGAGATTCACCATCCTCGCGAGTTCCCTCGCACTACTGCTGACAACTGCAGCCGTAGCCCAAACCACCGGACGCCTAGCGGGAGAGGCCCGAGACTCCACCGGGGCCGCCCTCCCGGGCGTGATCGTGACTGTTCAGTCACCGAGTCAGATCGGAGGCACGCAGACGACGACGACAGACGGCGACGGCGCCTTCCAGTATCCTCGCTTGACTCCCGGCGTGTACGTCGTTCGCCTCGACCTCGATGGGTTTGTGTCCCAGGAGCGTTCGGCGGTCGAGGTCCGGCTCAACGGAACCACCGAACTCCACGTGACGATGGCATCCGCTTCGTTCGGAGACGAGGTCATCGTCACTACCGAGACGCCGGTTGTAGACACCGAGCAGGTCTCCATGACGCAGACCTACACCGAGGAATTCCTCCAGGCCACCTCCATCGGCTCGACCAATCGGTCCTACAACTCGGTATTCGACCAAGCCGCCGGAGCCACTTCGAGCGGTGGCAACGCCATGGTTTTCGGATCGACCACCGATGAGAACACTTACCTTGTCGATGGTATCGACACCACCGACCCGGTTACCGCAACCTTCGGAATTCAACTGAATTTCGATGCCATTCAGGAGATGGCCTTCCACACCGGCGGCTTCGAGGCGGAGTTCGGTCGGGCCACGGGCGGTGTTGTCAACGTCATCACCAAATCAGGCGGTAACGCCTTCTCTGGAACGCTGGACGGACGCTATCGGGACACCTCATTCACGCAGAGCGGCGATCACTTCGATCCCGATTCGAGCAAGAACGAACAGCTCGACGTCAACGCTACGTTGGGCGGACCGATCCTCCAGGACAAGTTCTGGTTCTTCCTCGCGGGACAGGTCTTCGACGCCGAGCGGACCAACTCCGGAGATCCGGTAGCGCTCAAGGTGGAGTCCAACACCTGGCTCGCCAAGGGTACCTGGCAGCTCACCCCGAGCTGGCAGGTCATCGGCAAGTACAGTGCGGACCCGGCGGACTTCTCCAATATCGTCGGCACCCCCCAGGACACGCTAGATACCCTGAGCTTCCAAGAGCAAGGTGGAGATCTGTTCAGCCTCTCGCTCGACGGCATCATCAGTCCCTTCCTCTTCTGGGACATCAAGGCCCAGGCTCTGCGTCAAGAACTCAACGCCTTCCCGCAGAGCGGCGACCTTGACACTCCCGGCATCCTGGACCTCGCCACGAATGTGTCGAGTCAGAACTACACCAACGCCCAGTTCTCGGACCGCGACCGCGACGAACTACGATCCACCCTCACCTATTTCGCCGATGAGTTGGCGGGAAGTCACGAGTTCAAGGCCGGGGTCGAGTACACGGACCTGTTCTTTCGTTCTTCCAACAACACGACGGGAGAGTTGATCTTCTACGACGACTCCTCGGTGGTCGGGCCCTATCTGTTCCAGACCTTCCCCGACGCCTCTCAGGAGGAAGACACGGGAGAAGTCCTCGGTGGATTCGTCCAGGACTCCTGGCGCATCACCTCCCAGGTCACCGTGAAGGCGGGGATTCGCTACGACGACGTGAGCTACGACACCGATGCCGGAGGGCAGGTCGCCACCCTCGACAAGCTGCAACCGCGCCTCGGCTTCGCCTGGGACATCACGGGTGATGGCAAGACGGTGGCGAGGGGGTCGGTGGGACGCTTCATGCATCCCAACGCTCTGACCCTTCCGAGCTTCGCTCGCAATGCGGTAGCACCTCCCTCCGAGCAGTGGGTTTCCTGCTCCTGGACTGAGGCGATCACCGGTCTACCCACCAGCCAGTGCTCGATGGCCCCGATCCTCTTCGGCGTGTCGTCCAACCCTGGCGTCATCATTTCGGACCCCACCGGGCACGACCCGGCGGGATGGTGGAAGTTCGGTGACCTCACCAGCGGAGCACCCAACGAGATCGATCCCAACATCAGCGCCATGTACTCGGACCAGATCCTGATCGGCGTGGAGCGGGAGCTGTACGACCGAACCTCCTTGGAACTGACCTACATCAAGAAGGAAACGGACGACATCTTCGAGGACACCTGCAATGGCAACATCGCGGGGCGAGATCCCAACGCTGCCTGTGACTTCTATGTGATGGCGAACCTTCCCGAACTCACCCGCGAGTACGAGGGCGTGACGCTCCAGTTTGAGACCCGGCATCCCAACTGGCTCAACCTGAAAGCCTCGTACACCTGGTCCGAGTCCAAAGGCAGCGTCGAAGGCACCCAGAACGCCGGTGTCGACTACGACTACTTCCCGGCCCACTTCGAGAACCGCTACGGCTATCTGTCCGACGACCGGCGTAACCGCTTCAAGCTCACCGGTTTCGTTCTGATGCCGTGGGATACAAGCCTCGGGTTCAACGGATTCTGGTCCGACAAGGCGGCCTATAACGTCACTGAGAGTGCGGTAACTGCTGGTCTTGCACCCTACGGTCGTCACTTCATCGAACCCCGGGGCAGTCGTCGCTTCGAGGACCCGCGGTACAACCTCGACCTACAACTCACCAAGGGCATCGAGCTCGGCTCCGTCCGCGCCCAATTGATCGCCGCGATCTTCAACACCTTCGATTCGGAGCAGGTCACGACGGTCTGCACCAACATCGAGGGTTGTGGCTCGGCCAGCGTCGGAGATGCCCTCAACTACTCTCGCCCTCGATCGTTCGAAGCGGGTATCCGTTTCGAGTTCTGATCCCAGAGGAGGGTCCCTCGACTCGGATCTGGTCTCCCATCGAGGCTGCTTCCGGGTCCCCTCCTAGATCGAGAGCAACTGCGGGGGGGAGGCATCACGCCTCCTCTCCGTATTCTCGTCTGCCCCCCCGTCCCATAGCCTTGATCGTGGTACTCCAGTTTTCTTGATCTCGATCGATATCCTTAGATCCGACCGGCTACCCGCCTATGGGGAGTCGCTCTCCTCCTGGCTGGGAACCTCGAAGGAGCCGCTACCGTATTGGATCGCACCTCTCGCTCGATCCTGACCACGCGGCGGCGGCCGAGGATCGTCGCCGGCTCGCCCGGCCTCGGGATATTCCGATGCGCTGAGCCGAGAGATTCTCATCACCCGACCTCCACCAACAACGACGAGAGGACGTCCACCGGACTT
>JAIOJS010000269.1 GCA_019911795.1 Thermoanaerobaculia bacterium | reverse complement strand
GATCCCCTCGTATCCGGTGCAACGGCAGAGGTTGCCGGCGAGCGCTTCGCGGATCTCGTCTCGGCTCGGATCTGGCTGGCGCTGGCGGAGCGCGTAGAGCGTCACCACGATGCCGGGAGTGCAGGCGCCGCACTGGATGCCACCCGCCACCGTCATGCGGTCGAGCAACTCAGGATCGCGTTCGGCCACCCACTCGACCGTCTCCACCCGGCGACCCGAGCATTGACCGACCGGGACCAGACAGGACAGGACCGGTTCGCCGTCGAGGAGGACGGTGCAAGCGCCACACTCCCCTTCGCCGCAGCCTTCCTTCGTACCGGTGAGTTCCAGGTTCTCCCGCAAGACATCGAGAAGACGGTCGTCGGGCGAAGTCGAGACGCTGGTCGTCACGCCATTGACCTCGAGGGGTAGGACACGAGATTCAGTGGGCACTAGGAACGCTCTCCCTTCGAAGTGACGGAGGCTTCGATCTCGGCCGAGACCAGGAGTTCCGGGGTCGCGGGAATCTCGTCGAGGACCAGACCGGTGGCGTTTTCGATTGCGGCCACGATGGCCGGTGCGCCACCATCCATCGGCAGCTCCCCGATTCCCTTGGCGCCAAACGGTCCGCCTGGGTAGGCGGCCTCCAGCAGCTCGACGTCGAGATCTGGAGCATCCTTGGCGGTGGGGATGATGTAGGTCGCGAGGCGATCGTTGAGGTAGCGTCCGCGATCCATCTTGATCTCCTCCCACAGGGCCCACCCCACTGCCTGGAGCGTGCCCCCTTCGATCTGTCCGATACAGAGGCGCGGGTGGATGGCCCGACCGACTTCGCTCGCCACGGTCACCGAGATCGGCTTCACGGCGAGGGTGTCGGGATCGACCTTCACCTCGGCGACGTCGGCGCCCCAGGCATAGGTCGGATAGGCCGGTCCCTGGTAGGTCGATTCATCAAAAGCGGGGCCGGGAGGCGGCTCGTGCTCGACGGTAACACTCAGGGGACCGACCTCACGGAGGTAGGCCTGGGCGACGTCTCGGAAAGCATGGTCCGAGCCGTCGCCACCGCGGACTCGGCCGCCGGAGATCCGAACCGGCGCGGCTTCCGGATGCTTCTCGCCCCACCAGCCGGCGAGGGTTCGAGAAACCCCTTGAACCGAGCGCGAAACGAGCTCGCCGACGATCATCGTGGTGCGGGAAGCGACCGTCGGCCCGGAATTGGGGACATCCCGGGTGTCGGGTTCGGGAAAGGCGAGGTCCTCGAAAGTCACTCCGCCGGACTCGGCCGCGATCTGACGGAAGACGATCACGCTCCCCTGGCCCATATCGGTCATCGCAGACAGCACTTGGATCCGGCCCGCGGCGTCGAGGCGCGCCGTCGCCGGCGACTTCATGCGGCGCTCGCCATTGCCGGTGAACCCCGCCCCGTGGAAATAGAGGGAGAGTCCTAGGCCGCGGCGGGTCCCGTCGTCGTTCTGTCGCTCTCGAAGCTGATGCCAGCGGCGCACGAAGTCGGTGCGCCGGTCGACCGAGTCGAGGCACGCCAAGGCCGACGTCGTCTCGTCGAGGACCTGTCCGGTGGGCATACGGTCGCCGGGGACGTAAGCGTTGCGGCGCCGTAGGGTCAGTGGATCGACCCCCACGCGCCGACCGATGGCATCGAGATGGCGTTCGACTCCAAATGCCACCTGGGGCGCCCCGAAGCCCCGAAAGGCACCATTGGGAGCCGTGTTCGTCCGCTGGACCCGCCCTCGGACGCGAACATGGTCGCAACGGTAGGGTCCGGCGGCGTGCAGCAACGCTCGCGACAGCACCACCGTCGACAGGGTCAGGTAGGCCCCGCCGTCCATCGTGACATCCACTTCCAGGGCCTGGAGTGTTCCATCAGAGTCGACCGCAGACCGGTAGCGCATCACGGCCGGATGCCGCTTGGTCGTCCCGATGATGTCTTCGTGGCGGTCATAGACGATCCGGACGGGATGCCCGGCGGCTCGGGCCAACAAAGCCGCGTGGATGGCGATGACGCTGGGAAAGTCCTCTTTGCCACCGAAGCCTCCGCCCACTACCGTCGCTCGGATGCGCACCGCGTCGGCTTCCAACCCGAAAGCGTGCTGCACCGACTTGTGGACGTAGTAGGGACACTGCATCGAACCCGCAATCTCCACCGACGAACCTGCCTGACCATCTTCGACCCACCAGGCCGTCATCGCCTGACACTCGATGTAGATATGCTCCTGATGGCCGGTGCGGTAGCACCCCTCGACGACGATCTCCGCTCGCTCCAGGATCGCCTCGGCGTCGCCCCGACCGAACGACAGTTCGCACAAGGGTGACTCGTCCTCCGCCGTTTGGAGATCGAGGACGGCTGGCAGCTCCTCGTAGACCACCTCCACCGCTGCCGCCGCCAATGCAGCCTCGCGCCGACTGGGCGCCGCCACGAGCGCCACCGGCTCACCGACGTGTTGAACCACCTCAGCCGCCAGGATCGGCCACGACGCGTCGATCAGCTGCACTCCGTTGGGCCCCGGAAGATCGGCCGCAGTGACGAGGTGCACATCGGCCGGCGCTCCACCACGCCACCCGATCGACACGATGCGCCCGTGCGCGATCGGGCTGCGCACCGTCGCTCCAAACCACAGTCCTTCGACCGCGAAATCGTCCGCGTAGCGCGCTTTCCCAGACGCCTTGTCGAGGCCATCAGGACGGGGTGGGCTGGTTCCGATAAAGCTCAAGGATCAAAGTTTACTGCAACCTCGACCTGGACTCCCTCTCTGCTGATACGCTGTAGTCATTCCAACCAGGGAGGTCTACATGCGCCAGGAGTCTCGAACTACCGCGGACGAGTCCGCCTACCGGTCTACCGTGCGCCTGCGCTCCGCTCCCAGGCTCGGTTTGGCGGGCCTCGGCCTCGTTCTCCTTCTCTCTGGGCAAAGCCTTGCCTGCCACGAGGACGACTCGGCCCGTTCTGCGATCCCGACCGTCGCGCAGAACGCGACCCCAGAGGTCCTGACTACGCCCCCTCCCACTGGGACCGCCTGTGACCTAGAGACCGATGCCCAGCGCACCGCCGAGATCGTCGCCCTTTTCGAGAGTGACGGCCTTCCCCCGGAATCAGAGCACACTCTCGCCGATTGGCAGACACTCGCCGCCGACTATCAGAAGGCCTGGGCCGCGGCCAAGAGCGAAGCTTCGTTCATCGAGTACTGGCATGGCATCGGGGGAAACACCGATCCCTACGGCTTCTCCGACCTATTCCGCCGAACCACCCGAGGGGACGCCGTCGCCCTCCAGGAACTCCAGGAAAAGTACCCCGGCACGAGCTACCTCGGCATGGCCTTCAGCGCCGCGAGCAGCGCCATCGCGGAGGGGAACTCTGAGGTTGCGGAGAAAATCGTCGCCTCCATCGACCGCGGGCTCCTGGATGACGGCAAACGCCTAGAGCTCGCCGCCTCCTTTTTGAGTCTCGGAAAAACCTCCGAGGCCAGCTCCATCCTCGAAGCCACCCCCAAGGGAGACCAAACGATCAGCCCCCACGCCGGTGGCATCATCCTCCTCCACTTCATCGAAGAGTTGGGCATCGAAGAAGGAGTCGCTCGCTACGAGAGGCTCACCACCACGCCTCCCTCCTGGGCGATCTACGGCGCTGCCAGTATTCTCGATGAGGCGGGCAAGACCAAGGACCTCGAGCAGCTCCTCGCCTCTGAGCCGACTCGCAAGGCCCTGACTGGCGCCCCGGCCGGCCTGGAGTACTTTCTGGCCGAACTCATCGGCCTGATCGAGAAGACCCTGGGCGAGGCTGAATCCCTAGAGGCCTTGAATCTTGTTCTCGCCAGCTTTGAGCAACAGACCGACAAGCTGACACCGTTCAACCTCGAGACCTTGGTCAACCTCCTCGCCCGCAACGGCTGCAGTGACGCCTGCCTGACAGCCGCCCGAGAACCGATCCGACGGCGAGCCCAGGGGAACCTCGAAGACTGGAACGAGAGCTGGATCAAGGCACAAGCGGCCACCGGAGACCTCGAGTCCGCCATGGCCGTCGCCGACGACATCCCGTCTCTGTTCCACCCCGCTACGGAGTACGCGAGCGGTCGTCAAGAACCAGGCTACGTAGCTCCCCTCCTGACGTCTCCTGAAGTCGAGAACCAGCTACCGATGCTGGTCGATGGCCTTCTTTACGCCTCGCCCAGTCTGGAGGTCGTCCGCGAAGCGATGTCTTTGGCCCCTGCCATCTCTGACCCAACCCCTTGGAACCGCACGGCCAGCCTGGTGGTCTATGCCACGTACCTCGACGAGGCGACTCGGCTCGAGGTGAGAAAGCAACTCGTGAGGGCTTCGATGGGAGGATGTCCCGACTTCAGAAAGCCCGTCGAGATGCCGCCGGAACACCGACCGGCGGAATCCCAGTAGGGCTCCACTCAGGCTCCAACTCACCGCCCAAGATCGACCTCGACCGTCCTTCGCGGCCTACCCTCTACCGGTCCACTCGAGCACCCGCTCCACCACGTCGTCCGGTGCGATCTCGTGCCGCTCCTTCTCGCGGCGATGGGAAACCTCCACCACTCCGTTGGCGAGCGAACGACCACCGACCACTATCCGGATGGGGATACCGATGAGGTCCGCATCCTTGAACTTCACTCCAGGGCGCTCGTCGCGGTCGTCGTAGAGCACGTCCACCCCGGCCGCGAGGAGGTCCTGGTAGAGCTTCTCGGCCGCGGCAGAAACGGCTTCGTCCTTGGGATTGAGGGCGTTAACCATGACTTCGAACGGAGCCAGAGGCAGCGGCCAGATGATGCCGTCGTCGTCGTGGTTCTGTTCGATGGCAGCGGCCACAGTGCGGCCGATGCCCAGTCCGTAGCAACCCATCGGCATGGCATGGCTCTTGCCTTCGTTGTCGAGAAAGGTGCACGAAAGCGTCTCCGAGTACTTGGTGCCGAGCTTGAAGATGTGTCCAACCTCGATGCCGCGGAAGCCATCGAGGGGTTGACCGCACCGGGGACAAGGGTCGCCCGGCTCGACGAGGAGGAAGTCCCCCCACACCGTCGGTGAAGCGTCGCGCTCCCAGTTGCCACCCGTGTAGTGGGCATCGCCCTCGTTAGCACCGCAGACCCAATTGACCAGACCACGAACCGATTCATCGGCCACCTGCTGTACGGACTCGTCGAGGCCCACCGGCCCCGCATAGCCCACCGGGGCGCCGGTAGCGGCTCGGACCTTCTCCTCGCTGGCTAGAGTCAGGTGTTCGACACCCAACGTATGGGCGAGCGCGATCTCGTTGACCTCGCGGTCACCCCGGACCATCGCGGCCACCAGGCCGTTCTCGGTCTCGTAGAGAAGGGTCTTGACGATCCGTCGGGCGTCGATCTCGAGCATGGTGGCGACC
>JAIOJS010000027.1 GCA_019911795.1 Thermoanaerobaculia bacterium | reverse complement strand
CCCGAAGTCTGATGCTGGTAGCGGCGAGGGGACCGACGAGGGCGCGGCGGTCGAGGCCACGACCGATGCCTGATGCCACCCCGAACCGTGGTGGCGGACTGTCGAGCTTTGCCACCTCGAGACCCGTAGCCGTCACTGTCGTCTTCTTGGCGGCGGTCGTCTTCGGCTTTCTCTCCTACTTCCGACTGCCGGTGACCTTGATGCCGGAGATGTCGTACCCGACCTTGACGGTACGCACCGAGTATCCGGGCGCGGCTCCGGAAGAGGTGGAGAACGAGATCAGCCGTCCGGTCGAGGAGGCCCTCGGCGTCATCGGCGGACTGCAGCGGGTGTCGTCGGTGAGTCGAGCCGGAGTGAGCGATGTCGTGCTCGAGTTTGGCTGGGACACGGCGATGAGCGATGCGGTCCAGGACACTCTGGAGAAGCTCGATCAGGTCCTCCTGCCCGACGACGCCGAGAGGCCGCTGGTCTTGCGCTTCGATCCGTCGCTCGATCCCGTGATGGAGCTTTCGCTGACCGGAGTGGGGGATCGCTACCAGGGGGAGGAGGGGCTGCGACGGCTGAGGCGGATCGCCGAGCTCCAGATCAAGCGCGAGATCGAACCGATTAAAGGGGTTGCCGCGGTGCAGGTCCGGGGTGGTCTCGAAGAGGAGATCCAGGTCCTTCTGGACCAACGGGAACTCGAGCGCACCGGCCTGTCGATCGATCAGGTGATCCAGCGTCTGAGTCAGGAGAACATCAACCTGGCGGGCGGTACCCTCAAGGAGGGGACCACCGAGTACATGGTGCGAACCCTCAACGAGTATCAGACGCTCGAACAGATCGGCGAGACCGTACTCCTGCGACAGCACGGACGAGAGGTTCGACTGCGCGATCTGGGGCAGGTGATACGTGGTCACAAGGACCGACAGATGGTGACCCACGGGGGCGGGGCGGAGAGCGTCCAGCTCGATGTCTTCAAAGAGGCCGACGCCAACATGGTGGCGCTGGCGCGAAGGGTTCGCGACGCTCTCGGCTCCTGGGAGGATGGCGAACGTGACACCGAGGGCGCCGACGGTGCTGAGGGTCAGGGCGCGGCGGCGACTTCCGGCGGCGGCAAGGGCAAAGGGAATGGCCAGGGCGGCGAGAAACTCGCCTTCGCTGCAGAGCTCTACCGCAACGAGAACGCTAAGTTGGAGGTGGTTGCCGATCGCTCTCTATTCATCGCTGCAAGTATCAAGGAGCTGCGCGAGACGGCCCTTCTCGGCGGCATTCTCGCCGTCTGCGTGCTCTTCCTCTTCCTCGGCAGCGTGCGGACCACGGCGATCATCGCGGTGGCGATTCCCGCCTCGCTGCTGGTGACCTTCGCGCCGCTCAATATCTTCGGCATCTCCCTCAACATCATGTCGCTGGGTGGCTTGGCCCTGGGGATCGGGATGCTCGTCGACTCCTCGATCGTGGTTCTGGAGTCCATCTTCCGCTGTCGCGAGGAGGGGGACGACCTGGTGACTTCGGTGGTGCGAGGGACGGAAGAGGTCCGCGGCGCGGTCATCGCCTCGACCTTGACCTCGATCGCGGTGTTCTTTCCCATGGTGTTCGTCGAAGGTGTGGCCGGTCAGGCCTTTGGCGACCTCGGCCTGGCCGTGATCGTCTCCCTGCTCGCTTCCCTGATCGTCGCGCTGTACCTGATCCCGATGCTGGCGGCCCGCCGTGGGATCGAGTTCAAGGGTGGAGCGTCGGAACATCACTGGTTGTCATTCCGCTCTTGGGGCAATCTGGTCGACGATTGCCGAGGCTTGCGCGGCCTGGGATGGCTGGCATTGTTCTACCTCGCCCCCCGATTCGCGGTCGCCGCGATCTTCGAAGTGGTGGGTATGATCCTTGCGATCAGCGCGGGGATCTTGCTCTTCATTCTTGGCGGCCTCGTGAAGCTCCTCGCGCCGATCGGAACCTGGCTGATGAAGTTTCCCTTGGGTCTCATGGAGCGCGGTCTAGCCAAGACTCAGAGCGTCTATTCGCGCCTCCTGTCGGGAGCACTCGATCATCCGTCGCGAGTCGGAGTCCTGGTCGTCGTCTGTCTGGTGCTGACGGTGTGGACCTACCAGCGTCTCGAGACGGAGCTCCTGCCCGAGGTCCATCAGGGAGAGGTGACCTTCGAACTCGCCCTGCCCCCCGGCACGCCGCTGGAGCAGACTCTGGAAGCCCTCGAGCCGATCGAGGCGGCGCTTCTCGAGGAGGTCGACAATATCGACTCCCTGCTCGTCAGCTTCGGCTTCGATCCGGCGCAGTCGCAGCGCTCTGACGAGGGCGAGCACACGGCGCAGTTCAAGGTCATCCTCAAGGATGCCGATGCGGCCACCGAGGAGGCCACGGTGCGACGGATCCGCGAGCGTTTGGCCGCCGTGCCGGACCTCGACCAGCGCGTCGAGCGCCCGGTGCTGTTCAGCTTCAAGACGCCGATCGAGGTTGAGGTCCACGGCGAAGACCTGGGTCAACTCAAAGCCTACGCCGAGAAGGTGCAATCGAGGTTGGCGGCGATGCCTGAACTGACCGACGTTCAGACGACGCTGAAGTCGGGCGCGCCCGAGGTCGAGATCCTCTACGACCGGGAGCTCCTCTCACGCTACGGTCTCAATCTTGGGCTGGTGGCGCAATCGGTGCGCAGCATGGTGCGGGGCGATGAGGCGACGCTGTTCAACATGGAGAACCGTCGTATCCCGATCGTTGTCAGGCTGGGGGAGGACGATCGGCGCACGGTGGAGGACATCCGCAACCTGACGGTCAACCCCGGTGGGGAAGCCCCGATCGCTCTGTCCGCGGTCGCCACCGTGCAGCTCGGCGAAGGTCCCAGCGAGGTGCGTCGCATCGACGGCCGCCGGGTCGCTCTGGTCCGGGCCAATCTGGGGCAGGGCTCGCTGGGCGCGGCGGTGGGCAGGATCCGCGAGGAGCTGATCGAGAACGTCGAATGGCCGGCCGACATGACCTTCCTGGTGGCCGGGCAGCAGGAAGAATGGGAGCGGTCCTCCGTTAGCCTCGGACTCGCCCTCGCCCTGTCGATCTTCCTCGTCTACGTCATCATGGCGGCGCAGTTCGAGTCCCTGCTCTATCCGTTCATCATTCTCTTTACCATTCCCTTGGCCTTCCTCGGTACCGGTTGGGCGCTCCTCGCCTCGGGGACTAGCCTGTCGATCGTCGTCGTTCTCGGCATGATCATGCTGGCCGGGATCGTGGTCAACAACGCCATCGTGCTCGTCGACTATGCCAACCTCCTCAAGGAGCGGGGCATGGATCGCTGGGAGGCGGTCAGGACCGCCGGCGAGGTTCGTCTGCGTCCGATCTTGATGACGACGGCTACGACGGTGTTGGGACTGCTGCCGATGGCCTTCGCCACCTCCGAGGGAGCGGAGCTACGGACCCCGATGGCGCTCGCCGTCATCAGCGGTCTCGTCGTTTCGACCCTGTTGACGCTGATCGTCATCCCCACCCTTTATGCCCTCCTCGACTCGGTCAAGGAGCGGGTCCTGGGCGGCGCGACAGCGGAGGCTGAGGGTACGGACGATGGGCTCCTCGATGAGGATCTTCAAGGGCTGCCCGAACCGGGTGGAGCGGCGTCATGAGTCCGCACGAAAAAGCCAACGTCCTGGCGGCCCGCCTTCCGGCTTTCTCCCTGCGTCGCCGGATTACGGTCCTGGTGCTCCTGGCGAGCGCGCTGGTCCTGGGCGCCGTCGCCACCCAGCTGATCCCCTTGGAGCTCTTGCCGCGCGGCTTCGACGACCCCTTCCTGCGGGTCTGGACTCTGTGGCGCGACGCTCCCGCCGAGGAGATGATCGACAAGGTCGTCCGCCCGTTGGAGGAGGAGCTGGCGACAGTGGCCGGAATCAAGTCGATCAATTCGGTGAGCGATACCGGTTTCGGCCGCGTGTCGATCTCCTTCAAGCAGGGTACCGACATGGACGTGGCGTATCGGGAGGTGCGCGACCGCATCGAGCGCGCCCGCACGCGGCTTCCCGAGGACATCGAACAGGTCCACATCGACAAGCACGACGACAACTCGATCCCGGTGGCGGTCTTTGGCCTGTCGATCCCCGACGACCTCACATCGAGCTACGAACTGGTCGAGACCGGAGTGGTCCTGCCGTTGAAGCGGATCGACGGCGTGGCGGATGTGGTGGTCCGCGGACAGGACGAGAAGGAGATCCTCATCGAGCTCGACCGCAACCGCACCGAAGCGGCCGGTCTCAATATCTTCCAGCTCGCCCAGGAGCTCGGCAGTGACAACTTCACGCTGTCGAGCGGCAATGTCAGAGACGGCGATCGCAAGCTCCTTCTGCGATCGATCGCCCGCTACAACAGCGTCGAGGAACTCCAGAACCGCTGGATGGCCCCCTCGGTACGACTCGGCGATATCGCCACCGTGCGCTACGCCCAGCCCGACAAGACCTTCGAGGTGCGGGCGATGAGCATGCCCGCGGTGGCGCTTCAGGTGTTCAAGGAGGGTGATGCGAACACCCTCGAGGTCGCTTCGAGAGTCGCGGCCGCCATGAAGGAGCTGCAAGAGGATCCGCGGATCGCCCGGATCACGGTGACCACCTTCTTCAACCAGGGGGAGGTCATCTCCGATAGCCTGTCGACTCTTCTCGATAGCGGCAAGGTGGGTGGGCTCTTCGCGATCTTCGTCCTCTTCTTCTTCCTGCGCCGCTTCCGCATGACCCTGATCATCACGCTGTCGATTCCGCTGTCGATTCTGGTCGGGATCACCGTGATGTACTTCGCCGGCGAGACTCTGAACATCATCTCGCTGTTGGGGCTGATGATCTCGGTCGGACTGTTGGTCGACAACTCCGTGGTGGTGGCGGAGAACATCTTCCGCATGCACCGTCTCGGCATGTCCCGACGCGACGCCTGCATTCAGGGCGCGGCCGAGATCGCCCTGGCCATCACCATGGCTACCCTCACCACCATCATCGTCTTCCTTCCCGTCTCGCTGGTGGAAGGGCAAGGACAGTTCTTTCTGCTGCGCCTGTCGTTGCCGATCTCGATCTCGCTGGCGGCGTCGTTGATCGTCGCCTTGATGCTGATTCCCCTGGCGGTCTATCTGACTTTGCCGACCCGTGACGCCGAGGCGAAGTCCGGTCGGTTCGTCGCCCTCCATGAACGGCTGAATGCGGTCTCGAAGCGAGCCTACGAAGCCTCGTTCGGTCGTATGAACGATGGCTATTCCCATCTCCTCGGCTGGGGTGCCAACCACCGGATCGATATCGTGATCGCCCTCACTGTTTTGTTCGGCTTCAGTGTCTACCTGATGCAGGCGGGACATCTGAAGTTGGTCGAGTCCCAAGACGATGAGGGGCAGGGCGTTTGGGTGGGAGTGGACCTGCCGCAGAGCACGACGTTGGCGGAGTCACGGGAGTTCTTCCGCGGGCTGGAGGTCATGGTGGCCGACCATCAGGAGGCGTGGGGTTTGGATGGTTGGTTCGTGTTTCATCGCGCCACCGGGGGTGAACTTCAGGCTTGGTTCGCCCAGGATCGTGAGAGTGAACTCAGTGTCCGCGAAGTTACCGACGCGATGGTGGCACTGCTACCCGAGAAACCGGGCGTGGAGTACTTCACGGGCCAGGAGTCCGAGGATAGCGACGAACAGAAGAGCAACTTCCGGGTGACGCTGTTCGGTGAGGATCCCTCGGTTCTCGAGGAGGTCTCCTCCGACCTGGCCGAGGTGCTGGTCCAGGTCCCCGGAGTGCTCGGCTTGGAGAAGTCGGGCGACGCGCCGATGCAGGAGGTCGGCCTGGTCGTCGACCGCGACCGCGCCCAGCGCCTGGGCGTGAATCCCCAGACTATCGCCGGGATGGTGGGCTACTCGCTCCGGGGTCAGTCGCTACCGCGGTATTCCCAGGGGGGTCGCGAGATCCCGGTTCGCGTGCGATTTCAGGAGAAGGACCGTGCGAGCCTCAACCAGTTGGAGGACTTCGCCGTGACCAACGAGGATGGCGAGGCCGTCTCCCTCCGTTCCCTGACCGAGGTCAACTTCCTTCCCGCCACGCGACGAATCCGGCGTGACAACCGTCGCACCTCGCACTCGATAGGCTTGCAGCTCGTCGAGGGAGAAGAGCAGGAGGCCAAGGAACGACTCCAGGCGATGATCGAGAGCTGGGATCTGCCCGAGGGCGTCCGGATCGGAGAAGGGCCCAGTGAAACCATGGACGAAGATGTCGTCGGAATGCTGTTGGCCCTGAGCCTCTCCGTGGTCTTCATCTACCTCTTGATGGCCTTCCTCTTCGAGAGCTTTGCTCTACCGCTATCGATCGTGGTCACCATCCCGCTCGCCTTCATGGGGGTCGCCTGGGCGCACCTCTTGGCCGGAATCGACCTCGACTTTCTCGGCATGGTGGGGATGGTGCTCCTGGTCGGCATCGTGGTGAACAACGGCATCGTGCTCATCGACTACGTCAACCGACTGCGGGAAGAGGGGCATGAGCGTTCCGAGGCGATTCTTCTCGCCGCCCATCGGCGCTTCCGTCCCATCATGATGACGGCGATGACGACGATCTGCGGCATGATGCCCCTGCTCTTCGGCGGACCCAACCAGATCGGCCTGTCCTACACCAGCTTCGCGTGGACGCTGATCGGGGGCCTGGTCAGTGCGACGCTCCTGACCCTGCTCGTCGTCCCGATCTTCTACACTCTCTTCGACGACCTCAGTCATTACAGCTCGCGTCTCATGCGTTCAGTGGGAGGGGTCTTGACGGGGAGCGACGAAAAGCGGGTCGAGAGTAAGGTCACGCCCTAGAACCGGACACCAGCCGGAGCGCTGGGAGTAAGGAGAAGTGACGAAGTGCTGCACATCTATGTCGACGCCGATGCCTGTCCGGTCAAGGCGGAGGTTTATCGCGTAGCTGGCCGCTACGGCCTAGAGGTGACACTTGTCGCCAACCAATGGATGCGGATTCCCCACGAGCGGACGATTCGCCTCGAGGTGGTTGCTGACGGACTCGATATCGCCGACGACTGGATCGTCGAACACGTGACGCCGGACGACATCGTGGTGACGACCGACATCCCCTTGGCGAGTCGCTGCCTGGAGCGGGGAGCGCGGGTACTGGGAACCACGGGCAAGCCGTTTACCGAGGACAACATCGGGGTCGCGGTGGCGACGAGGGACCTGCTCGCCGATCTGCGGGAGGCGGGGACGATTACCGGGGGTCCGGCCCCAAATACCCAGCGAGATCGCTCGAGGTTCTTGCAGCAGCTGGATGAAATCGTGCAGGCGATTCGTCGCCACGCCGAGCGCAAGGAGGGTTCGACCTTCGCGACGCCGTGACGGATCCATGACGAAGTTCTGACGCTTCGGTGACCCGTGGACCGCGGGAGCCTGACAAACTCAGGTTTTGCGTCCATTGACGCAAGGCAAGGAGACATCATGGGGCATCCGACGATCATTCAGGGCGGGATGGGGGTCGCGGTCTCGAGCTGGCAGTTAGCGCAGAGCGTAGCCAAGACCGGCCAACTAGGCGTGGTCTCGGGGACGGCGCTGGACACTGTTCTGGTGCGACGGCTGCAACTCGGTGATCTCGACGGTGACGCTCGTCGGGTGATGGCTCAGTTCCCGATCCCCGACGTGGCGGAGCAGGTCCTGGAGAAGTGGTTCATCGAGGGAGGGAAGGATCCCGACGCTCCCTTTGCCCTCATTCCCAAGCCGAAGTTTCCCTTGCGGCGCGACTTCCTGGAGCTCCTGGCGATCGGCAACTACGTCGAGGTGATGTTGGCCAAGGAAGGCCACGAGGGTGTGGTGGGCATCAACTTCCTCGAGAAGATCCAGATTCCGACCCTGGCCTCTCTCTATGGGGCCATGCTCGCCGGCGTCAACTACGTGCTCATGGGCGCCGGGATCCCGCGCGAGATTCCAGGCGCGATGGATGCCTTTGCCGAGGGGCGGCCTGCGTTTTTGTCGATTACCGTCGATGGCGCCCAGAAGGGCGACGATTTCAAGCTGACCCTGGATCCCGCCGAGTTTGGTTGGCCGCGCCCCGTGCATCGGCCCTACTTCCTCGCCATCGTGGCCTCCGTATCGCTCGCCACCATGCTGTCGCGCAAGGCGAGCGGTCACGTCGACGGTTTTGTCATCGAGCGCGAGAAGGCAGGAGGCCACAACGCGCCGCCTCGCGGAAGGATGCAGCTCGACGAACGCGGGGAGCCGATCTACGGACCACGGGATATTGTCGACCTCAACCAGATTCATGAGTTGGGACGACCGTTCTGGCTCGCCGGAGCCTGTGCCGACCGCGCATCGATCGAGGAGGTCCTCGCCTTGGGAGGCAACGGTGTCCAGATCGGAACGACGTTCGCCCTCTGCCGCGAGTCGGGACTCGACCCCGAGATCCGGGCCGAATTGCTGGCGGGAGCGGCGGTGGGAGGTCCCAAGGTACGCACCGATCCCCTTGCTTCACCTACCGGGTTTCCCTTCAAGGTAGTGGAGTTGGAAGGAACGATGGCGGATCAAGCCGTCTACGAGTCCCGGGACCGCATCTGTGACCTCGGCTACCTGCGGACTCCGTTCCGCAAAGAGAACGGCGGGGTGGGTTTCCGCTGTGCTTCCGAACCGATCAAGAGCTTTATCGCCAAGGGGGGTGAGGAGCAGGAGACGGTGGGGCGGCGCTGTCTGTGCAACGGTCTGCTCTCGACGGTGTCGATCGGTCAGTCGCTGAAGGGCGGCGGACGGGAGATCCCGATCGTGACCTCGGGGGATGACTACACCCTGGCTCAGAAGTTGATGGAGTTGCACGGGGGAACCTACTCTGCGGCGGACGTCATCGACCATCTGATGGGAGTTGATTTGGCCGCGGCTGAGTCCTCCGTCCGGTCGGAGGCCTCGACGGTCGAAGCAGCCACGCTTCCAACTCCGTAAACGGGAGCGTTCGGCGAGCGAAGAGCCAACGGGGACGTTGGCGTTCCGGGGCGTTGTGGCCGCTGGAGCGGCGTTCGGCTATTGAGCCCCGAGGAGGTCCAGTCTTCCTCGGAACGCAGGATTCCCATCGGAACGCAGGATTCCCATCCTGCTCTTCGCTGGCCGGAGCCAAGGAGTTTCATTTGTCTGTGAGCTCCGAGAGGTCCAGTCCTCCCTCGATGAACTATCACCCGGTAGCGGGGAGCAGGACCGGAGTCCTGCGTTCCGACAGGAGTCCTGCGTCCGACGATAGTCGTGCGTTCAGAGAAACCGGGGGTGCCGTTTCCATTCCCTCCGGTTCTCACGCTCCCTTGGACTCGTTCGTTCCCGCTTGACACTCCCCTGTGCCTATGGTGTACTAGGTGGCGTGGTACAGATGGTACGCGCTCGACAAGATGACAGGAGGAGGAGCAGATCACAATGATCCAGATCACCACCGGGGACTCCCGGCCCGTTTTTCAACAGATCGTCGATGGCTTTCGCATGCAAGTCGCGACGGGAGAGCTCCTTCCTGGGACCAAGCTACCGAGCACCCGAGGGCTCGCCATGCAGCTCACCGTCAATCCCAACACCGTGGCCAAGGCGTACAGCGCTCTCACGGCAGAGGGACTCATCGAGTCTCGCCAGGGGGTGGGCGTTTTCGTTTGCGAACCGCGGCAACAACTGAGTTACGAGGAGCGCCGACGGCGTCTCGACACGGCGATCCAGCAGTTGGTGACCACCGTGATCACCCTGGGTTTCGAACCGGACGAGATCCTCGACGCCCTCGAGAAGGAGCTGGCGCCGCTCCTCAGGAAGTCCTCCTAGCTGAACCGTCTTCAAGGAATCCGAAATGATGATGTCTGACTACGTGATCGAAACCAGCGCCCTGAGCAAGACCTTCGGGCGCAAGCAAGCCCTTCGAGACCTGACGATGTCGCTGCCGCGCGGTGGTGTGCATGCGGTGATCGGCAGCAACGGCGCCGGCAAGTCCACCCTGTTCAGGATCCTTCTGGGGATCCTCAGCCCGTCCTCCGGGAGTTCCCGCATTTTGGGGGTCGAGAGCTCTCAGCTGACGCCTGAGGTTCGCGGCCGCATTGGGCTGGTGCACGAGGAGCACACGCTTCCGGCGTGGATGAAGGTCCGGGATCTCGTCGCTCTCAACCGCCGGCTCTATCCGCAGTGGGATGATGACGTCCACCGCGAGGTGATGGGTCACTTCGACGTCCACGGCGATCAGAAGATCTCTGAGCTCTCGCGGGGCGAGCGCGCCGGGACGAGTTTGGCCATGGCCCTGGCCCAGGGACCGGAACTCCTCATCCTCGACGAGCCGACCCTCGGTCTCGACGTGGTGGCCAAGCAGGCGTTTCTCCAGAGTCTTCTCTTTGTTGGCGGTCAGGAGGGGCGCACGATCGTCTACTGCTCGCACCAGATGGACGAGATCGAACGGGTGGCCGACAATCTGGTCATTCTCGAGCGCGGCGAAGTTGCCTGCCTGGCGGCACCGGAGGACTTCTGTGAACGAGTCAGCTACTGGGTCACCGAGGGACTCTCGCCGCGGGTGGCCAACGGCTCGATTCCCGGGTTGCTTCAGGCGCGGGAGATCGAGGGTCAACGCCATCTCGTCGTACTCGATCAGGGAGACGACCTCGGCGAGCGGCTCCGTGGCCTCGGCGCTGTTTCAGTGCAGCGACTTCCCGTCGGTCTCGACCGAGCCGTCAATGCCTACCTCACTCGAGGTCACCACGCCCCCCGTCGCTAGTCCTCTCTGACAACAATCAACCCGTCAACTCTTCCATCACCAAGCCCTTGGAGCTCGATATGTGGCCACTCATGAAGAGCGAGCTGACTCGCTTCCGTTACCTGGCGATCGGTTTCGCCATCCTCCATCTGGTCGTCCTGCGCGCTGTCTCTACCTTCTCAGATCTGTACATCCCATCCATGGCAAAGCTCTTGCCTGGGCTGATGCTCTACGCGCTGACCGGGCTTCTTTTCGGCTTGTACCAACTGGGGTCCTACCGCAAGATCAATCGCTGGACCTACCTGATCCACCGGCCGATGGAGCCCGCGCGGATCCTGCTGGCCATCGCCGGAGGAGCGGCCCTCCTGCTCTTCGCCGTGATCGCCGTGCCCTGGCTCCTGGTCGCGGCTCTCTCCGACGCGGTCACTGCTCAGTGGGTCGACCCTCGCCAATATCTGATGGCGTTCTTCCTCTTCGGGACCTCCTTGAGTTTCTACCTGGTTGGTTGCTACATCGCCCTGAGTCGCACTCGGGCCGCGCTGCTGGCCATCGTTCTTCCCAGCTTCTTTCTAACCTGGCATGCGGTGGGCCTGTGGATCTTCGTGCCGCAGATTCTGGTCATCGCGTGGCTCTCGTACTTGGCCTACTCGGTCTTCAAGCCCGACCTCTCGACCCATCCGTCTGGGGTTCTTCCGCTCTCTGCCAATGCCCTGACCCTTCAGATCGCCTTCCTCCTCGTCGGTGCGGTGTTTGCCACGACGGTCTACCAGACGGGTCTCGTGGTCCGCCTCCATGGGTTGAAGAGCTTTGCCGTTCACAGCTGGAACGACTACTTCCCCGAGGGGACCCTGGAGCATGTGAGCTACCTCTCGGCAGAACCCGCCGAAATGATCGATCACGGCCTCGCGCTCACCTCGACCGACCACGCGGCCTTTCTTCGGCGACAGGTTCGTCTCGCCGAGGCAGTATCGATTCCCCTCCCGTTCCAGCGGCGGCCGACGGCGGTGCGTCATCAGCTGATGATCGCCGACCGCGACTCACAACTAGTCGACGCCGAGGAGGGCACGGTATGGACCTTCTCCCACGACAAGATGCTCTTCCACGGCAGGGAGGCGGTCTCGGGACGCGCGGTTGGTTGGTTGGGTGCCGAGGGAGGACCGAGCGAGAATCTCGCCGAGGTTCAGCCGTTCGTCGAGATTCCGCTCGTCGATGGCGACGATCTAGTCACGCCGCGCCGGGTCTATCACTTCGATCCCGAAGAGCAGGAGGCTCGACTTCGCTTCGAGTTACCGATCGGAGAGACGATGGTGAGTCCTCTCGTGCATCATGGCTCCTTCGATACGATCGTCAGTGACCGCGCCCTCTACTTCGTCGAGCCCGAGGACAGCGAGGAGGAACTCGGTCCATGGATCGCTACCTCGGTGGTTCCGCTTCCTGGACCGCCTCGCTACCTCGACCAGATCGCCGTGGCCGAACTACTCGACGGCTACCTGCTCTCCTTTGTGTATGGACTGCAGGATGATCAGGGCTACGCTGATGCCCGACAGTTCGTCGTCGAGCTGGCTCTCGACGCGCCACCCACGATGGCGCCTACGGTGGTAGCGCAACGCTCCCTCGAGGCCGGATTCCCGGCTCTCTACCGGTACCGGGCCTTTATCGCTTCCCCCCTGGTCCACGATCTCTACGACCTGACCTGGGGCGCAATCGCGTCTCGCCGTGCGCATCGGGTTGGCTGGGCCGATCTCATTCATCGGCGCCTACCGGCCGAGGTGCTCTGGGCTACACTCCTGATGGCTCTGGTCTCGGCCGTCCTAACCGCCTGGATGAGCACTCGCCGACGCCTGCCCACGGCAGCGCGTCATGGTTGGACGGTCGCTGCCCTTCTCACTGGCCTGCCCGGCTTCCTCAGCTTTCTCTGCCTGACCCCTCGGCGAGAGAAGATGCCGAAGATGGTGTCGCCTCGGATCGCCCTGGTCCGGACGGTGGAGGAGCGGGCGTGAGCCGCGTCGCCATTCCCTGGTGGGTAGCGATCGTCATGGCCGGCTGGGGTGCCCTCCCCGGATTCGCATCAGGAACCACTCTGACTCCTCCCTTGGGGGGTACCGCAAGGCTCGAGGCGCCCGCGCCACTTGCCATGGAACACGCTTTCCGCAAGCCCAAGATTCAGGAGGTGGTGCTCTCACCGCGAGGAGACCGGGTGGCCTATCTACTGCGCGGCGATCGTCTTCAGGAGGTGTGGGTCTACGACCCGCAGTCGGGAGAGCGCATCCTGCGCACGGAGTCCCGCCGAGTGGATGGGATCGCCTGGGCGACGGACGGATCGGGTCTCTTTCTGGAGACCCCCGGTCGAATCGCCTTCCTCCCGGTCCTCGAGGGGCGTCCTACCTTCGTCTTCGAACTGGATCCGCGCCTGGAGCAGAGCTATCGCGGTGTCGATCCTGCCTCTCCGCACCATGTTCTGGTGGCGGAGAAGAGGGGACGTCGTGACTTTGGCTTGCTCAGAGTCGCAGTGGACGGTACGACGGAATCGCTTTTCACGGCCGAGTCGCCCATCTTCAGGTATCTCTTCGACGACGCGGGAACCATCGCCTTCGTGACTCTGGCTGACGAGGACCACCTGGTCGTCGCCCAGGTGCTAGCCACTGGGCGGAAGGAGATCTTGCGCTGTGCCTTCCTCGATGCCTGCCAGCCGGTGGCGCGTACCGAAGACGGTAGTGGTCTCGTGGTGCGGATCCGGGCCGGGGCCGATCTAGAGGGACTCTATCGCTTGGACCTGGAGAGTGGTCAACTCGTTCTCCTGCACCAGGACCCCACCGGTCGCGCCGACCTGGCCAGTGTCACGGTAGATCCCATCGACGGTTCGCCCGTGACCACCGGCTACTACACCGACCGCTTTCGTCAGTATCCGATCGAAGACCGACTGCGGGCCGAGTTCTCGCGCTTGGAAACGATGCTAGCCGGAGCCGCTGTGTCCGTGGGGGTTCGCCGTCAGGGTCCCTTTTGGCTGGTGGAGGAGACAGGTCCACAGGTTCACCACCCTCGCTACTGGCTCTTCGACCGACGGGCAGGAACGCTCCGGCCTTTGCTGGAGGAGGAACGACTTCAGGGGAATCCCCTGGTCGAGAGCCACCTGTCGCCGACCCACTTCGTCACCTATGAGTCATCCGATGGACTCGAGATCCCGGGCTTTGTGACGCTTCCCCTCGGCGTCGAACCGGCCACCGCGCCCCTCGTTGCGCTGGTACACGGGGGTCCTTGGACCCAGGTCCTTCCAACTTTCAGTGGGCTACGTCAGGTCTTGGCCAGTCGTGGCTACATCGTGTTCGAGCCCAACTATCGGGCCTCCACCGGGTACGGACTTCGCCACGTGATGGCGGCTCGTGGTGAGTTCGGCGACGGTCGGGTCCATCAGGACATCATCGAGGGGGTCGACGCGCTCCTCGACCTGGGCCTGGGTGACCGTGATCGGGTGGGAATCGTCGGACACTCCTTCGGCGGCTTCTCGGTTTTAGGTGCCCTCGCCTTTTCTCCCGAGCATTTCGCGGTGGGCGTCGCGTCGGCACCCCCGATCGACCTTCTGCGCTCGCTCGATCAGATCGATCCCTCCTTCACCCTGACGCACGGCTTGAAGCAGCGCGAGATCCTCGAGAGGCTACTCGTGGATCGTGAGCAGCCCGAGGCCTTCGAAACACTGCAGCGGAAGTCTCCCGAGGCCCATCTTGCCGAGACGGCTCGGCCGCTATTGATCCTCGCCGGGGGGAAGGACGCCAAGGTCGATATCGTCGAAGTGAAGCACTACGCGACCGAACTCCAGAACCTCGGCAAGGACGTTAGCCTCTTCGTCGATCCAGACTCTGGACACTCCTTCGTCGACCCCCGACTGCGTCGCGCGTGGCTATTTCTCACCGAAACCGTGCTCGCCCGCTACCTGGGAGGCGAGGTGGGAAGTCCGCCCGATGCGCGCCACGAAGGCTATCTACGCAGGAACCTCCTGATCGTCGGAGACTCGCTGCGCTCCACGCCGGAGGCGTCTGACTAGAGAGGGAACCCGAGATCGGCTACGAGCCCGAGAGCGGTTCGGCGATCTTCCGCAGCAGGTCGTCGTCGGCGTCGACCGGGACCAGGTGAGGGTGTCGGACACCTCCGTCGTAGGACAGGGTGAAAGGCTTCAGCTGCCCCTCGATGTCGACGAGGAGATCGAGCTGCCCCGACTCCGGAGTGGCCTTTAGCGCTTCCTCGAAACGGTCCTTGGAGTATCGCCACCCGGCGACCCCCACGATCTCCGCGTCGAACGGGATCCCGGCTTGGTCGGCGAGACCGCCCGGCGCGAGGTTCTCGACCACACCGTCGTCGACGGCGAAACCAAGGGTGGCCATGACGTCGATGCGCTCCTTGCTCTTCTTGTCGAGGACCTTCTGGAGCGCAGTAGGATCGTCTTGCCAGTCGAGTTGGTAGCCGATCTGCTCTAGGAGGTGAGTCATCGAGAGATCCTCTTGGGGGCTCTCGATACGAGCCCGGATCAACCCGTCCCAGTCCTCGTCAGGGTAGACGGCGTGGAGCTTCTCCACCACCGTGTCGCGGGTGTAGGTGACCAGGTCGCCGACCGGTCGCACCGGAACATCGAAGAAAGAGCGTACGAAGTCGTCGAGGCTGCGCTCTCCCTGCGTGCCTCGCCGGATCCGGGCATCGGCTTCCAACCAGAAGAGTGCTCCCTCGGCGTAGTAGTCCTGACGCCGTCTCAGCTCGCCCCATCGGGCGCTGCGGCCGCGCAGGTTGCGGCTGTCGGCCGCAGTGTCTTCGAGGGGACGCCAGCGCCGACCCTCTCGGCCCTCGGCGGACAGGATGGACCGCAGGAGATGATGTTGAAACTCCTCGAAGGTGACCCAGTTCGAGCGCACCGCGAGGAGTTCGTCGAGGTAGGAGGTAAGCCCTTCGTAGACCCAGAGCATCTCCGAACGGATCGGCGCGTTGAAGTCGGAGGGGACGAGACCCTCGGGAGCGGTGAGCTTGCCGCACCATGCGTGGACGTATTCGTGGGGGATGACGGTGATGCTGTCACCGCCGGCCTGAAGGTCGTCCTTGGGGACCGCCTCTACCAGGGTGTCCTCGTCGTCGCCCATCAGGGTGGACTCGCCGTGCTCGAGACCCGCGCTGATGCCGGGGGCGAAGACGTGGAGAAAGTCGAAGCGGCGTCTCGGGAAGTGCCCCATGAGCAGGGCCGCCTGCCGGACCATCTCCTCGAGTGATCCCTTCATCCAGTCGGGCGGGGTAGCGTTGACGAGCTCCTTCGATACGGCGTTGAAGGTGTGGGGGGGATGGCCGGGCAGGTCGAGTTCGAGGGTGACCAGGTTGCGGCCGGCGATCATCGGGGCGTCGACCAGTTCGGCCAGGGTCGCTTCCTCGAAGGTGACGATGACCTCCTCGGAGGTTGCCTTCGTGGTGTGAGGCAGGCTGCCGGCCACGCCCGTCCAATGGGCGGGGAGTCGAACCGTCGTCGCCAGGCGAACATCCTGGTGCGACTCACCGGCGGGTACCCAGAGGACGGTGTTGAAACTGATGGCGCCGAGATCGGCCCAGCCGTAGGAATCGACGCCTCGTGAATTCACGTTGGGTTGAGAGGCGATGTACGTGGTCGTCACCGTCACTTCGTCGCACTCTTCCGGGACAGTGACCTCGATGCTCTCGGGTCGCAGAGGGTTGCGTAGCCAGGTCGTGGGTTGACCCTGGCAGTCAGTGGCCGCGAAGCCGGCGACGTTTTCGATCGGTCCAGATGGGGCGTGGGTTCCCGGGATGAAGAGCGGATAGTCCAGAGTCAGCACACCTCGATCGTCGAGCCGCTCCGGGGTGACCGGGATTCGCAAGGTGGCGTGCAGAAGCTTCTTGGGAAGCTGGCGGGCGTCGACCTCGAGATCGATCGCCGTCCCGCTGGCCAACAGCGGAGAAGTGGCGAGCATCAGCAGGAGGGTGCAGAGCGTTCGGGCGTAGTTCATGGGCGGGCACTCCAGTAGACATGGGAGGGCCGTGGAGAGAGTCGGCCCCGGTACCTTGATTAGCTCATTGTACCCAGCCCTTGGGATACGATGCGCTGATGCGGGTCTGGGTTGCACTTCTGGCCGCGGCGGTCGGGTCGACGGTCGGGTGTGGTGGTTCGGACTCCGGACCCTGGCCGCCCTCGTTGCCCCGACTCGAAACGGAGGTTGCCCAGCGTCAGTTGGAGCGGTTGGCTGAGGCAACGCGCCTCGATCCTTCGAGTTCCGGACCTTTGATCCCGCTTTGTCTCGCCCTCGAGGCCAACCGTCAGTGGACCGCAGCGGACGAGTGCTTCGCTCGCCTCTCCGCTCTCGATCCTGAACTGCCCCATGCTCGGCTGCATGGCTACTTCGTGAGGGAGAAGCTTCGTGGCGGAGGCGAACCCGGTGAGGTCCTCGACCGGCTCGTTCGTGAACACCCCGACTTCGCACCTGGTTTCGACCGACACGGCGAACTGGCGTTGCTGAATGGAGATCTGGAGCGGGCTGCGTCCGACTTTCGCCGGCTCGTCGAATTAGCGCCCGGATCGCCTGTCGGCTACTTTGGTTTGGCCAGAGTCTCTCTGGAGCGCCGCGACTTCGCTTCCGCCCGACGCGCGGCGGAGGACGGACTCCGGCTGGATCCTGTAGCGGGGCAGGGCTACTTCCTCCTCGGGCGGGCCTTGCGCGGATTGGGTGAGTTCGACGAGGCGGCGGTCGCCCTGGAACGCGGCGCGTTGGCCAGTCGTGAGTTCCTCGACGACACGTGGAGCGATCGACTTGCCGAATACGCGTGGACCCCGGGGGCTGCCCTCGAGCAAGCGCGTGCGGCCCGAGCTCGGGGGGATCTCTCGGTCGCGGCGCGGCTCGCTCAGAGGGCGGTCGATGGGGCTCCGCAGGACATCGCGGCGCAGCAACTCCTCGCCGTGGTACAGCTCGACCAGGGGGACTCCGAGGCGTCTTGCGCGACGCTGGAGGAAGCTAGGACATTACAGAGTGACAACCTCGAGACCCTTCTCCAACTCGCCAATTGCTCGCTGGCTGGTCGGCACGCACAGACGGCCCTGACCTACGCCGAGAAGGCCCTGGCGCTGGGTCCAGGAGTCGCCCGCGCCCACCAGCTGATGGGGCGCGCTCTGCTCGCCTGCTGTCCCGATCGTCTGGAGGAGGCTCGCCGTAGCTTCGAGAGCGCTCTGCGCCTCGCGCCCGCCGATCCGCAGGTCCGCCGCGATCTGGGACACTGCTGTTTGCAGGCCGGAGACTTGACCTGTGCGGAAGAGCAGTTTCGAGGTCTGATTCGGAATCGTCCCTGGGAAGTCTGGGGTTACCTGGGCCTTGCGCAAACCGCCGGCATCGCCGGCGACTTCGAAGAGGCCGCCCGCGCTCTCGAGGATGCGACACGGCTCGATGCTCGGCATCCCGCCGTCCTCGACCTGCGGCGACGGGTGGGCCTCGACCCATGAGCTGGTCGGATCGCTTGGGGAAGCTGGTTCCGGTCGGGCTCCTCTGCCTTTCGGTCGGATGGACATCCTGCCAACGCGGCTCGGGATCGGGTCCGGCGGACGCTGATCTACCCGAGGATCTGACGACGGAGACCCGCGCCGCGACGGGAACAACTGCCGACGACTCAGCGCAGTCGACGCCGGGCGGATGGTTCGAATCGGTTCCGGCCGGACTCTCGGGCCTCGACTTCACCTACCGGTCCGGAGCGGGCGGAGAGTTTCTCTATCCCGAGAGTATGGGCGGAGGAGTCGGTCTCTGCGATGTCGACCAGGACGGTGATCTCGATGTGGTGCTGCTGCAGGGTGGTCCCATCGCCAGGGACCGATCGGCGCCAGGTGGTCCTCGACTCTTTCTCAACCGGGGTGACGGTAGCTTCGTCGACACCACGACAGGCGCCGGTTTGAAGAACACCGGCTATGCGATGGGAGTGGCCTGCGGGGATGTCGACAACGATGGCGACGTCGACCTGTACATCACCCAGTTGGGCGCCAACGTTCTTCTTCTCAATGACGGGGCCGCGAGGTTTCTTGATGTGACCGCGGGGGCGGGGGTGGGCGATCTGAGCTGGAGCGCGAGTGCCACCTTTCTCGACTACGACGGAGACGGCTGGCTCGACCTCTACGTCACCAACTACCTTCATTGGACGCACGATATCGAGCGCCCCTGCTTTGATGCCGATGGCGTCCGAGACTACTGCGGACCGACGCAGTATCGGGCGCCGGCTCGGGATACTCTGTACCGCAACCTCGGTAACGGTCGCTTCGAAGACGTTTCCGTCGTGGCGGGGCTGGGAGCAGCGATCGGCAACGGACTGGGGGTTGTGGCCTCCGATTTCGATCGCGATGGCCGTATCGACGTCTACGTCGCCAATGACCAGAGCGCCAATCAACTCTGGCTCCAGCGAGCCGACGGCACGTTCGTCGATCAGGCCCTCCAGGCCGGTGTCGCCCTGAACGGCATCGGGCAGGCCGAAGCCGGCATGGGCGTGAGTGTGGCGGACATCGATGACGACGGATGGCCCGACCTCTTTCTGACCCACCTGAGCGGAGAGAGCAACACCTTCTACACCAATCGGGAGGGCCTCTTCGACGACGATTCGTCGCGCCGCCGACTCGCGGCACCAAGCCTTCATGCCACCGGCTTTGGCAACGGCTTTTTCGATTTCGACCTCGATGGTCGACTCGACCTCTTCGTGGCCAATGGTCGAGTCAAGAGAGAGCTGCCGATCTATGATGCCGACGATCCGTTCGCTGAACCCGACCTCCTCTTTCGAGGTCTGGCCGACGGAGACTTCGCCGTCGGGGAGATCGGAGTTGCTGCTGCCGAGGCGTTGAGGACCTCTCGGGCGGCTGCCTTCGGCGACCTTGACGGCGACGGGGATATCGACGCTCTGATCGTCAACCGAGATCGTCCGGTGACCCTGCTCCGGAACGTGGCGAGCCGAGGACACTTTCTCGAACTGCGACTGATGGATGTACGAGGTCGGGACGCCCTTGGTGCCCGGGTGACGGTGATCGCCGAGGGAAGGGAACAGACCCGGTGGGTCCAGCCGGGTTCGGGCTACCTCACCTCCAACCCGGCCAGTGTGACTTTTGGCCTCGGAGTGGCGGACCGGGTCGATCGGGTCGAAGTGCATTGGCCGCAGGGCGGAGTCACTAGGATCGGTCCGCTGGGAGTCGATCGGCGGGTCGTCCTCGTCGAACCCGCGACGCCGCATTGACTCAGTGACACTCGCTTTCTGGCGTGGGTCTCTAGATTGGCCAGAGCGATCGGCTATGCTTTGAAAAACTAGGTAACTACGACCTTCTCGGAAGGAAATCTATGACTCCCCTGACCCAGACGCTCATCGCCCTGGTGGCCTCGCTTCACATTCTCTTTCTGGTTCTCGAGATGTTCCTGTGGACGAAACCCTTCGGTCGCAGGGTCTTTGGCTTGACCCCGGAGTTCGCTCTGGAAAGCGCGCCGCTTGCCGCCAATCAGGGGTTGTACAACGGATTCCTCGCCGCCGGATTGCTGTGGAGCCTATTGGGTGCCGGTCCGACGGTGGCCACCTTCTTCCTCGCTTGTGTGGTCACGGCGGGGTGCTTCGGCGCGATGACCGTCAACCGAAGGATCTTCTTTCTCCAAGCGGTGCCCGCCATCGTAGCGCTGGCAACCATACTGTGGACATGAGGTCGGCAAGGTAGGTCCAGGCAAGTAGGCCCGGACTTGCTGGATCCGGACCATCTAGCGGCAGGCTTGGCCGAGGACTTCGAGGTCCTGGGCCGTGGGGTGGTCAGCTCCCAGGCCGGACTCGACCGTCGCCAGGGCTCGGGAGTAGGCCATCGCCGGGCTGGTCTTCGTCGATTGCCGATCCGCGGAGGACTGACATTCGACCGCTGCCACCAGGGCTTCGCCTTCGGCCACCATCCAGTGATCTTCGGGGAAGAGGTCTCGACGCAACGCGAGGGCCTCTTCGGCCGCCTTCCGAGAGAGTTCGAACTCCCCGAGGTTGCTTTCGATCTTGGCCAGCTCGATCAGAGTGATTGCGATGTCCGGGTGCCCGGCCGGTAGGATGCGACGTTGTCTCTCGAGGACGTTTTGCAACTTGGCCCTAGCTAGGGCGGGTTCAGTTCCGATGAGCCGGGCGCGGGCGGCGAGTGCGCTCAGGGTTCTGGGATGCTCGTCCCCCCGTTCCCGGCGCAGAATGACGAGGCCTCGATCCAGTAACTCAGCTGCTTCCTGCCGACGTCCCGCCACCTCCAGGGTCCGTGACCTCACTTCGAGGTGGGTGCCGAACGACGCGCTTTCCAGGTCATCGTTTCTTTCGTAGACCGATTCAGCCTCGTCGAGGAGACGGAGAGCCTCGTCCGTACGGCCTTGCTCGGCCACGACGCTCGCTAGGTTGTCGAGCGAGTAGGCGAGGTAGCGATGGTTTGGGGGAAGGCTGCGCCGGTCGCCTTCGAGGACTCGCCGAAAGATCGGCTCGGCTTCTCGATAGTGGCCATAGCTGCGGAGGATCACGCCGAGATTGTTCCAGGTGGTGGTGACGCTCGGGTGCTCCTCTCCGTAGAGCTGAGTCTTGACCGCGACAGCTCGTTGTGCCATCTCGAAAGCCTCCGTGTAGAACCCGCGGATGCGGTAGGCGGCGGCGAGGCTCGAGAGGTTTGTGGCGATCTCGGTGTGAACCTCCCCGTAGATGGGGAGGCTCAGTTCGAGGATCCGTTGGTGGAGCTCGATCGATTCGTCGTAGCTCCCCTGGTCCTTTACCAGATTGGCTAGATTGTGCAGCGTGTTGAGGCTGGCGGGGTCGCCCTCGCCAAGTCGCTCGCGGTAGATCGAATAGGCCTGTCGGTAGAGGGCGCCGGCCTGATCGAGGTCTCCGTCGTAGTGTAGGTTGACGCCCAGGGCATCGAGGCTTTCCGCCGCCTCGACGCTCGATTCTCCGAAGAGTTCCTGTCGCAGGCGTACCGATTCGCGCAGGAGGAGAGTGGCCTCTTCATACTCACCCCGGGCGCTTCTCGCTTCGCCCAGGTTCCTGAGAACTCGGGCTCGTCGGATCGGATCCGCGGCAGGTCCTGCCTGTGAAAGGGCAAGCCCGCGTTCGAAGAGCTCGACCGCCTGATCGTAGCGCCCGAGGGATAGGTTGACCTTGCCGAGGACGATCGACAGTTCGGCCTGGGCCTCGGGTTGGTCTGCGAGATCCTGATCGATGCGGTCGACGCCGCGATCGAGGAGTTCGCGGGCCGTGACTTCTTCTCCCTGCGACTCCTCAGGGTCCGAGGCCTCGAACAGGCCGGTGAGGAAGGCCTGAACCTGCTGCGCACGGCCCGCTTCGAGGCGCGCTCGGTCTCGCTCCTGCTTGGCGACTCTTCCCTGCCATAGGGCGAGGGTGGCGCCGACGATCAGGGCCAGACCGACTGCCACGGCGGCGAGCACGGCGCCGCGATGGCGGCCGACGAATCGCTGCAGACGATAGAGCCGACTCGGTACGCGGGCTTCGATCGGGAGTCCCTGGAGGAAGGCACTCACGTCGTCTGCCAGCGCCTGAGCCGACGCATAGCGACGCTCCGGTTCCTTGGCCAGAGCCTCGAGCACGATGGTGTCGAGGTCGCCCCGCAGTTGGCGGCGTAAGGCTTCGGGACGGAGGCCTAGAGTCTCGGCCATGGCCGTTCCCTCGTCGGTACTGATTGCCGCTGAGGGAGGCATAGGTACCGCCGAGCAGATCGCCTCCTCGATCTGGCGCTGGGTGAGACCGACGCCGGGATTGGGATGTCGGCCAGTTAACAGTTCGTAGAGCAAGAGGCCGAGCGCGTAGACGTCCGTTGCCACCGTGACGAGTTCACCTCGCACCTGCTCGGGCGCCGCGTAGCGTAGGGTCATGAGGTGACGACCTCCCGCGGTGAGTGCGGTGACATCGTCTGGACCATCCAGCAGCTTCGCGATACCGAAGTCGAGGAGCTTGGGTTGACCGGTCTCGGTGACCAGGATGTTGGCCGGTTTGAGATCCCGGTGGACGACGAGTCGCGCGTGGGCGTACTGGACGCTACGCGTCACTCGTTCGAAGAGGCGGAGCCGGTCCGCGAGGGAGAGGCGACGTTCTTGGCACCATGTGAGGAGCGATTCCCCTTCGACGTACTCCATGGCGAAGTAGGGGCGACCATCGTCGGCGAGGCCGCCGTCGAGGAGCCTTCCGATCCCAGGATGTTCCAAACTGGCGAGGATCTTCCGTTCGCGAAGAAAGCGGGCGACGATGGCGTCGGAGTCCATTCCACGTTTGACGATCTTCACCGCCGCGCGTTGGGCAAAACCACCCTCGGCGCGTTCGGCCAGGTACACCGCTCCCATTCCCCCGCGACCGATCTCTTGGAGAAGGCGGTAGGGTCCAGCTCGACGGGGAGTCGAGTTGGCTTCGTCGTCCTCCAGGAGTCGAGTACTGAGTTGTGGATCCAGGGGGCCGAGAAACTCCCCGGCGATGCGATCGGCTTCGAGCAACGACGTGATCTCCCGGTGGAGGTCGGGATCGGCGGCGGCGAGGTCCTCGAGTTCGCGATCGACGGCTTCCGGCGCCTCGTTCTGGAGACGAGCGAAGAGATCGGCGATCTTCTCAGGGGATGGATCTGGGCGCATCGTGGTGGGCTCTGGGCCGTCGGTTAGTTGCCAAGTCGCAGGCGACAGTACCTGCGCCGTTTCTCCTCGTCGGGGGCCAGAGGCATGCCGTTATCCTTCTCTAGTCTTTAGATCCTTCGAGGGTTGGCTCGGCGGGGGAATCGCCGTTGATATGGCGGAAGAGCCAGGCTCGGGCGAGGGACCAGTCTCTCTTCACGGAGCGCGGAGAAATGTCGAGGGCAGCGGCCGTCTCCTCCACCGACAATCCGCCAAAGAAGCGGCATTCCACAACCTGGGCGGGTCGAGGGAAGGTCCCGGCCAGCTCTTCCAGCGCGTCGTCGAGGTCGACGAGATTGGTAGCCAATGCCTCGATACTGTGAACCTCCTCGTCGAGGCTCTCGGGACGGATTCCACCTCCCCGCTTGTTTCGGTTGCGTCGTCTCGCCGCGTCGACCAGAACTTGTCGCATGGCGCGAGCGGCGGCGCCAAAAAAGTAGGCCCGGCTCTTTACGGGGACGGCCGAATGGTCGACCAGTTTGAGGTACGCCTCGTGCACCAGGCCAGTGGTGTCGAGAGTTCGCTGGCGCCATTCGCCCCCGAGTTGCCAGTGGGCCAGTCGGTGGAGTTCGTCGTAGACATAGGGCAACAGCTCATCGAAGACCGCTCGCGGATCGGTCGAGGCGCGGCCCAGGATGGCGGTGACTTCACTCTGTCGAGCGTCGCCAGCGCGTTCTCCGTTCTCGAGTCCGGAACTCGGATCTCGGTCGCTCCGCTTCTCCATGTCCAGGAGCTGCTCCTTTCATAGTGTGGGGGACAAGACTACCAGTTTGGTGGGCGAGGAAATCGTCCGCGCCGGGAGCGACAGAGCCCTGCAACCATAGTTCCTGGAGGATTTGGCCCCCGGGGTTCCATGATAGATTGCCCCCAGATCAGTGGTTTCAATTGTTTTTCTTGATTGTTCTATTCGATGGATCGAACCCGGAATCGGGTGCGGCCAGTACCGGATTAATTGACTGGATAAGGAGTGTGGAAATGGACCTATCGTCGTTGATCGTCTTTTTGCTAGTGGGCGCCATCGCGGGTTGGTTGGCTGGTCAGATCATGTCGGGCCGTGGCTTCGGGCTGATCGGCAACATGGTCGTGGGTATCGTCGGCGCCTTCTTGGGTGGCTGGCTTCTCACTTCGATGGGTGTTTCCCTCGGGGTCAGCGGATTGGCGGGTGTCCTCCTTCAGGCTCTTCTCGGTGCCATCGTGCTACTCGCTATCGTCGGCCTCATCAAGCGGGCCTAGACGAGGCGCATCGACTGTCGACCCAGCGGGCCGGAACCCTTGTTGCGGCTCGCTCGGTCCATCCCGCTTTAGACTGGTCCTCGTGATTCGGAATGAAGTCCTCCCCGTCGCGGCACTAGCCCATGCCTACGATGCCCCACTTGGTCTCCGACAGCTCCCCGGTGGTTCTCGATGAGTGACACACCGGCACCGGCACCATCCCCCCATCCCACATCGCAGAAGCGAAGCGCCTTCGACCGCCTGCGCCGTACCGCTGCGGCGCTTCTCCTCCTGACCCTGGGCGTCGCGATAGGCCTGGTGGCGGCGCAGATCTGGAGCTGGAATCAGTTTCAGCTCGAGCCTTGGCACGAGGAGCTTCTCGATCCGCCGCGTTCAGTCGGGTCTTTCGCTGAGTACCGGACCCAGGAGGAGGAACTCTTTGCCTCTGCCGCGGAGGCCCTCGCCCGCCGGGTCGATCGCTGGCCGGCGTTCTCGAGGTTTGATCCGGCAAGTCCCAGCTATACCGCCGATCGAGCGACCAACTGGAACCAGTCGCAGGTCCTGACGGCCCGGGATGAGCATGGGCTGGAAAGTGATCCGGTCGCCGGCGTCCTGCTTCTCCACGGTCTGTCCGACTCACCGTACAGCTTACGAGCCGTGGGGGAACTCCTGAATCGGCGAGGCTTCGAAGTGGTGGCGCCCCGAATGCCGGGTCATGGCCTTCATCCAGGCGCTCTGGCCGAGGTATCGTGGGAAGAGTGGCGGCATGTTGCCGACCTCGCCCACCAGGATCTGCGGCAGAGGATCGGCGACGGCAAGCCGATCCTCATCGTGGGCTACTCCAATGGCGCGGCCCTTGCTCTCGATCTCGTGTTGCGATCCCTCGAGGATCCCGACGTCCCGCTGGCCGCGGACCGAATGGTACTGCTGTCCCCGGCCCTCGCCGTGACCCCTTCCGCCAAGTTCGCTCCCGCGCTGCTCGCTCTGAGTCGGGTCCCCGGCTTCCGTTCGGTGGCGTGGAACTCGGTGGTACCCGAGTACGACCCCTACAAGTACAACTCCTTTCCGGTGCGTTCCGGCTACGAGATCTATGGACTCATCGGAGCCGTCGAGAGAGGACTTCGCCGGCTGGAGAAGGAGGACCGGCTCGGTGAGCTTCCGCCGATTCTCACCGTACAGTCGGTCGTCGATGCGACGGTCCCCGCCGTCGAGTCACTCACTCGCCTCTACCGTCGAATCTTCGATCCCGACAGCCAACTCGTGCTCTTCGACGCCAATCGACACGCTTCGGTAGTCGACTTTCTCGGTCCCAGGACGGACGATCTCCTGGCCCTCGCTGACTCCGGGACGACCTTTCCGTTCAGGGTCACCCTGGTCACCAACATCGGGTCCGCCACCGACCGCGTTCAGGCGGTCACCCGTTTTCCCGGATCCCAGGACGAGCGTCACGAGCCCCTCGATCTCTTCTGGCCCTCGGAGGTCTTCTCCCTGTCTCATGTTGCCATCCCCTTTCCTCCCGACGATCCGGTCTACGGGATTGGTGAGCCAGGTGGCTTCGGCATCGGCAGCCTGGCGCCCCGGGGCGAGAAATCGGTGCTCCTCATACCACCGTCCCTCCTTGTGCGCCTGCGCTACAACCCGTTCTTTCCGTACCTCGAACGGCGTCTGCTGGAGTTCGTCGAGCCCTTGTCAGCTGCGGCCGGGACCGGGCCCTGAAGGGAGATCCCTGAATTGGGATACTTCTTGGAGGTTTCTGAGGTACAAAGGATGACATGAAGCCGGCACCCATCACCCAGCGACGCGTCTTGATCGTCGAGGACGAGCCTGAGATCGCAGAGCTGATGGCGATTCATCTACGCGACATCGGTTGCGAGGTCGAGGTGGTTCACGACGGGTTGAGCGGCCTTCGAAGGGGGCAGAGTGAGCACTTCGATCTCATCATTCTGGACTTGCGACTTCCCGGACTCGATGGCTTGGAGGTCTGTCGGCGCCTGCAGCAGGGTGAGCACTACACCCCGATCCTGATGGTCACGGCGCGGGGGGAGGAGGTCGACCGGGTTCTCGGCCTGGAGGTTGGAGCGGACGACTATCTGACCAAGCCATTCAGCGTGCGCGAATTGGTCGCACGAGCTGCGGCGATCTTCCGTCGGGTCGACCTGTTGCGAGGAGACGGCAAGACAATCGCCGGCCAGCCGGTAGTCATTGCCGGCGACCTGGTTCTCGATCGTGACCGCCGTCTCGTCGAGGTTGGGGGTACCGAAATTCCACTCACCGCCAAGGAGTTCGACCTGCTGGTTCGTTTCGCCTCGAATCCTGAGCGGGTCTACACACGATCCCAGCTTCTCGACCTCGTTTGGGGCGCGCACCATGCGGGGAGTGAGCACACCGTGAACTCGCACATCAATCGCCTCCGGTCCAAGATCGAAGTGGACCCTGCCAATCCCCGCCATATCGAAACGGTGTGGGGGGTGGGCTATCGCTTCTGTGTCCACAGCGACAGCACCGGCGTCGAGGAGGAGACTCGATGAGGGTGGTGCGTTCCCTCTGGGTGCGCCTCTCGTTGGTGCTCCTCTTGCTACTCCTCGTTTTGGGCCTGGTAACCCTCTGGAGCCAGCTCCGGCTGACCAACCTGTATCAGGCAGAGGTCGATCAGAAGCTCAATCGCGACCTCCCGGACAAGATCATCGCCTCACAGGGATGGGCCGGGAAGGGGCTGCCGACCATCGCCGAATCCGAACCGCTTTTCCATGACTTGATGATGCTGAACCCCAACATCGAGCTCTACATTCTCGATGCGAGAGGGGAAGTGGTGGGTTTCTCCGCCGAGAAGCCCCTACTGCGAGATCGAGTGAAGCTGGAACCGGTCCACCGCTGGCTGGGCGGGGAGGCGCAGCTACCGATCGTCGGTGACGATCCGCGGGGCGCGGGTCAGAAGGTCTTCACGGCCGCTGCATTGTACGGTCCGTCCGATGACCACACTCCGGCCGGATACCTCTACATCGTGCTGCCCAGTCAGCTCCACGACTCAGCGCGACGTGTGGTGGAGGGAAGCTACATGCTGCGCTTGGCGATCGGGCGCACGCTCACCGCTCTGGTTGCGGCTCTGGTTCTCGGATGGATTCTCTTCTATGGCTTGACGGGACGCCTGCGTCGCCTGGCGGACGGCATGGACGCGTTCCGCGAACGCGGTCTCGTTCCGGACTCCTTGCGCGGTGTCGGAGCAGACGGAAGCGCGAATGGAGAAGAGGACGGAGGAAGGGACGAATTGGACCGTCTCCGCACCAGCTTCATATCGCTGGCAGATCGCGTGACGGCCCAGATCGATGAACTGATGCGGGCCGATGTACAGCGCCGCGAACTAGTGGCCGGGATCTCCCACGATCTCCGCACGCCGCTGACGATTCTACGCGGATACCTCGAGACACTTCAGGTCAAGGAGGGCCTGCTCGACGCCGACGACCGGCGTCGGAGCCTGGAGGCCGCCTTGCGACAGGCCGAGAACGTTTCCGAACTGGTGACGCAGCTGTTCGAGCTGGCCACTCTCGACGGCAATACCCTAGAGGTGCATCGGGAAGACTTTTCCATCGGAGAGTTGATCCAGGACGTCGCCCAGAAGTTTTCCCTGCGCGCCCAACAAAAGGGCGTCGTGCTGGAGACGGACCATGGCGTGGGCCTGCCGTTCGTGGTGGGGGATCTACGCCTAGTCGAACGAGTTCTGGACAACCTCCTCGACAACGCCGTCCGCCATACGCCGGCTGGGGGCACGGTGACCATCTCGTGCCACAACGGGGGATCGCGGGTCCAGGTCGAAGTTGCCGACAACGGTGAAGGGATCGCCGAACGGGAGCAAGCGCGGATCTTCGAACCCTTCTACCACCCCGGGGTTGGCGGGGATGGTGGCTCCGCCGGACTGGGCTTGGCGATCGTGCGTCGCATCCTCGAACTCCACGGCAGCACCGTCGAGGTCGAGAGCGAGCGGGGGCACGGAGCGCGGTTCCGCTTTCGGCTGCCGATCGCTCCGTTGTCCAAGGCTGGTTGAGGTCGGTTCATGCGGGACGTCTCGCGTTGTCCTCCTGCTCCTGCGTATCGACATGAACACCGCGTACTGCCCGTCCCGAAGGATCTGCGTGGGTTGCGAACGAGGCGTCCCACGCCAGCGCTTCGGGAGTTGAACAGGCGATACTCGGTCCACCGGGAACACACCGGGCCGCGGCGTCCCCCGGAAATGCTTCCTCGAAGAAGCGCCGATAGAGGTAGGCCTCCTTGGTCGTGGGAGGGTTGACGTGGAATCGATGCTCGGCCCGGACGAGTTCGTCATCGGACACCTCGACCTCGGCGTGGGCCTTCAAGGAGTCGATCCAGGAGTAGCCGACGCCGTCCGAAAACTGCTCCTTCTGGCGCCAGAGGAGTTCGTGGGGTAGGTGGCCCTCGAAGGCCCGACGCAGCAGCTCTTTTTCGATCCCGCCCGGCTGTACGAGTTTGGCGTTCGGATCGATCAACATCGCGTGGTCCAGGAACTCTCCGTCGAGGAATGGAACCCGCGCCTCGACCCCCCACGCCGCCATCGACTTGTTGGCCCGCAGGCAGTCGTACTTCGAGAGCGCGTCGAGCTTGCGGACAGTCTCGGCGTGAAAGGCCTCGGCGTCGGGGGCGTGGTGGAAGTAGAGATAGCCGCCGAAGATCTCATCGGCTCCCTCGCCGGAGAGCACCATCTTGACCCCAAGCGCACGGATCCGGCGGGCGAGAAGGAACATCGGGGTCGAGGCGCGCACGGTGGTTACGTCGTAGGACTCGATGTGCGCGATGACGTCCGCGAGGGCATCGAGGCCTTCCTGGACCGTGAAGTGGAACTCGTGATGCATCGTGTCGAGCGCTTTCGAAACACGGCGAGCGGCAGCGAGATCCGGAGAGTCCACCAGGCCGATGGCAAAGGTATGCAGCTGCTCACCCCAGGGCGACCGACAGCGGCCGTCGCGCAGGGCGCGTGAAGCAACCGAGGCGACCAGCGACGAATCGAGTCCTCCCGAGAGCAGCACTCCGAAGGGCACCTCACTCATCATCTGCCGGCACACGGCATCCTCGAAGGCCGTCCGTAGGGCGCTTGGATCAGCCGGTCGGTCCGCTCGTGCGAACTCCTTCCAGGCGGGTTCGAAGTAGCGCCGTGGAAGCTCGTCCTCGGCTGAATCCAGGACGTGTCCGGGCGGAAACTCTTCGACCCGCGGGCAGACATCGACCAGCGCCTTCAGCTCCGAGGCGACGAGGAGGTTGCCTTCGCGATCGCGGCCCCAGTACAGCGGCACCACACCGATCGGATCCCGGGCGATGACGTAGCTCGAGCGACGCCGGTCCCACAGCACGAACGCGAAGATCCCGTTCAGAGACTTCACCAGGTCGGCTCCCTGTTCGCGATAAAGGGCGAGGATCACCTCGCAGTCCGATCCCGTCTGAAAGGGGTAGGGGGTACTGAGTCCGGCTGCTAGGGGGACATGGTTGTGGATCTCACCGTTGACGGCCAGCACCACCTCCCCGTTGGGATCCTCTAGCGGCTGCGATCCGTGCTCCAACCCAACGATTGCGAGCCGTTCGTGGACCAGGATCGCTTCGTCGTCCGCCCACACTCCACTCCAGTCGGGTCCCCGATGGCGCTGTCGCGCCGACAGACGGAGGGCTAACTGCCGAAGGGTCTTGGGGTCGGTGTGCAGGTCGAGAAGGCCTAGGATCGAACACATGGGGAAACTCCTGTCTGGTGGCGCAGCGGTCCGGCGGCGGTTCAGCTCTCCAGAAAGAGAAAGAGCCCGCAGCCGGGAAACCGGTGCGGGCTCTGGATGGTTCTGAGGTTCAGTCGTCTAACCGGTCCGCACGGGCTCCTGGCAATTCGAATTCGAATTGCTATTGGGCAGGCTATTCACCAGAACGCGGACGATCAACGACATCTGTAAACGAGACCACGCCGGATACGGGGTTGTCAAGAGGGGCGCGTGTCCGAGGAAGAGAACTGTGTTGCCGGTATTCAAGGCCGGATACACTCCCTCGATGAGGGCATCTCGCAGTTGGCTCGGACTTGCAACCGCGTTGGTCTTGGCTCTCGGAGCCTTCGCGACCTCGGCGGCTGCAGACTGGATTTCACTCCTCTCTGATGACGCTACGGCGATGGAGGCCCGAGTTGCCATGGTGCTGGAGGCCGAGGACGAGGTCTTCGTCTCGACCTTCATCGTGGGCGACGAGCCCTTCTCTCTGACTGCGCTCGCGCTCTTGCGCTCGGCGGCGCGCCGTGGCATCGACGTCCGGTTGCTCGTCGATTCACAGTGGAACAAGATGCCGGAAGCGGTGGAGGCTCACCTCCTGGCCGAAGGGGTCGCGGTGCGGCGGTTCCACCCTTTTAGTTTTTGCCATCCCCTGTGGATCACCAAGCGGTTGCACGACAAGCTGCTCGTGGTGGACGGAGATCGGCTCATTCTCGGGGGGCGTAACGTCGAGAGCCCATACTTCGGGTTCGGACACCAACTGCAGCGTCGCGACTATGTTGATCTGGACCTCTCGGTTCGGGGTGACGCGGCCCGCAAGGCTCGCACCTACTTCCTGGCCGTCTGGGAGAGTCGCCATTCGGCCGCGAGTCCGGCGCAGGCCTCGACCGAGGAACTCATGGCGGCAGCACTGGAACTCGACCGCCACGCGGCCTGGCTGAATCAGAGGATCGATCAGTTCATTGGCAGCGGTTCTCGAACTGTGGGCATGAAGCTGCCAGTGCTTGGCGATCCGCCGGTCGATGGAACGGTCTCTGCAGACGGAGCGATATGGGTGGACGATGTTCGTTTCCTCCACGATCCGGTTCAGGGCAAGGGGTCCAGCGCTGGCGTTGGTAGTGCCCTCCTGCTGGTTCTTCAGAGTGCTCGAGAGAGTGTCGTGGTGGAGAGTCCGTATCTGATCCCCACGCGAAGCCTGCGACGCGGATTGGCCGCCGCCCTCGAGCGCGGTGTTGAGGTGCGGATCTTGACCAACTCGCTTGCGACCACCGACAACCTATGGGCCCAGGCTGGTTATGTCGGCCTGCGGAAACGGCTGGTCACGATGGGAGTTGAGCTCTGGGAGTACGACGGGCCAGGGTCGATCCACACCAAGGCGGGAGTGTTGGATCGACAGACCACCATCGTGGGATCCTTCAACCTCGACCCGCGCTCGGCAAATCTGAACTCTGAGGTGGTGGCGGTGGTCGACTCGCAGCCCGTTGCGTTTCAGGTTGCTGAGTTTCTCGAACGACACTTGGATCAGGCTCACCGAATCGACTCCCGGGGTTGGCCAGAGGGAAGCGACCAGCCTTTTCCCGGAGCCCCGCGAGGAAAGCTCCTGCGCCTCCGGCTGCTGCGCCTGTTGGCTCCTCTGATCCGTAGCCAGCTCTAACGTCCCGCGGTAGCGGTAGGCGTGCCTCGTGGAGCCATCTGCCGTGTTGCGCCGCTTCGATGGGGCACTCATCGTCAGCTGCGGTGCGCCTTGCAGCGACGCCCCCCACGCGCAACTCGAAGAGTCCACTCTGCCACGGGCTGCTAGCACCGACTTGCGAAGCATCCACCACTCTGATTCAATCCATTCACAGTTCACTGGAGAAATGGCTCGATACCAGGGGAGGAGCACCATGCGCAAAGGGGTTCTAGGTTGCGTCGGAATCGTTGTTGCGCTTGGCGTGATCGTGGCGATCTGGGGCGGTGGTCGGTACAACACTCTAGTGGCCCAACAAGAGGCGGTCGAAACCGCATGGTCCCAGGTGGAGAACGTCTACCAGCGGCGGGCGGATCTGATCCCGAACCTGGTCGAGACCGTCAAGGGGGCCAAGGACTTCGAGCAGGAGACCCTGACGAAGGTCGTAGAAGCGCGGGCCAAGGTCGGTCAGACCACTGTGCAGGGGCCCCCGTCCGCGTTGGAGATGCAGCAGTTCCAGACTGCCCAGGATGGTCTCTCATCCGCTCTGTCGCGGCTAATGGTCGTCGTCGAGCGCTATCCAGACATCAAGGCGACGCAGAACTTTCGCGATCTGCAGGTGGCTTTGGAGGGAACCGAGAACCGCATCGCGGTGGAGCGGAAGCGCTACAACGAGGTGGCTCAGACTTTCAATACGACGAGGCGGAAAGTGCCGACGATCATGGTCGCGAACCTACTGGGTTTCGAAGCCAAGCCTTATTTCGCAGCGACCCTGGGCGCCGATCAAGCCCCACAGGTCCAGTTCTAGCGGCCTCGCGGGAGATGTTTCAGCGGCGTGACTCCCCGTTCGGAGAGGCCGAGAGAGGAGCGATCCGGCGAGCGGTGGAGGCCGCGGAGGGGGGGACTTCTGCCGAAGTCGTGCCCTACGTAGTCGACTCCTGTGACGACTATCGCGGTGCGGAGTGGATGGCGGCGCTCGGGGCCGCCCTTGCCGCGGCACTCGGCTCGGGCGCCGTCCACGCCTTGGGAGGTTTCTGGGGTGGATCCGGCCTTGTTTGGATCACCTTACCGGTCGTGGTGGCAGCTGCTCTCGGGCAGCTCGTTGCCCGCCTTTCGCCGAGTCTTCGTCGGTGGCTGGTTCCGCGTTCGTTGATTGACACGCGTGTAAGCCAACGGGCGAAGCTGGCCTTTCTGGAAGAGGAGATCTTTTCCACCCGAGATCGAACCGGAATCCTGATCTTCCTCGCCCTGTTCGAGCGCCGAGCTATCGTGCTCGCTGACGAAGGGATCAACTCCGTGGTCGCATCGAGCGAGTGGGAGGCGATCGTGGCCGAGATCTGCCGTCGGCTGCGGGCTGATGAGCCGGTCGAAGGGCTGGTCGGCGCCATCGAGGCCTGTGGGCTCTTGCTCCACGAAAGACGGGTGGAGCGTCGTCCCGACGACGCCGATGAACTCTCCAACGAGCTGAGGGCGCCGGGTGATCAGAGCGATGGGTAGGCGCTTGAGGCCGGCCTTGCTGGGTTTCCTGTGGGTGGCGAGTGTCGCTTCCTTTGCGCTCGACGTGCCCTTCCTCAGTGGCCGGGTGATGGACGAGGCTGATCTTCTCTCGCCAAACGTGGAGGTCGAACTCGAGAACAGACTCGAGGGCCTGGAGCAGGCGACCGGGGCTCAGGTGGTGGTACTGACCCTACCTAGTCTCGAGGGTGAAGTGATCGAGGACTATGCGCTGCGCGTCGCCGAGACCTGGCGCCTGGGGCAAGAACAGCGCGACAATGGTCTCCTTCTCTTGATCGCTCCACAGGAGCGCCGGCTCAGAATCGAGGTCGGCTACGGTCTGGAGGGTGTGGTCCCCGACATCCTTGCCGCGCGAGTGATGGACGAACTCATCCAACCTCGCTTTCGGACCGGCGATTTCGACGGCGGGACCCGAGCCGGAGTCGAGGCTCTGGCCAAGCTGATCGAAGGCGACCCCGCGGCGCTTCCTCCCGAACCCCGACGTCGGTTTGGACCTGGGATGGTCCTCTTCCCGATCTTGTTGATCGTCGCCATCTTGATCTTCCTGCTGTTCCTCAAC
>JAIOJS010000026.1 GCA_019911795.1 Thermoanaerobaculia bacterium | reverse complement strand
GTACCACACCAGCCGCGAGTGGGTGAAGAAGTCGATTCTCCTCGACGATACCTATGTGCTCAACAATCCTTGGTCGATCCAGTCGATGGAGAAGCAGACCACCTACTGCGCGATGATGCGGCTGGGCATGCCGGTGCCGAGGACCTGGATGGTACCTCCCAAGGCCTACGACGAGTTGCCCGATCTCGAGCCAACCCTCGAGCGTTATGCGAAGCTCTTCGACCTCGGCAAGATCGGCGAAGATCTGGGCTACCCGCTCTTCATGAAGCCCTACGATGGCGGTGCTTGGGTGGGAGTGACCAAGATCGACGACGAGGCGACTCTGCGCGCCACGTACGACGAGAGTGGTAAGCGCCTAATGCATCTCCAGGAAGGCATCGACCCCTTCGACCTCTTCGTTCGCTGTGTTGGGCTCGGTCCGCAGATTCGGGTGGTGTCTTACGATCCCTCTGCTCCCCTCCACGACCGTTACCGAACCGGCAACCCGGAGCTGCAAGCGGCGGATCGACGGACCCTCGAGGACATGACCCTGACCATCAACTCCTTCTTCGGCTGGGACTTCAACTCTTGCGAGATGCTCCTCAAGGAGGGGACGTTCTATCCCATCGACTTTGCCAATGCGTGCCCCGATTCGCAGGTGACATCGCTGCACTACCACTTTCCGTGGCTGGTCCTGGCCAAGGTACGCTGGGCGCTCTTCTGTGCCATCACCGGCCGCAAGATGCGTCCCAACCTCGATTGGGCGCCGTACTTCGAGATCGCCGACTCGGAACGATCACCGACCGAGAAGCTCGCGGCCTACGGGACGATCGCACGAGAACGCCTAGAGATGGAGCGCTTCGGCGAGTTCTGTTCGGAGCATCTCTCGTCGCTCGATGAGTTGGCCTTTGAGTACTTCGCCTCGGACGATTGCCGTGCTTCGGTGCGTCAGAAGGTCGCCGCGCTCTTTCCCGAGCACGAGATTGATTCCTTCACCGAGCTGTTCTTCTCCCGCATCCAAGACTGGCGAGAGCAGGAACTGCGCCCGACGCTCGACGGACGCTGATGGGTTCTCCCACCGTTCCGTTGGTGGCCATCGTCGACGACGAGAGCCCAATCCGCGAGACGGTGGGTCTCGCCCTGCGCCGCGATGGTTACCGAGTGGAGTCCTATGCCGAGGGCCTCGAGGCGTGGACCGCTTTCGACCAGTCGCTTCCGGACCTCGTCATCCTAGACATCCTGATGCCGGGGATCGACGGTCTGGAACTCTGTCGGCGCTTGCGAAGTCGCTCGGCCGCCCTGCCCATCATCTTCTTGACGTCGCGGGACGAGGAGTTCGATCGCGTCCTCGGGTTGGAGTTAGGGGCCGATGACTATCTGTGCAAGCCGTTCTCGATGCGCGAGTTGACGGCACGAGTCAAAGTCCTCTTTCGGCGCGTCGCCCTCAACCGCGGAGAAGGGACTGCGGAGTTCGAGGAGCTGTTGCAGGCGGGACCTCTGAGTCTCGATCTCAACCGCTATCAGGCCACCTGGGGCGGACACCGCATCGACCTGACCGTCACCGAGTTTCGCATCCTCCTGGCCTTGGCGCGGCACCCCGGACACGTCAAGACTCGGGAGCAACTCGTCAACGAGGGCTATCCCCACGACACCTACGTCAGTGACCGCACCATCGACACCCACATCAAACGCCTCCGCCGCAAGTTGACCCAGGTCGACTCGGACTTCGACGCCATCGATACGGTCTACGGCTTGGGGTATCGACTGCGACCGGCGTGAGTCGTCTCCAGCCATCTACTTCGCGCTCCTCCCGTTGGGGGATCTTGTCGCGGATCGGTACTCGGCTCCTCGCCTTCAACCTGCTGTTGGTCTTCGTTCCCGCGGTCGGCTTCTTCTACCTCGGGGTCTACGAGACCCAGCTGCTGCGATCGCAAGAGCGCTCGATGGTGCAGCAGGGGAGAATCCTGGCCGCTGCGCTGTCGGAGCGGGGAGACCTACTCGAGGTCGAAGCGCAACGGGCGTTGAAGCGGCTGGAGAGACGGGTGACGGCTCGTTTGCGCGTCGTCGATGCCGAGGGACGCCTGCTCGCCGACTCGAGCCGTCTTGGTCCCATGTCTGGAGGTGCTCCGGCGGAGACCATCGAAGGGCCGGGGACGAGGCGAACTCCTCTCTATCAGGTCGGCGCCGTGGTTTTCCGTGTGTACCATCAACTGATCGGCACACCGGAGTTTCCGCAACCGGTCGAGTACTACGACCCGGCCGCTCCCTTTGCCGGTGAGGAGGTGTTAGCGGCCCTGGAAGGGCGCTATGGCGCGATCACCCGGATTACGCCCCGTCAGCGATCGGTGACCCTCTACAGCGCGATTCCGGTACGCGATGGCGACGACGTGGTCGGAGCCGTTCTGGTCTCCCAGTCGACCTTCCGTATCCTCCAGGACCTCTATGAGCTGCGCCTGTCCGGTGCCCAGGTCTTTCTCGCCTCGCTGGTGGCGGCGGCGATCTTGAGTCTGCTCGTAGCGACCACCATCGTGCGTCCCCTGCGGAGGCTGCGTCGAGAGGCCAATCAGTTGGTGGATCAGCAGGGAAGACTGCGGGGGAGTTTTGGCGGCTCCGGGCGGCGCGACGAGATCGGTGACCTTGCCCGCTCCCTGGAGGATCTCTCGGCCCGGCTTCACCAGCACGTTCACTTCTTTCAGACTTTCGCGGCCGATGTCTCTCATGAGTTCAAGAATCCGCTGGCTTCGATTCGGACCGCGACCGAAATGGCGGCCGAGGTCGAGGACCCAGCCGATATTCAGCGGCTCTCCACCATCGTGCTCGAGCAGGTGGCGCGACTCGAGCGTCTGCTCTCCGAAGTGCGTGAGATCACCGTCATCGATGCGCGGCTCGAGTCCGAGCCACGGCAGCGGGTCGACCTGTCGCAGCTGCTCGAATCGGTGGTCGAGGGCATGCGTCGTCGCTTTCCTCGACTTGTCTTCGAAGTCGAGGTCGAGCCGCACCTCGAGGTGGACGGAATTCCCGAACGCCTCGCGCAGGTCTTCGAGAATCTCCTGGACAACGCCGTGAGCTATTCGCCCGAGGAAGGGACGGTTGCGGTGACAGCGCACGCGGACGATGTGCGAGTCGAAGTCTGGGTCGACGATTCAGGGCCAGGAGTGCCACTCGAACATCGAGCCCGGGTCTTCGACCGCTTCTTCAGCCATCGACCGGGCGCTGGTGAGAGCGCCCGTCGAGAACATTCTGGTTTGGGACTCGCCATCGTCCGCGCCATCGTCGAGGGCTACGGCGGCTCGGTGGGAGTCCTCGCCTCACCCGCCGGCGGGGCTCGCTTCAGCGTCGTCCTACCCCTGGCCGAAGGGGAGTGATCCTGACCCTCTATACGTCGGTGCCGCGAACCATTCTCTGGCTGATTCCAGGAGGGGTGCATCACTGCTTGGAGGTTTCCGGATACGGCGGGAACGCGCCCGTCGAGGTCGAGCCCTTCTACCTTTCGAAATTCCCGGTGAGCAACCTCGAGTTCGAGGCCTTTGATCCGGCGTTCGATCGGGATCTTGCGGCGCCGGAGGATCGTCATCCCGCTCTGGGAGTTTCCTGGGACGATGCCGAGGAGTACTGTCAGTGGTACGCCGAGGTCTCTCGCAAGCCGATGCGGCTGCCTACCGAACTCGAATGGGAGTATGCCTGTTGCGGCGGCGAGGAAGGATCTCCTCGGCCCACTCCCGAGGAGATCGATGCGATGGCGTGGCATGCGGAGAACAGCAGCCAGAGTCTCCTGCCCCCTCTGGAGGAGAGACGGGCCAACGCCTTTGGCCTCTACGGCATGCTCGGAGGAGTCTGGGAGTGGGTCGCGGCTCCTGAGCCGATCGGTTCGGAGCGAAGCGCCTCCGCCGAAGGGATCCTGCGCGGTGGGTCCTGGCGCGAAGCGTTGGCATCGATCTCGCCTTCGGCTCGGCGGCGGGTGGGCCGAGACGCATCGCCTTTGGATGTCGGCTTCCGCGTGGCTAAGAGCCTTCGTTAGTGGAGGATGGAGCTCCGTTGGCCGACTCTACGAGTCTGGCTGACCCCTTTGCGAGTTTGGCTCCGGCGCCCCCCGGAGGGGAGGGGATGGAGTACGATGCAAGGGACATGACGCGAGCCGAAAAAGCCTCCAGAATTCGTGAGATCCTGGACCAGTACTACCCTCGTCCACCGATCCCTCTCGACCACGTCGACTCTTTTACTCTACTGATTGCGGTGTTGCTGTCGGCCCAGACCACTGACGCGCGGGTCAACCTAGTGACTCCCTCGCTGTTCTCGGCCGGACCCGATGCCGCGGCGATGGCGAACCTCTCCGTGGCGGAGATCCTAGAGCACATCAAGACCTGTGGTTTGGCTCCCACCAAGGCGAAGAACATCCGTCGGCTATCGGAGATGCTGGTGTCGGAGTACGCGGGCGAGGTACCTTGCGACATGGAAGCGCTGGAGAAGCTTCCCGGGGTGGGGCACAAGACGGCGAGCGTCGTGATGGCTCAGTCCTTCGGCGTGCCGGCCTTTCCCGTCGACACCCACATCCACCGCCTGGCGGCGAGGTGGGGACTCTCCAACGGTTCCACGGTGGAGCGAACCGAACGGGATCTCAAGGCGGTGTTTCCTCGCGACACCTGGAACAAGGCGCATTTGCAGATCATCTACTTCGGCCGTGAACATTGCCCAGCTCGAGGTCACGACCTCTCCAACTGTCCGATCTGTGGGTGGGCGGCGACCAAGAAGCGGGTTCGGGAAGAGTCCCAGCGTAGCCAGCGGAAGAACGGCTGACCGGAAGTTGGTAGACTCCGCGGCGATGAGCGAAACTCTCCCCCTGATCATTCTGGCCGGCGGCATCGACAAGCCGCCCGTCCTACCCGAGGGCGGGGAGGGCAAGCGACCCCTTTCCGGCGCCAAGGGGATCGACATCAAGCTTGGTGGACGCCCTCTGATCGACCTCCTGATCGAGCGCCTTCAGGCGAGTGGCGGCTTCGGACCGATCTGGATTGCGGGGCCGGTCTCGGCCTACGGAGCGTCCCGCCTGGGTTGCGAGGTGATCGATACCAACGAGAGTCTCGGACGCAACGTCGAGCGCTCGATGCGCCACGTCAGCCGGACCTGTAAGGGGCTCCCTCTCGCCATCACGACCTGCGACATCCTGCCCGAGATCGATGAACTCAATGCCCTGCTCGCTGAGTACCGAGCCCACGCACCGTCAGACTTCTGGTTTCCCCTCATTCGGGTTCCCCAGGATCCTGCGGTGCTAGGCGCCTCGTCGTGGAAGCCGCAGTACACCCTTATCGAAGCGGCTACCGGGCAGGTGCAGAAGATCCTTCCCGGTCACCTACTCGTTCTCGATCCGGAGTCGATCCACCGCCGGCTCTGCTTCAACTGCTTCGAGGTGGCCTATCGCAGTCGCAACCGGGGGTTGATCTACCGGTTGCGAGTGATGATCCGGCACGTTATCGGCCTCCTCCTGCTTCAGGATCTTCGCAACCTGACGCGGTTCCAGGCGCCGCTGCGCACGGTCACGGCGTTGTGGAACGGAGTGCGTCTGGCCGTAACCCTGCGCAAAGGCGAGATCACGGAAGAGATGCTGGCCGAACGGATACGACGGATCTACATCTGGCGCGACCATCGCCTGAAGTATCCCGATCGCAAGGGTCGGATGCCGCTGGTCGAGGGCTTCTCCCTTGCCAAGGACATCGATACGCGCGAGGAAGCCGAGGAGATCGAGCGCAACCTCAGCTGAGGAAGGAGCGAGACTCAAGGCTACTCGTTCGTCGGGACCCCCTCGGCGGCTGCAAAGCCGGTTTCGAGGTGAGCTTCGAGTTCTCGAAGGTGTTCGACCAGGCCTCGAACCTTCGGATTATCGGGAAACAGAGCTAGGCTCGTCTCGATGCTCCGTAGGGATTCGGTCGGTGTCAGCTTCGAGAGCACGGCTACCATGGCCGGTTCGAGATTTGGGGTGTCTGGAGCGAGGGCCATAGCGTTTGTGAGTTCGGTCAGGGCTTCTTCGTAGCGCTTCGCATCGTCGAGGAGGATGGCGCGGTTGAATCGCAGCTTCGGCGAAGTGGGATCCACCGCTACGGCTAGTTCGCTGGACCGCAGGGCGCCCTCCAGGTCGCCGGCCTGCCGGAGGGCGGAAGCGAGATTGCTGTGGCCGCCGACGAGACCGGGAGCCCTTTCGATGGCCTGGCGGAGGTTGCTGATGGCGGCATCGGTCTGTCCCATCCGCTGGAGTTCGGCTCCCAGGTTCAAGTGGGCGGCGTAGCTCCCTCCGGTAACCTCGATCGCGTGCTCGAAGAGAGCGATCGAACTGCTCCAGTAGCGAGTCTGATGCCCAGTCTGGACCATGCTGGCCGTCACGGCGAGAACGAGGCTCGCCCCGGCTACGGCGCGAGCGGTGCGCTCCGAGAGGCTAGCCTGCACAAAGGCCCACACTCCGAACACCAGAAGGACGAAGAGCCCGATCGATGGGAGGTAGGTGTAGCGGTCCGCCCGCGCCTGAGCGCCCACCTGGAGGATTCCGAGGACGGGTAACAAAGCCACGAGAAACCAGCTCCAGCCCGCGATCAGGTAGGGAGAAGAGGACCGCCGACGCACGAAGAGCAGGGTGAGGCCAAGGATGGCGACGCTCGATGCGAGCCAGATCGCTGCAGAGTGCGAGGTCTCCAGCGGATAGAGCACGGCCAGGTCCATGGGGTACAGGTGATTGCTGAGGTACTGGACGATGGCCACGGCCGCGTTCTCGAGGCGGAGCGCGAGCGGGAGGATCTCCGGATCCGCGAGGGCATCGGACTGAGCCAAGATGGTGACGAAGGCACTGGCCAGGGAGAGTGGATAGAGCAGCCATTTTTCGAAGAGCAGTCGTTTCAGATCCTCGACCGATTGCATCGGACGGGCCAGAGGCCAGAAATCGAGGATGAGGAGCAGGATCGGCAGCGTCACCA
>JAIOJS010000268.1 GCA_019911795.1 Thermoanaerobaculia bacterium | reverse complement strand
CTTCTCCGACCCCCTCTACAGCCCCGGGTCCGACCTCATCTCCTTGCACAACACGATGATCGTGGATGCCATCACCGCCGCCGACGACGAGGGACTCATCAAACGATGCCACCGCTCGGAGACTCTGCTCCAGGCACTCTACGCCGGCTACGTTCCCTCCTACGCGGAGTCCTACGATGCACTCGGCGATGCCGAAGCGTTCGCCATGAAGTACTCCTGGGAACTCGCGGTCTACTTCGGTTTCTATGTCTTCCCTTTCATCAACGACCTCTTCACCGACGAGCGCTTCGTGGTGATCTTCCTCCGCCGCTTCGCTCAACTCGGCGCGGTCAACGGTGGCCTCCACCGATTGCTGTCGCAGTACTTCCAGTGGAAGAAGGCGACCAATCGACTCGGTGGCCCCGTCGCCGATTTCGAACTGTCCCATTTCGCGCCCTTGGCCCGGGCGGAGAAGACCTTCTACCGAGTTGGAGTTTCAGCCGACGAGGCTCGTCGGGAGCTGGATCTGCAACTCGCAAGTCTCGACGAGCTAGCGCGCTTCATCGCGGCTCGAATCACTTCGGTCTTCCTCGGCCGGCCGGCCGCGAAGGACGACGCTGGCTTCGTCGCCGCCCTCGATCCTGCTACCTGTACTCTCGACGCCGATAGCCTCAGTCGGCTCTGGGAAGAGACTCACAATGGAGAGCCACAGGTCTGGACCTTCGACTCCGGACTCCTCGATTGCTTCGATCGGACGCCGCAAACCGCGGCGGTGCCGGCCAACCGCTGAGACCAAACCATGAGCCCCAGAACAGCTCCCCTCACCGCTTCTCCACTGGCCCCTGGCCTCGAGCTCCCGTTCTCACCGGGCCTGGCCGAAGGAGACTATTCGGTGCGAGTGGAGGGCGAGGTTCCCCCTTTCGTCCGCGGCAGCTATCTCCTGAACGGACCCGGGCGTTTCCAGGTGGGCAAGGTGAACTACCGCCATTGGCTGGATGGGGACGGATGCATCTCACGCCTGCGACTGGCCGACGAGAACGTCTTCACGCGACGCTTTCTGCGCTCCAGCAAGTGGACCCAGGAAGAAACCGCCGGACGCCCTCTCTTCCGCGGCTTCGGTACCACCTTCGACGGCGATCAGTTGGTCCGCGGCATCGCCACGGCCTCGCCGGTGAATGTCAGTGTCTACCGCTTCGGTGATCGGCTCCTCGCCTTCGGCGAGCAAGGATTGCCCTGGGAGCTCGATGTCAACACCCTCGAGACGCTGGGACCCTGGACCTTCGGCGGTCGCCTGACCGAGGTCACCCCATTCACGGGGCATCCCAAGGTCGATCCCGTCAGCGGCGACCTCATGGGTTTTGGTGTCTCCTTCTCGGCCTCACACCCGAGCCTCACCTACTATCGCTTTCCCGCTGATGATTCCGCGGTGGTGAGATCACGGATTCCGCTAGCCGGACCGTACTCGATTCACGACTTCGCCGTCTCGCACAACTTCGCGGCGTTCCACGTCAGTCCCTACCGCTTCTCGATGACCACCCTTCGCGAAGGCGGCTCGGTGCTCGACGCCCTCGACTGGCCCCGCGACGAGTCCAGAGCTCCGACTCGCCTTCTCATCGTCGATCGCCACGACGGCTCGCTGCGCGCCGACCTCCCGATCGGCGATCGCTACTGTCTCCATCTGGCCAACGCCTTTGACGATGGATCGACCGTCACCGTCGATCTCCTGGAGATGGACCGTCCGATCTACACCGACTACCGACTCGCCTCTCTGCTGGCGCGGGTACCGACCACTCAGCCCGTCCGCCTGACGGTGGACCTCGAACGAGGCCAGGTCGAGCGGCGAACGACCCCCTGCCCCTTCCACCTCGACTTCCCGGCGATCGATCGCGCCCGTTTCGGAGAGCGCACCGGCAGCAGTTGGATGCTCGGGATCTCCACCACGGGCAGCGAACACAACAAGACCTACGACTCCCTGCTCCGAGCCGACTGGGAGAGCAACAGCTGCGAAGTCCTGTGGACGGCGCCCGCCGGCGGCTTCTTCGGCGGCGAGCCCGCCTTCGTCCCTGATCCCGATAGACCGCGCGCCGGGATCATCATCTGCCCCTATCACCAGCCCAGTGAGGCCGTCTGGGGCTTTGCCCTCTGGGATGCCTACGAACCAGGTCCACCGCTAGCCCGCCTCCTCCTGGAGCAGGGACCGATCCATCTCAGCTTCCACTCCACGTTCCTGCCCGCTGCTGATTGACCTAGGAAGCCCCGACGAACCCTGGATTGGCTTAGCGGTCCGCGCCAGAACTGGGTAGGGCTCGCTAAGCTCGGGACCGTCGGATGTAGCAGGTCGTGGTGCCGTGGGCCAGGACCTTGCCACGAGCGTCGCGCACTGTTCCCTGCGCCGCTCCGACGCTGCGTGACACCTTGATCACCAACCCCTCGGCGATCACTTCCTCACCGAGGGGCATGGGAGCCAGCATCTTGATGTTGAGATCGACGGTGGTGTAGCTGTCACCGGCCGACAGTTCGGTGCCGACGGCGTTGCCGAGGACCGAATCGAGAAGGACCGCGTAAAAGCCTCCGTGCACACCACCGGCCGGATTGAGATGGCGCTCATCGGCAGTGCCGGCCATCACCACGCGTCCGCGAGAGAACTCCACCAGCTGCATGGGAAGGGTCTTGGCCATCGATGGAAAGGTCCACTCTCCGTCGAGGATTGCCTGCAGAACCTCCAGCCCGGACATATCCTTCGGTCGCTTCGTCCCTCCGCTCACCTCAAACTCCCTCAGGTCGCTTTCGATCCGAGCAGTCGGTCCTTCGCCCCCTCGACCAGACGATAGACCACGGGGATGATAACGAGGGTCAGGACAGTAGACGCCACCAGACCACCGATGACGGTCAGCGCCATTGGGCGCCGCAACTCACTGCCCTCGCCGAGGCCGATGGCCATCGGGAGCAGACCGAGAACGGTCGTGGCGGTAGTCATCAGAATCGGACGTAGCCGAGCGTTGGCGGCCCCCTTTAGCGCATCGACCATCTCCATTCCACGGTCTCGCCGTTGATTGGCCGCATCGACGAGGAGGATCGCATTGTTGACCACGATCCCAGCGAGGAGGACGCCACCGATCAGCACCACGATGCTCACGTTCACATCGAAGACGGCCAACGTAAGGATCACCCCGATAAGCGAGAACGGAATGCTGAAGAGGATCACCAGCGGATGGAGAAGTGACTCGAACTGCGAGGCCATCACGAGGTAGACGAGGAAAATAGCGAGGAAGATCGCCAGACGCAGGCTGTCAAAGGACCTCTCCATCTCGCGTCCCTGGCCACCGATTCGCCAATCGAAGCCAGCGGGGAAGGTCATCCCCTGCAGCACCCCTTCGATGTCGGAGGTGGCCGACGCCAGATCGCGCCCCTCGAGGTTTGCGGTGATCACGGCCACGCGATCCCCCTCGGCGCGGCGGATCTCTGCCGGTCCTTCCTCCAACACCGCGGTAGCAACGGCCGACAGCGGGATGGAAACGCCTCCAGCCTCGCCCACGCTGAGGTCCATGAGGCCGCTGATACTGTTGCGGAAGCCCTCCGCGGCTCGCACGCGAATGTCGATAGTCCGCTCTCGACGCTGAATGTCCGTGGCAACCGTCCCCAGCACCTTGGAGCGAATGGTGTCGGCGATCTGTGCCTGGCTGAGCCCGAGGGAGGCGATCCGCTCCCGATCGAACCTGAGCAGAAGCTCGGGATTGCCACCCTCGGTAGAGGACTTGATGTCGCGCAGCCCCTCGATCGCGTTCATCTTCTCGGCGACCTGATCGCCGAGTCGGCCCAGAAGTTGGAGATTGAAGCCGCGGATCTCAACCTCGATCGGTGCTTCGAAGCTGAAGTAGGAGGGCCGTCCAAACCGGTACACCATCTCGGGATCGGCATCCAACACCTGGCGGAGTTGGTCCATGGCAACGTCCTCTCGCTCCCTCTCGGGCGCCCCCTGGAGACGTACGTGAACCTGACCGACGTTCTCACGGAGCTCCCCAGAGACGCCCCCTTGCTGATTCGAGGTGCCGACGAGGGCATAGATCGACTCGGCGCCTGGAAGTTCCGTGGCGGCCCGCTCGATGCGCTCGAGCCGGCGCTCCGTCACCTCGAGTCTCGATCCAGGAGGGAGTTCGACATCGACGAAGAACTCTCCTTGAACCAGTTCCGGCACGAGTTCGCTACCGAGACTCGCGGCAAGTGGGATCATCGCCAACAGGGCGAGAAGCGCCAATCCCAAAGTCAGTGCAGGCCGCGCCAGCGCGCCACTCAAACCACGGCCATACGAACGGTCGACGGCGGTGTATCCACGATCGAAGATCTTCACCAGCGGCGAGAGGAGCCAGCGCGATCCGCGATCGAGTCCGCTGACCACTCCCTTGACGACCCGAGCAAGGCCCTGGAAGAAAGAGAAGAGGAGCCCCGAAAAGCGTCCGCGGGATGGCTCGAGTGCGAAAACCGCAGTGTCTCGGTCTAGCGACTTCTCCTGGTCGAAGTCCTCGCCGCGGGACACCAGTTCCCGGCCATCGTCGGCGGTATCCACCCCGTCAGAAGCCGTAGCACGGCCTCCCCCGCCCCGTGACGCAAGCATCGGGATCAAGGTCAGAGCAACGAGCAGCGAGAAGAGGAGCGAAAAGGTCACGGTCAAGGCCTGGTCGCCGAAGAACTGGCCGGCCAAACCCTCCACGAAAACGATCGGCAGGAAGACGCAGATCGTCGTTAGGGTGCTGGCAACCACGGCGCGGCCAACCGAACTCGCCCCTTCGCGAGCGGCGTCGATCTCACTCATCCCCTGATCACGGCGCCGTTGAATCGCCTCCAGCACCACGATCGAGTTGTCGACCAGCAGGCCGATTCCCAGGGTGAGTCCCCCCAACGACATGATGTTGAGGGAGATATCGGCGATGTACATCAAGAAGAATGTCGCGATCACCGACAGCGGAATCGAGATCCCGATGATCAGGGTCGTCTTCCAGCTTCGGAGGAAGAGGAAGAGCACCAAGATGGCGAGTAGCCCACCGGTGACCGCCGTGGTCAGGACCTCCTCGACCGATTGCTGAATATAGGTGGCCTGATCGCTGACCAGGGTGAGCTTGGCATCCGGCGCCACCCGGACCAGTCGCTGCTCCAACTCGGAGAGGCCCTCGTGCACCGAGCGGGACACGGCGACCGTGTTGGTTCCACCCTCCTTGTAAATGGCGATCTCGACCGCCTCGACGCCGTCGACCCGGGTGATGATCTCGCGATCGGCGTAGGACCGCACCACCGTCGCCACGTCGCGCACCCGGATCGCGCCGCTCGGGCTGCTCTGGAGCACGATGCGTTCGATGTCCTCGGGTCGGGTCAACTCATTGACGGTGCGTACCAGCACCTCGTTCTGCCCCTCGAGGAGGCGACCTCCCGTGAGGTCGACGTTCTCTTCATCGAGGCGCGAGACGACCTGGGCGATGGTGAGACCCAATGAGGCCAGCTTACGCTCGTCGATCTGGACCTGGATCTCCTCCTCCAACCCGCCACTGACCACCACGCCGGCGACGCCATCGATCCTCTCCAGGCTCCGCTTGACCTCGTCCTCGGCCAACCGCCGAAGCTGCATCAGGTCGTCTTGGCCAGACAGGGCCAGGCGAAGGATGGGATCTAGCGAGGGGTCATAGCGCAACAGCAGCGGACGTTCAGCGTCATCCGGCAACACCAGGACATCGAGGCGCTCTCGAACGTCGAGCGCGGCGAGGTCGATATTGGTACCCCATTCGAACTCGAGCGTCACCTCGCTGGTCTCCGAGCGCGAGCTCGAACTGACCCGCTCGACGCCGTTGACCACGCCAACCGAGTTCTCCACCGGTCGAGTCACCAGGTTCTCGATCTCCACCGGCGCCGCACCGACATACTGCGTGCGCACCGTGAGGCTCGGATAGCTGATCGACGGCAGGAGGTCGATAGACAACCGCTGGAGAGCCACCGCTCCAAAGATCACCGACGCCACTGCGAAGATGAAGATGGTGACGGGGCGACGCGTCGAAAGGTCGACTAGGCGCAAGTCAGCGACTCCGTCCGGGAGGACCACCGCCCTCGCGGAGGTTCTTCAGTCGCTCCTCGATCTGGGCCTCGCTGAGTCCGCGGGAGCGCATGCGCTCCTTGATCGCCTCGAGCTGCTCGGGCGTCATCTCACCGCCCTCGAAGCGCGGCGGGCCCGAGCCGCCGCGGCCCTCGTCCCCGGACGTTGCGCTCTGCGCCGGCGTACCAACGATTTCGCCTGACGCCGACAGCACTTGGATTGGCGTCCCATCGGCCAGCCCATCCTGCCCCAGCACCACGACCTCCTCGCCCCTTTGCAGCCCTTCGAGAACCTCGAGACGCTGACCGTCGCGAAAGCCCACTGTGATCTCGCGACGCTCGGCCGCGCCATCCTTGGCGACGAAGACGGTATCGCCGATCGAGTCCAGGGAGAGAGCGACCTTGGGAATGATCAGGGCACCCTCGCGGGCTTCGAGCTCGAGAGCGACGCTCGCGAACATCCCAGGTCTCAGCTGTCCCTGGGGAGCCGCCTCCAACGTCACCTTGACGGTACCGCTCTCGGCTTCGACCACTGGGCTGATCCGGATCACTCTGGCCTCGAAGGACTTCGAACCATACGCCTCAACCGTCAGGCTCGCCAACTGCCCTACCTGCAGACGAGGAAGCTCCCGCTCCGGCACCCGGATCGAACAGAGCAGAGGATCAAAGTCAGAGAGCCGAAACAGAGCCTGGTTGGTGCTGATGTTCTCGGCATCCTTGATGTAGCGACGAACGATCAGCCCGCTGAACGGCGCCTTGATCTCGGTATAGCCGACTTGGATCTCGTTGCGGGCATGCTCGGCCCGCGCGGAATCGAGCGCCGATGCGGAACTGTCGTACAGCTCCCGACTCACCAGGTTGGAGTCGAGGAGACGCTGGGTCCGGTCGAAGTCGTTCTGAGCCTCGGCCAATTTAACCCGTGAGACTTCGAGCTGAGCCGCCACCTCGCGAGGATCGATGCGAGCCAGTAGCTGCCCGGAGCGGACCTCCATCCCCTCCTCGGCGCGGAGTTCGACAATCGGCCCGGCGATGCGGGACACCAGGTCGACCTCGGCTTCCGCTTCCAGCGTGCCGTGGGTCGAGAGGGTCGACGCGATGCGCCCCTCTTCCACCGTCGCCACCTCTACCGGCACCGCAGCGGTCTTCTCACCACCGAAACCGGCCCCGCCCGGACCGCCTCGACCTGGAGCTCCCGCGGCCCGACCTCCTTGCCCCTCGCTCCCCGTGTCGCCACCGCAACCGAGGATCAGTCCGCCGGTCAGCAGCGCTAAGAGAAGCAGCCGCCTCCTGTCAGTTCGTCGTGAAATCATAAAAGTCATCTCAGGCGGTCCTTACCACCCGTTGCGCGAAACGGGCGAGATCGTCGATCAGTGAGTAGATAGTGGGAATGATCAGAAGAGTGAGGAAAGTGGAGGTGGTCAACCCTCCCATGATGACCAATCCGATGGGGGCCCAGATGCCGGCCCGTCCTTCGATCGGTCCAAACCACTGCGGCAAAAGGATCGGCATGACGAGTGGAGTCAGGCCCAGAATGGTCGTCACTGCCGTGATGAGAATGGGACGGAGGCGGTTCTGGCCACCCCGCAGGATCGCCTCGTCTCTCGGCAGACCCTCGCGGCGCAGCTGATTGATGTGGTCGATGAGGACGATCGCGTTGTTGACCACGATACCGAGGAGAATGATGACTCCGATCGTCGCCATCGACTCCATCGCTTGCCCGGTGAGCTTCATCGCCAGAGCGACTCCGAAGAGTGCGAACGGTACTGAGAGCATGATGATCAGTGGCTGGATGAAGCTCTCGAAGAGCGCCGCCATCAGCAGATAGATCAGTACCACCGCAAAGATCATGGCGAAGTTGGTGGAGTCACCCTCCTCCTGCTGGAAGCGGTTGAAACGACCAAAACGCCACTCGTACCCCGGCGGCATGTCGAACGACTCCATCACCTCCCCGACGGACTGCATGGCGAGAAAGGTCGCTCTCGGGTCGGAGGTGTTCCCGGTGACAGTGACCTTCGAGAGATGGTCTTCCCGTTCGATCTGCTGGGCGCCGGTGGTTCGTTCGAAGCCGACGATCGCTCCCAGGGGTTGCGCGCCACCGGGCGTCGGAACGCTCATCTCGGACAGTTGCCCCAGCGTCTCACGCTCGCCTTCGGCGTACTGCACGATGATGTCCACCTCCCGATCAGCCGTCTTCATCTGACTGACGGCCCGGCTCGACAGAGAACTCGAGATGGTCGAGGCGATGCGACGAGTGGACAGGCCACGCTCGACCGCGCGGTCGTCTTCGATCGAGACCCTAATCTCCTCGTCTCCGCTATCGAGGGAGGTGTCGAGGTCCCGTATGCCCGGCACCTGAGCGAGGGTCTTCAATAGCTGACCGGAGAGCAGGCGCAATACGGAAGGGTCCTCGCCCACCAGTTCGACCTCGATGCCGGAACTCGATGCCGGTCCACGGGCTTGGGCGATTCTCAGATTGGCGCCTGCCACCACCGGCAGCAACGCCCTAACCTTCTCGCGCGCTTCGGCAGTGGTCCACTGACTCTCGGCCTCGTCCTTCAGGAAGATCTCGATCCGACGTCCACTCCGTCCTTGGGCCCGACCGTTGCCTCGATCGTAGCCATAGGTGATGTCCTGGATGTCCAACTCATCACGCCGTTCCTGGAGAAGCGTGTAGACCTGCTCGTAGAGAGCCTGTTTCTGATCCAACGAGAACTGACGGCCGGTGTCGACGTAGACCGTGACGCTGCGTTCCTCGGTCGACTGGGTAAACGAGCGCTCGATGGATTGGAAAAGGTAGACCGATCCGCCGAGGAGGAGCAGAAGGAGGATCACGAAGACCAAACGGTGATGAAGGGTGACCTCGAGCACGCGACCATAGAAACGCTTGAGTCCCCCCATCGCTTCAGCACGTCCCTCCTGCCGTCGCAGGAAGAGAGCGGCGGACATCGGCACCACCGTCAGAGCTACGAAGAGTGATGCCGCGATGACCACGCTCACCGTCAGCGCGATGTTGGAGAAGTAGATCTGGGTCCGCCCTCCGGTTCCCATGAAGACGATGGGGAGGAACACACAGAGGGTGGTGATGGTCGAGGCGATGATCGGCAGGGCAACCTCGCCGGCGCCGTCGATGGCCGCGCGCTGGGCGTCCTTGCCGAGATCGTTGCGCTGGCGAAAGATCGACTCGATGACGACGATCGAGTTGTCGACCAACATCCCCAGGGCGAGCATGAGGCCCGCGAGGCTGACGACGTTGAGGGTGATATCCGACCAGCCCACCTGGCGGAGGAAAAACAGGAGGGCAAAGGTCGCGACCACCGAGACCGGCACCGCCACCGCAACAAGGGCCGTGGTGCGAAACCGTCGCAGGAAGAAAAATACGGTGAGGATGGCCAGACCGCCGCCGATCAGTCCAGCATTGCGTAGTTGAGCCAGTCCCTGGCGGACATCGACCGACGCGTCCCGGTAGATGCGCCAGGTGAGACCCTCGGTTTCGGGCTCGGCTGCGAGCGCCTCCATCTCGGCCTTGACCCCGTCCACCACCGCCAGCAGGTTGGCGTTGGACGATTTGTTGATGCTGACGGTCAGCGCTTCGCCCCCGTTGAGGAAGTTGAAGGACTCCTGCCTTGGGGTGCCGTAGGAAACGTCGGCGACGTCGGAGAGCACCAGCCCGCGAGCGTCGATCGGCATCTGGGCCAGCTCCTCCAGGGTCCGGAACTCGCCCATCGACCGTACAGTGAGACGCTGCCCCGAGGTATCGATGGTACCGCCCACCTGGTTCCGATTGTCCCCTCTGATCAGGGACGTCAAGGTCGTAACGTCAACGCCATGGGCTTGTAAACGCGCCGGATCGAGATCGACCTGTACCGCCGGTGTCTGCAGCCCGTTGATGCTGACCTGGGCGACCCCCTCCAGCCGTTCGAGACGGCGTTGCAACACGTTCTCGGCGAAGTAGAAGAGCCTCGCCCGATCCCAGTTCGAGGTGAGGTGGAAACTGACGACCGGGATATCGGTCGATTGGAAGCGTCGCACCCAGAGGCGATCCAGATCGTCGGGTAAGCGATCGCGGACCCTTTCGATGCGATCACGCACCTCCACTGCGGCCATGTCCATGTCGGTCCCGTCGACAAAGCTAAGGCGAACTCTCCCCGAGCTCCCACTCGCCGTCGACGACAGGGTATCGATGCCGGCGATCGTCCCCAGGCTGTCCTCCAGCGGCTGGACGATCAAGCGCCGCACCTCCTCCGGGGACGAGGATGGGTAGGAGCCCTCGACCGTGATATTCGACGAGGAGAAGGACGGCAGAAACTCCAGGGGTATACGCTTCAACGACACCAACCCGATAACGACGATGCCGAGGACGAGCATCGTCGTGGTCACCGGTCGCAACACGGCGAAACGGGCAATCGGATGACCGTGACGAGGAACGGTGAGAGGTTGTTCGGAGGGCTTCATGGTGGCTGGTTTCTAGAAAAGGAAGCTGGGTGTTGCCGGTGATTGGGAGGGTCTCGGCGCGCCTCCGAGGGCTCAGAGTGCGATGGGGGTCCTGAGGATCGGAGACAGTCCGATCCCAGCATCTCACCCCCAGAGTGAGGCGTCCGCAAGTGTAAACCCTCGAGACGCCCCTTTCCTACGGCCCATTTTCAAGGATCGATCCAGCGCGCGGTCGAAAGTTGCGAGGCCTCGATCAGAGCGTTGCTCCAACGACTATCCGAGCCCTGGCCCGCGTACCGAAACACCGGTACTGTGAAATCTGACCACGTTCACGGCGGGAGGTCTGTTACAATTGCCGCGATGCGACGCCCCTTGGCTCTCCTCCTACTTGGTGTATTCCTCGTTCCCACGCTGGGAATGGGCGTACGAGCCTGTCTCGTAGAGTGCCCGATGGCGGATGACATGCAGCCCGAACTAGCGTCCGTCATGACTCACTGCCCGATGGCGGAGAGTCCGTCAGAAGGCATGACCCCTGTCGACGAATCGTCCTCTCGAACTCCGGCTACCCTAAAGCGGGCGTTGCCCGACTGTTGCAGCCTGACCGAGGTTCCGGCCGAGCCGCCGACCCTACCGATCTTGCCCTCCTCCGAAGCGACGGTAAGCCTCGCGGGTCCGACCCTTACCTGGGTCACGCTCCCAGCCTCGGCGAACGCGATCGAGCGTCTCCCGATGGTTTCGCCGCCTCGGGTCCCGATCTTCCGCCGACAGCGCGCCCTGTTGCTCTGAGACTCCTCTCGATCTGACGACTCCTGAACGTTTCTGTTCAGGTCCGACGACGAGGAGGAGAACTCTTGAATCAACAAACCCCCTTGGGGGCTCGGCCGGGGTACGACCCGATCGCCGATTCGCCCACGATAAATCGACTACGCAGGATATTCGTGGTGGGCGCAGCGCACCTCTTGGTGGCAGCGCTGTGGGCCGATAGTCCAGCCGTCACATCGTCGGGGACGGCGAATGGCGATCGGGCCGCAAGTCGGAGGCTCCTCGCGAGCCTCGAACCGCCGCAACTTCGATCGATTGCGACCGAGGCCCTCGACCGCAGCCCGGACGTAGCGCGCCTCGAGGCTCAGATCGAAGCGGCCTTGGCCCAAGCACCGCAACTCGCATCCTTGCCGGATCCGATCGCCAAGTTCTCCGTCTTTGCCCTCCCGCCCGAGACAAGAGTGGGGCCACAGCTCTTTTCGCTAGGGCTGGAGCAGACCATCCCACGCCTGGGCAAGCTCCACCTTCGAGAACGCCGGGCCCTACTGGAGGCGAAAGCCCTGGTATCCGATCTCGAGACTCTGCGACTCGACCTCATCACCGAGACCCGACGGCTGTACTACGAACTCGCCTATCTCGAGATCCACGCCGAAATTCTACGTTCCGAGGAAATGACCCTCAGACGCTTCGAGGAGGCTGCCGTCGCCCTCTACTCCAGCGGCCGAGGAGCCCAGTCAACCGTGCTCGATCTGCAGATCCGGTTGACCCGAGTCGCGGAGCGACACTTCATGCACCACGAGAGAACGGCCGGCTTTCTGGCCGACCTGAACCGACTCCGCGACCGGCCGGCGGCGACCCCGATCGACGATCCCCAGCTTCCGCCGATGCCACGGACCTTCAATCTCCCCGTCCACGACGAGTTGGTGAGCATGGCCCACGACCAAAGTCCCGAGTTCTCGGCGTTGGCAGCACGAATCGCGGGCCGCGAGTCGGGTCTCGAACTGGAGCGCCGCAACCATCAGCCCGACCTTACCGTCGGACTCGGATACACCTTCGTCGACGAGCGCCACGACGCGGTCGGACGTCTCATGCCTCCCGAGGGCAACGGCAACGACATCGTCTCGCTCCACCTCCAACTACCCCTCCCCATCTGGCGCAAGCGACTCGACGCGCGGCAGGCCGAGAGTGCCGCCGAACTCCGGGCGGTTCAGAGTGAGAGCGAGGGGCTCGAAGCCAGCATCGAAGCGGAACTCGGAGATCTGGAGACGCGGCTTCCCCTTCTCGTGACTCACCACGGTCTACTCGACCGAGTTCTCGCGCCCCAGACTCGCGCCGCTCTCGAAGCCGCCGAGCTTTCCTATTCGGGGGGGAAAGGCGCCGCGACCGATCTCCTCGCCGCCGAACTCCAACACTACGAAGTCGCCACGTCGACCGCGAGAACCGCGGCGGACTTCGCCATCGCTCGGGCTCGACTGGAACGAGTCGTGGCTCAACCCCTGACCAACCCACAAGACAGTTCTCTAGAAGCTCGACCGGCAGGACACCACCATGACTGATTTCAACCCTCCTTTCGACCCTCCGGTGGATCCCGAGGACAACTCCTCGTCGTCCACCTCCTGGCGAATTCGACCCAGTCTGTTGCTCGTCGCGATCGCGGTCGCACTCGTCGTCGGTATCCTCGTGGCACGGTGGATTCCTTGGGAACCCGTGAAGGGACGGGGCGAAGTTCAGGCGACCGCCTCTACCAACGACTTCGCCTCCGAGGTCGATGACCTCGCTGATGAAGACCAACTGTGGACCTGCGCCATGCATCCGCATGTCCTTCAACATGGTCCCGGCCAGTGCCCGATCTGCGGCATGAAATTGGTCCCAGCCGGACATGGCTCCACGGCGAAGAAGACCACCACCGAGCGCTCCGTCGAGTTCTACCGCCATCCCATGGATCCTTCGATCACCTCGCCGGTACCCGCCAAGGACAGCATGGGAATGGACTACATCCCGGTCTACTCGGACGACGGCGAGTCGGTGACGGGCGACGACATCGTGCTCGACATCGATCCGACGGTACAGCAGAACATGAACCTGCGGACCGCGCCGGCGGTGCGCGGCGATCTGCGCCGCGAGGTTCGCGCCACCGGGGCGCTCGACTATGACCCCGAGTCGATGATCAGCGTCACCACCAAGGTCCCGGGATGGATCGAGAAGGTCTATGTTCATCAGGTCGGCGAAACGGTGCGTCGCGGACAACCGCTCTTCGAGGTCTACTCGCCCGAACTGATCCAAGCCGGCGAGGAACTCCTGGCCGCTCGACGCTACGTGCTCGACCTCGCTTCGGCGGACCAGGCCTCTAGCCCTTCGTCGCCCCCCTCCTCCATCGAGGCCGGCGCGAGCGACCGAGCCGCGCGTATGGTCGAAGCCGCCCGGAGCCGCTTGAGCTACTGGGATGTCAGCGCCGATGAGATCGCTCGAATCGAGGCCTCGGGAGTGGTCCCACGCACCCTGACCGTCACCGCTCCGAGCTCCGGAACTCTAATGCAGCGCCCCTCCGGCCTAGAGGGAAGGGCAGTAACCCCAGGTTTCGAGGTGCTCCACCTCGCGGACCTCTCACGAC
>JAIOJS010000267.1 GCA_019911795.1 Thermoanaerobaculia bacterium | reverse complement strand
AGAGAGTATCTCGGTCTCTGGACCAGCCGAAGTCGAGTCCTCTCGTGGGGATCCATTTACTGATGCTGCCATCGCTTCTCTCCTGTCCGCCCTCATCAATTTCGGACACGAAGGTGTCTCAAGCTATGTTGGCACGTAGGGGGGGGAGTCGACTCCTCCGAAACCTCGGACTCTTCGCCGACCGTCGCCCGCGACTGGCCGAGGCAGAACGGCAGGGCGAGGAGGAAGAGCACGATGCGCTGAACCTCGGTATCGTTCCAATTGTCCTCGAAGAGTCCAGCCACCAGGAAGCCCGCGAGACTGCAGAAGATGCCCACGTAGAGATCAGCCCGAGGTCCCGACCGCCCGCCCTGGCGCCGAAAGTCGCGCCACGCTCGTCGCAAGGAGACCACGACGAGCGCCAACATCGCGAGCAGAGAGGGGAGGCCCCGCTCCGCTGCGAGTTGCAGGTAGGAGTTGTGGAGATGGGGTACCGAGTAGCGAGGCGCAGTCGGGTGACGGTAGATCGGATAACGCTCCTGGACCATCTGCGGTCCCTGGCCCAAAAGGGGGCGTTCTCGAATCATCTCCCAGCCGGCATAGGCCATGCACAAACGGTCGTAGTTGGCCGCGTCCGAGAGGTCAAAGATCGACGTGACCCTCTGCATGACCGCCTGATGGGGAAGAAAGGAGATCACGACGAGCACCGCCGTCCCCGCGCCGGCCAGAAGCAATCGACGACGCCCGAAGATCAGCAGCACCACCAGGCCCGCCGCGAGTCCTACCCAGGCGCTCCGAGTGAGACTGCCGAACAGAGCGACGTTGATCGGGACGAGGGCCATCCAGCGCCATCCAAATCGCCCGCCCGGATGAGAGCGCGAGGCGAGTTGTGCACAGAGGAGAAGTCCGGCGAGGAGCAGAATTCCCGAGAAGGTCATGTAGTGCGACAACGACCCCCGGATTCGCTGGTCGAGTTGGAAGCCGCCCGCAGCGAGGTACTGCAGCAGTCCTATCCCTGACTGGGCCGTTCCCAGGAGGATCACGGCATCGACGATACGGCGTACTTCCCGCTCGCCGGCCACGAGGAGGAGCGCCAGCCAGAGGGTTGCCAGGTTGAAGACCTCGGTGATCGCACGCACACTGGTGGCCGGCTCCACCGAGGTGGCTATCGAAACACCGAGGAGGGCGGCATAGGCGCCCAGGGCGACGAGAATCCAGCGGTTTCGTCGGCACCGGAGGACCTCGCGACGGCCAAGCCACGGAGAGAGGATGATCGTCGCTCCGAGGAGGATGTTCGAGATGGCGATGCCGAAGAGGGTCAAGAGGTGAGCCCAGTAGAGCCAGAAGCCAGCGCTCTGGGCTCGCGGAGAGGGACCTGGAGCCACGGCCACGGAGTCGCGACCTGGAGGGCCGGGCTGGATTGAGTTGGATTTCACTTGGATTCTCGCGAGGGGTTCTCGACTGCGACTGCCCGACACCTAGCGACACGCCACTGCGATCGACCTCGGATGCGATCCTACCCCACCGAGGTTCACGAATCGCTGCGCCCGGTGGGGACTGCTAGACTCACCACGTCGTCCTGATGGCGACGCCCTTCAGCTATGTCCAAGCCCCGAGTTGCCGCCCTCATCCTCAACTACAACGGCCGTGAAGTGACCCTTCAGGCGCTGGGAAGTCTCGCCCAAAGCGACTACCCCGCCCTCGACCTGGTGGTCATCGACAACGGCTCGACCGATGGCTCCTCGGCTGCCGTCAAAGAGGCCTTCCCGCAGGTCACCGTCCTTCGTATCGAGGAGAACCACGGTCCAGCCAACGGCTGCAACACCGGCATGCGTTGGGCCCTCGAGCGCGGTTACGACTATCAGCTGATCCTCAACAACGATATCGAGGTCGCCGCCGACTTCGTCTCCCAGATGGTCGCCGTGGCCGAGAGCGATCCCAGTATTGGCTGCGTCGGACCCAAGGGATACTACTACTGGGATCGGGAGCGGATCTGGTCAGCGGGCGGCATTCTCCGGTTCAAGGAGTCGGTCACCAAGGAACGAGGCGAAGGCGAGATCGACCGCGGCCAGTACGATCGCGACGAGGAGGTCGACTATGTCAACGGTTGCGCAATGCTGGTCCGTCGCCAAGCGATCGAGGCAGCCGGCTTCTGGGACCCCATCTACTTCCTCTCCGTCGAAGACGGGGACTTCTGCATGCGGGTCAAGCGCAAGGGGTACCGTTGCTTCTACGCCCATCGCGCCAAGCTTTGGCACATGGTTTCCCAGTCAACGGGAGGCTATAAGCCAGGCAAGACCTTTCAGACCGGGCGGAGCAGTGCCATCTTCGTGCGTCGCTACGCCAATCCGTGGCAGTGGTGTACTGCTCTTCTCTTCATCGCCGCCGCCCTCCCCGCCGCTTTCCTGCGCGAACTACCGCGCGGCAACACCGCAGCCGTCATCGCCAAGGCTAGGGGTTTCTGGGCGGGCTTTCGCGTCCCGATGACCCCGCCGCCGTTGGTCACCGGGCTCCCCAACCTCGAGCGAGCCGACGCCTAGTGTGGAACCAGCTTCGAGAGGATACCCGCCGACTGCGTTCGGCCTATCCGCGGCCCTTCCCCTTCTATGTCCTAGAAGCGCTGCTATTTGAGAATGGCTACCAGGCGGTGGTGTACTACCGCATGGCCAACTGGTGCAAGCGTCAGGGAATCCCCTTTCTCGGACCCTTCTTCGCGCGCCTCGGTCTCTTCTTCACTGGGGTGGACATCTCAGCCAACGCCGAGATCGGACCCGGCCTGCGCATCAGCCATGGGGTCGGCACCGTGATCGGGGGCTTCGCCAAGCTCGGATCGGGTGCCCTCGTCCTGCACGGTGTGACGCTAGGGTCGCCCAGCGAGGGACGGGTCGAAGAGATGCCGGTGATCGGCGACCGTGCCTTTCTCGGCGCCGGGGCCACCCTGATCGGCGCCATCACCGTCGGCGACGACGTGGTCGTCGGTCCCCATGCCCTGGTCACCGAGGACGTCCCCTCCAACTCACGTGTGCTATCGACAGCTGACATCGAGGTGACCCCCCGGAAGCCTCGAGAGCCCACTCCCAGCCCGACCGAGGAATCAGCGTGAACCGTTCCGTGTCCACCATGCCTCGGGCGCTGATCACCGGCGCCAGCGGCGGGATCGGCGGAGCCATCGCTTGCCAACTCGCCGTGGTGGGCTACGAGGTCTGGCTCAACGGTCGCGACGAGGAACGCCTGAAGGCTCTTGCCACTGCGATTCGAAGCTCCGGCTGCCAAGCCCGCCTCGCGCCGGGCGACCTGACCCAACCGGCCGAACTCACCACCGTCGTCGAGGCGCTGGGCGACGGTCCTCTGGACCTGGTGGTCCACAGCCTAGGCGCCTTTCACCTCGCCTCCGTCGCCGACACTCCACTCGACGTCCTCGACCGACAGCTCGCCGTCAATCTCCGTGCCCCGTGGGAGCTGACCCGACAGCTCGATCCTCGAGGCCGAGCCACTCGCGACATCGTCTTCGTCAGCACCACCGCAGTACTCGCTCCCAAGGCCGGCACCGGCGCCTACACCGCGGCCAAAGCGGCCCTCGGCGCCCTCGCCGAGACCCTTCGCGACGAACTCGCCGACGCCGGGATTCGGGTCCTCACCCTCTATCCCGGACGCACTGCTTCCGCCATGCAAAGGGAGGTGTGTCGGGCCGAGGGGCAGGAGTATCACCCCGAGGAGGTCATGCGTCCCGACGACGTCGCAGCCATGGTGGTCGCCGCCGTCTCCCTGCCACGCAGCGCCGAGGTCACCGAGATCGTCATGCGGCATCGGCGCCCGGGAACGCCGCGCTAGCCGCCACGGACTGCTAGTGCTAGTGTCCCGTTTGGTTGATCCCGTGTGCTTTGGGCGAGGTCGTTATTGTTCCTGGCCAGGCGCGACGACGAGTAATACTGAGGGTATTGCGAGGAGGAGCAACGCCGCCAGGGGCGAAAACGGGCCGTCCAAAGTGGACGGAATTAACCAAACGGGACACTAGCACTAGCTCTAGCCAGTACGCATGAAGTGCCAGCGCAGCTCGCCCTCCATCTCGGTGAAGACCTCCGGACGAATCTGGTCGGCGAACTCGCGCAAGAGGTCGCCCAGCGAGGCGCCTCGAGCCGCCTTCTCGATCGCAACCCCGACATCCACGCCCCCCTTCGAGATGTAGGTCTGCCACACCGCCTGGCGAATGGAGAGTGGACCCAGGGAGGCGTTGGGAAGGCGATCGACTCCCTTGCGAAGGTGGCGGATCTTGCGCTTCAGGTCCCGCTCGTCGCCCATCGCGTGGCGCTGCCACGGCGTGTAGGGCTTGGGGATGAGGATGTTGGCTCCGAGGTGAAGGTGCCCCATCACCCCGGTCCGCCGCGCCGCCTCCCGCATGATCTCGTGGACCTGCGCCGACAGGTCGAGGATCCCCTGCACGTCCTCGTCGGTCTCATCGGGAAGGCCGACGAGAAAGTAGAGCTTGAGCTGGGTGAAGCCGCTGTCGAAGATCATGCGGATCTTCTCCAGCAACATCTCGTTGGTAACGAACTTCCCCATCTTCTGCCGCAACGAGTCAGTGCCCGTCTCGGGGGCGAGGGTGATCGATCGGTCGCCGGACGCATGGAGCGAACGAAGCACGCCCTCGGTGACGGCCGGAATGCGGATCGACGACACCGCACCTCGGAAGCCGAGGTCCACCGCAGTCTCGAGGATTCGCTCGATCTCGGGGTGGTCTCCCACCGCAGTGGCCACGAAGCCGAGCTGATCGGTCACCGACCGGGCCCGCTCCATGGCGGCCAGAATGTAGTCGGTGGGATGCCAGCGAAACTTGCCCATGCCGAAGCTAGCCCAACAATAGCGGCACTTCTCCGGGCAGCCTCGCGACATCTCGATGAGGAACTTGTCGCGAAACTCGGTACGCGGAGTGACTAAGACGGTGGTAGGCAGATGTCCCGGAGCGCGCATCTGCTCTGCGGTTAGCTCCAACTTGCGAAGCTTGGTTCCAGGGTCGTGGAGCGCCTCCGGCTCGTGGTGGGCCGGGATGTAGAAGCCGGGCGTCGCCGCGAGTCGTTCGAGCACGGCTTCGCGCCCGGTCTCCTCCTCGAGCGCCGCAAGGAGGGTCGGCAGGACGTTCTCCGCCGCCCCGAGAGGGAAGATGTCAATGAAGTCCGCCATCGGCAGTGGGTTGATCGCCGCGCAGGAGCCCCCAAGAACGATGAGGGGGTCCCATTCGTGGCGCTCGCTCCGCCGCAGCGGAATCCCCGCCCGGTCTAGGAGTTGCAGCAGATTGACGTAGTCCTGCTCGAAGGAGACCGAGAAGGCGACACAACCGAACTCTGTGATCGGCGTGTCGGACTCCACCGTCAGCGGCATCCCTTCGCCATCGAGGAAGAAGCGTTCCGAGCTCCAGTCTTCGCGACTGAAGACCAGCTCGTGGGTGCGCTGAAAACCCAGACTCGACATCCCCACGTGGTAGCTGTTGGCATAGCCCAGCGCCAAGCGGTGACCGCGGTGGGGCGGAAGGACGGCGGTCGGACGTTCGTCGTCACGCCACGCCTTCCAGTGGTGTGCTTTGCTGTGGTGTCGAGTTCGGCCCATCCGCCCGAGTCTACTCCTCGTCCGGCTCCTTCACCAGAAGCGATGATCCTCCTGCCACCAAAAGCGCGGGCAGGAGCACGATCGCGCCGATCAGAACGAAGCCCATGGCGAGAGCGGCAAGGCTCCCGAAGCGGGCGGTAGGACCGAAATCGGACAAGCCGCAGACGCCAAAGCCAGCGGCCAACAAGACACTGGTCAGAACGTATGCGGGGGCTCCCCGTTCCATCACCGCCTCGACGGCCGTCCCCGCGGTTGCCTCAGGCTTCTGGCGCCGATGGCGTCGGTAGGCAACCAGGGTGTGCACGGTATCGTCGACCGCGAGTCCGAGGATCACCGCTGCCACCATGACGGTGGCGATGTCCAGGGGAATCCCGACCCAGCCCATGACACCGAAGACCATCACTACCGGCCAAACGTTGGGCGCCATGGCCAGGACGGCGATGCGAAAGCTGCGGGTCAGAGCCAAGAAGAGGAGCAGGATGCCCAGAAGCGAGAGGAGGGAAGAGACCGCCAGGGTGCGGATCAAGCTGCGCTGAGTCGAGAGAAGAAGCGGATACTCGCCGGTCACTTCGAGCGGGGTGCGTGCCAACCCAGTCGAACCGGAGGCCAACCGCGTCGCCTCGACCAGAACCCGGTCGAGGGTGCGGACACTACCGAGACCGACGAGGAGAGAGATCCGTGCCGTACAACCGTCCGGCGACAGGAATCGCCCGAGCAACTCAGGCCCCTTCGCACCGACCAACGCCGCGAGCCCGGTCTCCAGGTCGACTCGCGGAGCCAGCGGACCGAGCTCATTGGCTACGGCTGCCTGGCCCGCGACAGCGATGTCCACGGGCCCGGCGACCGCAAAGACTCCAGACGCGTTCCGCAGGAGACTCTCCGCGGAAGCAAGGATCTCGAGCCCGGCTTGGCGGTCGAAACGCTCTGCCTCGGAGCAGTTCGCGCTCCCGAGCACCAGCTCGACGCTGCCACTGCCAACCTCGTGTTCCTCGAGCGCCACCGTCGAGCGCCGCACCGGGTGATCGGGCGCGAGATAGTGAAGGGCGTTGCTGTCGACCTGGAGGTAAAAGCACCCGACCAAGGCCAGCACTCCGAGGAGGTGGGCGACGGCGAGGACGATGCGGCAGCGCCGAGCCGACCACGCGGCGAGCTTCTTGCCGAGACGCCCCAGTCGCAGATCAAACGGATTGCATTCCCCTGGCCCCTCGCCGCTTCCCGGCAGTCGCCGGAGGAGCGCAGGCAGGACGGTCAAGGCAGCGAGGGTCAGCACGATGATCCCCGCTCCCGTCGTCATCCCCAGGGTACGTACTGGCCCTCGTCCCCCCAGGGCAAGGGAGGCGAAACCGACAAAGGTCGTGACCCCCGTCCACACGATCGGCCAGCCCTTGTCGGCGATCGCTTCGCCCACCGCCTGGTCGACAGATGCTCCCCGCTCTCGCAGCAGCCGGAAGCGAATGAGGAGGTGGACTGCGGTCGCCATGGCGATGACGAAGAGAACCGGAGGAAGGACCGCCACCACCAGATTCAAGCGTACTCCCAGCCACCCCATTCCTCCGAGAGTGAGGAGGAGACAGAAGCCGACGTAGAGGAGTGCCGCGACGACCTCGCGGAGGCGTCGAAGGGCAAGCCAGAGGAGACAGACGGCACAGAGGGCGAGGAGGGGGAAGTAGACCGCCACGATCTCCCTCGAGGAGCGGTCCAAAGCCCGGTCGAGAATCGGCAGGCCGGTGAGGTGTACGGTGAAGCCCGATCTCTCGTGCTCGGCATTCCCTAGTTCAGCGAGGCTGTCGACGGTCTGCCTACGCTCGCCGGGCGACCCTGGGGCCAACTCGATGGCCAAGCTCCGGGTCGCCCCTTCGTCATCGGCAAGCCCGAGGTGACGGGCTAAACCCTTGGTGGTGAGATCGCGAAGCCGTCGCGAGGAGACGGACCCCGAGCGCGGCGGGAGAAGATCCCTTGGATCCACCACGCGACTCACCCCGGGAACGGCCCGGCTCGCGATCACCAGTCGCTCCAGAGCTTCCTGACCAGCCGTCTCCCAGAGGTCTTCGCCGACCAGGGTAATGCGGACGAGACGATCCGAGCCGAAGGTCTCGACGAATCGATGATAGGTCGCCAGGGTCGGAGAGGCCTGCGGGTAAAAGACCTCGGCCGAGTTGTCCGTCTGCACGCGCAGAAGGCCGGGAACGGCAACAGCTCCCAGGAGCAGAGCCCCAACCAACCAGCCGGTGCCGCGAGCGCCGGCCGTCCTAGTCGCGACGGCGTTCATAGACACAGAAATCGAGAGGCCGAGGGTTCGCGGCGTCGGCGGGTCGGTGTCGACGCTCCCTCTCGATCCAGGCCGTCCTGTCCCACTCCGGAAACAGCGTGTCGCCCGGGAGAGCCCGGGCCGTCCCACCCGGGGAATCGCCGATGTGGGTGACGTGCAGACGGTCGGCCAGTGGGAGCGCCCGACGATAGATCTCCCCGCCGCCGGCAACAACGACATCGCCGTCCGTTGACCTTCGCGCCACGTCAATGGCTGCCTCGACCGAGTCCGCCAGCTCCACCCCGGTCGGAAGTTCCGGGCGACCTCGGGAAACCACGATCATTTGCCGCCCGGGCAGGGCGCGGCCGATCGACTCGAAGGTCTTGCGGCCGACGATCAGGGTGTGTCCCATCGTCGTCGTCTTGAAGTGGGCGAGGTCCGCCGGTAGATGCCACGGCATGTCGCCGCCGCGGCCTATCACCCGCGCTGCGTCGTAGGCGACGATCAACGAGACTCGGGTCGGCCCGACGCCGCTCCCGGTCATGGCCCCTCCGTCAGACTGCAATCGGCGCCTTGATGTGGGGGTGCGGGTCGTACTCCGTCAGTTGGAAGTCCTCATATCGAAACTGATCGATCTCGTGTCGGTCCGGATTGATCGTCATTCTCGGCAGTCGGCGCGGCTTCCGGGAGAGCTGCTCACGGGCCTGGTCGAGATGGTTCGAATAGAGGTGCGTATCGCCCAGCGTGAGGATGAAGTCCCCCGGCTCGTAGCCGGTGACCTGGGCCACCATCAGGGTCAAGAGAGAGTACGACGCGATGTTGAAGGGAACCCCGAGGAAGACATCGGCGCTTCTTTGGTAGAGCTGACACGACAGGCGTCCGTTGCCGACCCAGAACTGGAAGAGGAGATGGCACGGGGCCAAGGCCATCTCGCGGAGGAATCCGACGTTCCAGGCGGAGACGATATGGCGCCGAGAATCCGGGTTGTGACGAAGCCCCTCGATCACCTCGGCGATCTGATCGATCGGTCCCTCAGGACCGGGCCAGGACCGCCACTGGGAACCGTAGACCGGTCCCAACTCACCTTCGGCATCGGCCCACTCGTCCCAGATCGTCACTCCTGCCTCGTTCAAGGGACCGACATTGGTTCCACCGGCCAAGAACCAAAGAAGCTCGTGCACAATCGACTTCAAGTGCACTTTCTTGGTTGTCAGCAGCGGGAAGCGATCGGACAGATCGAAGCGCATCTGATGTCCAAAAACGCTACGCGTCCCCGTCCCCGTGCGGTCTTCCTTGACCACACCCTCGTCGAGGATGCGCTGGAGGAGATCGAGGTAGGCCTGCATGGCCGCAGGTTATGGCGAAGAAGGGGTGAAGGCAAGGGAAACGCGGAGCTTCGGATCCCACGGGATCTACGGCACGACTGTCGGGCGGCTAGGAGGTCGGGCGGCTAGGGCAGAAAGCGGGCCCGGTCCTCCGGCTTCGGCATCGGGCAACTGTCGTAGCGCCCGAACCAGCGAAAGCGACGGGCGGCGACGAAGCGGTAGCAGACGTTCCGGAGGGGGAGGGGCACAATGCGCAGCAGGGTAGCAAGGAAGCCCCACAGGCCACCGCTGTCGGCGACAGCACGAAGGACGGCGTTCGACTCGAAGTAGAGGCGCTCGTCGGATTGGCAGAGATTGCGCACGTAGATCGCGGTCGAGAGGTCGAGGGGCACGTGGTGGCGCTCGGCGATCCGCTTCGCGGTCTGGCCCTGCAGGGGGGCGAAGCAGATACGGCAGCGGCGGTCGACCGTGAGGAGAAAGCGGACGGCACGATGACACAGCGGGCACACGCCATCAAAGAGCAGGACGTGCGGACCGGGAGCGGTAAGGCTCCCTTCGGCGATGGCGTCGGCGGCCAGGGTCTGTGACGACATGCGGGTGAGACCTCTCGAAGCGACCGGTGTGCGGAGAGCATCTCCGCGTCCCTCTCGACTGATCATACAGGACCGACAAGGGAAGGCGGCGACGGAAGCAGCTCCCGGAGGGAGTTCTCGCGCCCCCTCCGAGATCGTGCGTTCGTCGACTCCGCGGCGGCGATCGAGCCTAGCCCGCCATCCAACCCAGAGCGGCCCTAAACGCGGAAGGGTACCTCTCGAGGGCCGCAAAGACGGAACTCCGCAAGCGGGGGCTGCGTTCGAGGGCTAGGAGTCCTCGAGTCATCCAGCGGACGCGGCGGCCAACGCTCGGATGGGCCTGGGAGTAGCGTCGAAGATCTCCAACGGCGAGGGCCCGGGTCAGCACCTCGGCCTGGAGCAGGGCCATACCGACACCCTCCCCGGTGATAGCGTCGACGTAGCCGGAGGCGTCACCGACGAGGGCGATGCGACCTGCCACCACGCCGCGAACGCGCTGGTCGAACGGTCCGGCCCCACGGTCTCGACTCGTCGACGGTGCGCCGGCCAGCCGAGACGCGAGGCGCGGAAAGTTCTCGAGCAGCGAATCGAACGAGGAAGTTCCTCCGCTCCAGAGGATCGCCACCCCGACCTCTTCGTCGGCGACCGGTGTGACGTACGCCTCGCAGTGCGGTGCCCAGTAAACCTCGACGGTCGAGGCCCAGGGAGCGATCCGATAGTGCCGCCGAACCCCAAAGCGCCGGCGCCGCGCGGCGCCACCTTCCAATCCGGCCCAACGCCGTACCGAGGACAAGAGGCCGTCGGCCCCAACCCCAAACCGAGCGGTGATCGATCCCTGCGTCGTTTGCGCCTCGACCGCGTCGCGGCGATCGGCAACCAACGCGTCGACGCGACACCCCCAATGCAACTCCACTCCGACCTCGGTTGCGGCTTCAGCCAGAGCTTCCTGTAGCCTGGTGCGACGAACCCCAACTCCGAATCCGTGGCGGAAATGCCCCTCCGCGACCCTCCCCTTGAGGAGGTACCGAATCCCGTCGAAGCGATACCCTAGATCCTCGACCTGGACTCCCAGCCGGTTCAGAGCAGCTACGGCATGGGGCATCAACCCCTCGCCGCAGGGTTTGTCGCGAGGTACTTCGCCGCGCTCGACGACGGCCACGGTGAGGCCGAGATGGCGGCAGCCGATGGCAGTGGCGAGTCCGGCCGGCCCACCACCCACCACCAAGACGTCAAGCATCGTCGTCTCTGTCGCGGTGACGAACACGCTCGAACCGCCGCCGTTTCCACTCCGACGCTACGATGCGTCGTGTCAGGCCGACCACCCCGGGCGAAGGCGGGGCGGACAGTTCCCCGGCCCGATAGCGACGCCACGTTTCGGCTCGGCGCAGCTTTCCCGACGAGGTGCGGGGAAGTGCACCCGGCGCGAGGAGTTCGACCGCATGGGGCGAGATCCCGATCGCTCGCAGGGAGGCCTGGCGGCAAGACTGGCGGAGCGCCTCGTCGTCGGTGCCGAGGGTCGTGTCGCGGTCGAGACTCTTGGCGGAGGACCGAGCACGCTCGACAAAGAGCCAGAGCTTTTCTCCCGAAGCGCCCTCCTCGAGCTCCGAGCGGGCGACGACGCACCCGGTGCGAACTCCCGGTAGGGCGCTGACCGCCTGCTCGACCTCTTCCGGAGGGTGGTTGCGGCCGTTGAGGATCAGGAGGTCCTTGCGACGGCCGGTAAGAAAAAGCTCATCGTCATGAAGAAAACCTGCATCCCCAGTGTCGAGCCACCCCCCCTGCAGCGCCCGCCGGGTCGCCTCGGGTCGACCCAGGTACTCGCTCATCAGTGAAGGTCCCGCTACCCAGACCGCCCCGACCGTTCCTGGCTCGACCGGCAGGTTCAGTTCGTCGCGGATCTCCACCGAGAAGCCGGCAAGGGGGGAACCGACCGAGACGATCTCGAGTCCGTCAGGATCCACCACCGCGCGCCCCTCCTCGGACAGCTCCGGTCGTGCGAAGCGTTCGGTACGGAACGGAGTGGAGAGCGGCGAGAAGGTCACCGCCAAGCTCGCCTCCGACAATCCATAGACGGGAGTCAGGGCCTCGGGGCGGAATCCGAAGGGCGCAAAGCGGCGGCAGAATGCCCGCAGTACGTCCGGCGCCACGCTCTCAGCTCCGTCGAGCGCGATCCGCCAGCAGGAAAGATCGACCCCCTCGAGCTGATCGTCGGTGACCCGCTCCGCGGCCAGGGCGTAGGCAAAGTTCGGCGCCGGAGAGATCGTCGCCCGATATCGCGAGATCGCTCGCAGCCAGATGGCGGGGTAGGCGACGAAGACCTCTGGCGGTATCAGGGTCAGGGTCGCTCCCCGCTGCAGAGCACTCAACAAGCAGCCGATCAGCCCCATGTCGTGGTAAAGGGGCAGCCACGCGACGCCGCTGTGCTCCGTTCCATCTTCCGGCCAGGCGTGGGACAGGGTCTCTACCTGGGCGACGATGGCGCGGTGCGAGAGCGCCACGGGCTTCGGATCGACGGTGGTGCCCGAGGAAAACTGGACGAGGGCGAGATCCTCGGGGTCGGGTGCTGAAAAGGGAGTGCTGCTCCCCTCGACCTCCAGTTCACTTGCGATGCGACAGCCCAACCTCGGTCGAGCCCGCTCCAGCGCCGGACCGAGGATGCGACGCACCCTAGGGTCAGCGACCACCAGGGTTGCACCACTGGCCTCGAGCATCGCTGCGGTGCGCAGCGAGTACTCATCGAGTCGAGCCAACCGCACTGGCGGGTAGAGCGGGGTCGGCACGGCGCCCGCCAGAACGCAGCCGAAGAAGGCGTGGAGAAACTCCCATCCGGTGGGGTGAATGAGGGCGACTCGGTCCCCGGCTATCACTCCTTCGGCCCTCAGGCCCACCGCCACCCGACGCGCCTCGGCAACGAGCTGCCCCCAGGACCGGAAAGAGGCCGACTCTCGGCGGTCGAGAAGACGGAGGCCGTGGGCCCCCGCTCCGTCGCTCGTCGTGCCGACCCCCTCGAGCCAGTCGACGAGTGTGGTCACCGCCGTCGACTCGCGATGGCGTCGACCAGATCTCCCACCCGCTCGATACCCGCTTCGTCCTCCGGCTCCAGGACCACCCTGAAGTGGTTCTCCACCTCGACCACCAGAGCGAGGAGAGAGATCGAGTCGAGGCCGAGATCTTCGATCAACCGCTGGTCGAGGCCGAGCGTGGCTCCCGGTCTGAGCTGCGTGACCGCGAGGTGTGGAGCGGCGAGCTGACTGAGCTCGGTGGCGATCTCTTCACGGGACAGGGTGGAAGCGGCTTCGGAGTTCACCGCACCATCCTATCCGGTCCTACCAACGCCGACTCGCTAGGAGCGTCGCAGTGGGTCACGACGGAACGCGATCACGTCGTGAAAGGCATCCCATCCTTGGGGAACGAAACGCACTTCATGCAGTCCCGGCATTGCGTCGGCAAGGCGGCGAAAGAAGTCCGGCTGATGCCAAGATGTACCGTAGGAACCCTCGCCCAGAGTCAGATAGGCTTCGGGATAACTTCGGTACGCCATCCCACCGTTCTGGATCTCACCTCGAATGATCTCGGAGTCCTCCGCAAAGGCGCCGCCAAAGAGGAAGTGTAGATTGTTGGCGGCAAAGGCTCCGTGAAACGAGAAGATCAAGAGCCCTCCGGGCTCGAGGGCCTGCGACAGGGACGCGAAGAGCTCTCTACACTCCGCCTCGGGAAGGTGAGTCCACACCGAGCCACCCCAGATCAGGTCGCACTGAGGCAGCTTCAATCGACTCGGCTGCTCCGGAGCAATCACCGCGGTGGCTCCGAACTCCTCGGCGCAGAACGCCACCGCCCGCGCGTCGAGGTCGCAAGCCACATAGCTCGCCTCGGGGAACGCTTCCGGAAGGTGCCGAAGGACGCGGCCGTACCCACAACCGTAGTCGAGAAGCCGGTCGATCTCGGAAGGGGCGACTCCGGCCTCCTCCAGGGTTCCCAACATGACGTCAATCGCTGACCGGCCGGCGCGCAGGTAGTACTCGATACCGCGCGGATCGCTCGGATCGAACATGGTGTCGGCTAGGTGAACCCTTCCAGGGATTCCCTCCACCTGACGCGAACTCTTCACGCCCGGAGCGCGACGGCCGAGAAGGATGCCGGCCCAGCGGCGGAGGACTTGTTTGGTGCGGTGCAACATGGTGGAAGCTGCGGACGGAGACGTGAGTCAGCGGGCACGGTCGAAGGGAGGTCGGACGACCGGCCGCCCATTCTACTGTATGGGGTCACCGAACTCGGCCAACGCACCATTCTCTACCCGCAGGCGATGGCGAAGGAGAAGGAGGTTGCCAACGCCAAACCCCAGGGCGGTCCACCACGCACCATGCACGAGCGGCAGGGCCACGATCTCGATTGCTACCGCCAGGTAGTTGGGATGTCGCAGCCAGCGGAAGGGGCCCGAGGCGACGAGCGGCTCACCGGGCAACACTAGGACCCGGGTCGTCCAACGCCCGGCGAGGGCGCTGATGACCCAGTAGCGCATGGCCTGGGTCGCCGCCACCAGGAAGAGCATGCTCATTCCGAGGACCCAGTGGAAGGGTCGGTGCAGCAGGAGCACCTCGGCGAGCGCGGCGATGAGCCAGCAGCTGTGGAGGGCCACCATCACCGGATAGTGGCCGGCACCAACCTCTACCGCGCCCCGGGCCCGCAGGCGCGCGGTGTTGCGCCGAGCGACGACCAGTTCCAAACCCCGCTCGGCGGCGACCGCTGCCACCAGCAGAACGTACGCCGTCGTCGATGAGATCAGGTCAGAACTCCAACAGCACCAGTTCGGAACAGAAGCCCGGGCCCATCGCGGTCATCAGCCCGAAGCTACCCGGCGGGGGAGGATCGTCCAGAACATCCTCCAGGACCAGGAGCACCGAGGTCGACGAGAGGTTTCCTACCTCGCGCAGGCTGCGCCAAGTCAAGTCTAGCGCCCCTGCGGGAAGCTCCAGCGACTCTTCCATCGCCCGCAGGACCTTAGGCCCTCCGGGATGCGCGATCCACCGAGCGATGTCCGCGCGCCGCAAAGAGTGCTCTGCCAGGAAAGCATCGACGTCGCCGACGAGGTGCTTGCTCACCATCTCCGGCACCTCCGCCGAGAGCACGATCGAGAAGCCAGTCTCAGAGATGTCCCAACCCATGACACGTTCGGTGTCGGGATAGAAAACCGAGCGACTGGCGACCACCCTCGGTCCCGCTTCGGGACGATCGTCGCCGACCACCACGACCGCGGCGGCGCCGTCGCCGAAGAGTCCTGTGGCAATCAGATTGGGAATCGAAAGGTCCTCAGCTTGAACGGTCAACGAGCAGAGCTCCACCGAAAGCAGCACCGCCACCTCATCGGGGTATCCACGCACGTAGTCCGCCGCCCGAGCGACCCCTGCCGCCCCCGCCAGGCAGCCCAGCCCGAACATCGGCACTCGCTTGACCTTGGGCGACAACCCGAGGCGGTTGACCAAGCGAGCGTCGAGAGAGGGCGTGGCCACTCCGGTGACGGTGGTGGAGTAGAGGGCATCGATGTCTCCAACCCCGAGCCCCGACTTGTCGAGGGCACCGCGGACCGCCACGCCACCGACCTCCTCGGCGACACGAATCCACGCGTCGTTGGCCCGGCCCCAGGTCGTTAGCCCGGCGTACTCCTCGATCGGCAGAGCGAGGTGTCGTCCACCGACCATGACGTTCTTGTGGAGCTGGGCGAGGCGTTGGGGATTGAAAAACTGGTTGCCCCACCGTTCCTCCAGCGCGGCCAGCAGTTCCTCCTGGCGATAGTAGTGGGCGGGAAAGGCGTGGGCGACCGAGGCTATGCGCATTGCCTAGGACTCCGCAGCGGCGGTATCTGGACGTTCTGGATGATCTGGTGTTTCGACAGAATCGTAAGGAGTGGGCTGATCGGGAGCGTCTGGACCGACCGAACACCAGCGGGCCAAGCCCCCGAGGAGGAGGCCGACGAGGGCGTAGAGCACCAACCAAGCGTGCGCCTGATCAACCCAGGCAGCCTGCGGCAACGACGTCACCCGAGCCACTGTCGTCACCGTCAACGCGCCGCGAAAGACCCAGGCGACGCCACCGGCCAGGAGCCCGTCTCGCCACCAGGAGCCGCCCCGCCCCTGAACCAGCAGAAACAGCCCGGTGAGAGCGACCGCTTCGAGTCCCAGCTCCCACAGTCGGTCGCCGCCGGTCACCGATCCGCTTTTCAACCCGATGCCGAGGAGATCCTGGACAAAAGCCCCGATCCCCAGCTCCAGGGTGACGAGGGGAAGTGCGAGGAGGAGGAAGCGGAGCACAACGACATCATACAGGTCGGAAGCTACGAAGCACCCCCACGGGCACCAATCTCCTCGTACTCCCCTCGTAGCCGGAAACGCGGCTGCCCCGACGCATCGAGAAGCCCCTGCTCCACCAGCCAGGCCTGGGCATCGTCAGCGTCTCCCTCGAACCACGCCCGAGCCGACCCCAGGCGGAAGGTGTAGCCCCAATCATCCATGTCAGCCCACATGCGTTCTCTGCCCACTCCCGGGAGCAGCCCCGCGAGCACGATCTGCAGGTAGCAGACTCCGTCCTCCTCGTCGTAGCCCCCTCCGGCGTCGGTGTGCAAGCCCACCCTTCGGTCGGGAGTCATGCAGATGTAGTGGCAAGCCTCGTGGAGGGCCGACTGGATCGGCGTATCGGGGCGAAGGTAGAGGCGGTTCTCGATCAAACCCGCCTCCGGCTCTCCCCAGTAACTGCCCGGAATCGGCGCACCGGAGGCGACCGTTACCAGCTCGACCCCATAGGACCCTAGGATCTCGACCAGGGAGGTCGCGTCAATCTCCTCCAGGGTGATCACTCGGTGCGAGGATTCGGGAGGCATGTTATCTCCTCAATAGGCGTGGCGCTCTCGTGAAGCCGACTCCGATGCGGGGTCGAAGGGGTTCGATTCCGAAGATCCGAGGTACTATCTTCGCCTACTCTCGCCGCCCTCACCACCACTCAGGAGATTGCCGTCGCCGTCGTCACCGTCGCCGCCCAGCCCCAAGACCTCGCCAGTCTGATCCCCTGGGGCTGTGAGTTCGCCGGCGGTGATGACGCAGGTCTGGTCGTGCTGCAGCCGGTCCTAGGACCGGAGAAACTGGTCGAAGAGCTCGATCTCGAGAACGGCGAGGACCCTTTCGCTACCGAGGTCGCCGCCTACTGCAGCGGCTTTCAGCGAGGGACGGATCGGGATGGCAAAGATGGCGAGGACGGCGAATGGACCCCTCCTGCCGTTCGCGCCCTCCGGGTCCACGGGCCCGACCTCCTCGAGGCCATCCTCGCGGTGGTGGAGGAGGTCGAGGGGAAACTCCTCCTCCTTCCCAACCAGGAGCGCCAGACCGGCAGTGGCGCCGAGTTCAACCTGACGCGACAGCTCTACAACCATGCGGCTTGTTCCGCCGCCCTCCTTCGCGCTGCCCCTGATAGCGAGGTTCGACGACGGCGGATTCTCGTTC
>JAIOJS010000266.1 GCA_019911795.1 Thermoanaerobaculia bacterium | reverse complement strand
CTTCAATCGGGCGTCCCGGTCGGCCGCCGGGTCGACCAGCGAACGAAGACCGCGCATCTCGATCGCGGCCGGCGGCATCGAAGGGCGGAGCGGACGCCTGGAAGCGATCAAGTAGTAGCGCTCCCGGCGATTGGGCCAGCCCAACCCATGCGGGCAAAGAGTCTGTTCACGGACCGAGTAGCCGGCCCTGTCCAAAGCATCCACCAGGCGCCCGTGCGTCCGGGAGCCCTGAAACCCGACCACGTTCTCCATCCCGAGATGGGTTGGTCGCACCTCTTCAATCCGCGGCAGTAGGCGGAGGAGACTCTGCGACCTCGGGTCCTCGTCGTCGAGCCGCTTTCCCCGGCGAGTGAAGGGTTGGCACGGTGGGGACATCCACCAGAGGTCGGCTTCCCAGTTCGCCAGGCGCGAGGACTCGACTGCTCGCAGATCCGCGATCGTCACCTTCGTCGGTAGGTTGCGCTCGTAGACCGAAGCGGCCAGGCGATTGACATCGACCGCGGCCACGGTCACCGCCGCCTCGCCCATTGCCATCGAACAGCCACCGATTCCACAGTAGAGTTCCAGCAGTCTTACCGGGGTTCCCATCGCCTCCATCGTCGCCAGCCTAGCAGCCCATGACGGAACTGGGCATGCGCGCGTTGCGAGCGCCGTGGGGCCAGATGCAAGGCGCGACGTCGCCGGCAATGCGGTGTCATCGTCGAGGCGGCGCAACACTGCAGATGGCGCCGCACGAGCGTGGCCACTCTTGCCACGGCTGCTAACAAGGGACCCTGGTAGAATTCCGCCTATCGCAGATTTTCCAATCCCACCGACCCTCACCCGACTTTCGGGCCCTTGCGAGGAGCTGCTACCGTGATCGAGAGAGAAGAACGTGACGGCGTCGTCGTCCTCAAACTGAACCACGGCAAGGCGAGCGCCCTCGACGTCGAGCTCCTCGAACGCCTGTCCACCGAACTCGATGAAGCGGAAGCCGAGGGAGCGGCAGTGGTAATAACGGGAACCGGGCGGATCTTCTCTGCCGGAGTCGACCTGTTTCGAGTTCTCGATGGAGGGACTTCCTACCTCCATCACTTCCTGGAGGCGTTGGACAGCGGAGTGCGACGACTCTTTACCTACTCGCGACCTCTCGTCGCCGCGATCAATGGTCATGCGATCGCGGGCGGCTGGGTAGTGGCCTGCACCGCCGATTACAAGATCGTCGTCGACGGCCCCGCGAAGCTCGGAGTCCCGGAGCTCAAGGTCGGTGTTGCCTTCCCCGTGGTTCCGCTCGAAGTCGTACGCGAAGCGACCCCGAACCACTTGCTCCATTCGATGGTACTCGCCGGGCGCCTCTTCAGCGGCGACGAGGCCCTACTACTCGGCCTCGCCGACGAGGTGGTTCCCAGCGCTCGCGTCGTCGATCGCGCCTGTGAAGTGGCGGCCGAAATGGGTGCGATCGAATCCACCGTCTTTTCCCTCGCCAAACGACAACTTCGCGCCCCCGCGCTCGATCGAATCCGGCGCTTCGCCGATATCGAAACGGCGGCCCGTCACCTGTGGACGTCCGAAGGCACCAGGACCAGGATCCGCGAGTACCTCGAGAGTACCGTCGGCAAGAGCTAGGCAGAGCCAGGATGGACCCCGAGGCGGCTCGGATCTGACCCGCTGAGCTCGTGCCTTGCGGTCCGCTCCCGTTGCGCTACCAGTCCAGAATATAGGCGAACATCAGGGGAGCCACGATGGTCGCGTCCGATTCGATCACGAAGCGCGGAGTATCGATCTCGATCTTCCCCCAGGTGATCTTCTCATTGGGTACGGCGCCGCTGTAAGAACCATAGCTGGTAGTGCTATCCGAGATCTGACAGAAGTAGCCCCAATAGCGACAGGGATCGGAAAGGTCTTGGTGGATCAGCGGCACGACGCAGATGGGAAAATCGCCGGCGATACCACCGCCGATCTGAAAGAACCCGATGGAGTGTTCCTTGTTGCTACTGAGATACCAACGGATCAGGTGGTCCATCGCCTCGAGACCGGATCGAACCGAGAGCAGCGAATTGAGCTTACCCTCGTAGTTGCGGGCCACAAAGATATTGGCCAGCGTCGAATCCTCCCAGCCCGGCGTAAAGATCGGAAGATTCTTCTCCATCGCCGCCATCAGCCAAGAATCCTTGGGATCGATCTGGTAGGACTCTTCGAGCACTCCGCTGCGCAGGAGTTCGTAGAAGTATTCGTACGGAAAGAAACGCTCCCCGCTCTCCTCGGCCCGACGCCAGAGATCCATGATCGGCTTTTCGATACGGCGGAACGCTTCCTCTTCTGGAATGCAGGTGTCGGTGACCCGATTCATGCCGCGATCGGCCAGATCGCGTTCCTGCTCCGCCGACAGCTGACGATACTCCGGGATGCGCTCGTAGTAATCGTGGGCCACCAGGTTGAAGACGTCCTCCTCCAGGTTGGCACCGGTACAACTGATCGCATGCACCTTGTCCTGGCGGATCATCTCGGCCAGGGAAAGGCCAAGCTCCGCGGTGCTCATGGCACCCGCCAGGGTAACGAGCATCTGCCCCCCCGCGTCGAGGTGATCGACATAGGCCTGCGAAGCGTCCTTGACCACCGCCGCATTGAAGTGACGGTAGTGATGGCAGATGAACTCTTTGATGGACATGATCGTAGACGCCTCAGCTCTCGTGAAAACGAAGCTTGCGAACACCGATCTGCACGAGGTCGCCTTCGATCAGCAGATGTTCCTTCTTCCGCTTGCCATTGACGTAAGTACCGTTCTCCGACCCCATATCGCGCAACATGAATCCGTCGGGACCCGGGATCACCTCGGCGTGGTGGCGGGATACCGCCTCCTCAGTCAGACGAATGCTGTTGTCGGTGGCGCGCCCCATGGTCACAACGGTGGGTCCTAGGACGTACGTCGACGAGGGTTCGCCGCCTTCCAAAGCGACGAGCCTGGGCTTCGGGAGGATGCGGGTGGCATCGGAGACCATCGGTGGTGGACCCTGGGAAGACACCGGATTGAAGGGTGGCGGAGGTGGGGTGTCCGAAGGTACTAGAGGCGTACTGAAGACGTTGGTCGAGGCCGTTGACCAATCACCGTCGCCCTCGTCGTCGCCCTCGATCTCGGCCTGGTCGTCCTCAGAGTCTTCACCCGGACCATCGCTCCCGTTCTGAGCCCCGTCCGTGCTCGCTGCCTCGGTCACCGAAGTCGATTCCTCGCGCTCGTCGACCTCGGAAGCCCCCTCAGCGTCACTCGACCCGTCGCTCTCGCTGCTTCCCTCTTCGACAACTTCATCAACGGCTTCTTCACCGTTCTCGGCCGACGAACTCGGCTCCGCGGCGTCGGCGTCCTGCTCTTCCGAAGCCTTCCCCCCGGCGGGCAGGGCCATGGTGCCGACGGGATCTTCGTGCTCCTCGTCCTCCTCCTTCGGCGATTCGTCGCTGACCAGGGCAACTTCCTCGGTCGCCTCGGTTTCAGACTCGAGTTCCTCCTCGGAACCGAAAGCCTCGATAAAGCGCTGCCGCACCGCCTCGGCGGCGGCCAGGTCCTGCTCACACTCGGCGAGGGTAGCGGAATGCTCTTTGCGCAATCCCTCGAACTCCTTGCCTTCGAACTCCCCGAGTTCGTGACGGAACTCGATCTCCTCCTTGGCGAGTCGCGCCTCGGACTGCGCACTCTGGAGCTGCAGGTAGGTCTCTCGTAGTCGGGCGTACTCCGCTCGGGCCTTGGCCTTCAGGGGAGAGGCCTCCTCCGCGAGTTCATCCAATTGGGACCGGTAGTCGGCCTGGACGCGTTCGAAGACCGCCTCCGTCACCGCTTCCTGGCGTTCCTCCATCGCTTCGAGACGTCCCTGCAGGACATCCACCCTCTCCTTGAGCTTCTGCAGCTCCTCGATGGTGGACGTATCGACGCTATCAATCGCTTCTTTCGACATTACTACTCTCCTCGGAAGATGGGCGCTGATCATTGTAGGTCAAGAAGCGCGCGGCTGGCCAATCCAGCCAGACTCGGTCTGCCGTGACTCGGTCACGGGCGAACTTCGCGGGATCGGGGATGAAACTGATCGTAGAGATTCCTGAGACGACT
>JAIOJS010000265.1 GCA_019911795.1 Thermoanaerobaculia bacterium | reverse complement strand
CAGGAAAGCTGTCGGTCCGGTCAAACGGGGTCGCGGGGAACGCCTGACCCGTGTTGGGGTCTTGGACAAAATCCTGGAAGGAGTAGTCGCGGTAGATATACGCGAGGCTCGCCTCGAATCGATGCGAGAGATTTATCGGATAGGCGATAAAGCCTCGAACCCCGGTAAGGCTGAAGGCTTCTTCCTCCCGAGTCACCTCCAAGAACTCGCCGCTGCCGACCGGTCGGAATCCTAAGTAGAAGAGCCGTTGATCGAAGACCTGGATTCCCCGCTGGGTCCGACGCCGAAGATCGATGTAGGTCACATCGAAGTCCGAGAAGCTCGACACCGACTGGAAGTACATGAAAAGTCGCCGGTCGCCGAGATAGTCGGAGAAGGTCAGTGCGGCCTGGCTTACGAAACGCTGGTCACTGGTCACACCAACGCCACCCCCTGCGTCCTCGAGGAAGAGCTTGAATCCGCCGTAATCCCTGACGTTGTCCTCATCGATCGCAACCTGGATATCCGGCTCGAAGATCGCGTCCGCATCAAACACCATCTCACTGCTGACAACTTCCAGCGGCTCCTCGTTAACCTGCTCGAGGTCTCCACGATAGAGGTCGAACCGTCCGTTCCAGTAGCCGGCGTAGATCAATGCCTCGTCGCCATCAGCGCGTTCGATCAGCGCCGGCATGATGCATCCAGTGACCGCGTTGGTATGTTGAATGACCTGCTGGGTGGCGAGATTATAGGAGTAGACGTTGTCGTACTCGTTGCGGTCCGAGGTGAAGAAGATTCGCTGACCGTCTTGCGATAGCCAGGGATCCTTGTCATTCCATTCGCCTCCGAGGACCAACTCCTGTTTGCTCGGATCGGACGGCCGCAACCGGAAGAGCTTCTCATGGTGCTCCACCACCGACGAGTAGTAGAGGTACTCGCCATCGGGGGAGTACATCGGTCCTCCATCGAACTGCGCGTCATTGGTCAGATTCTCGACCGCGCCACTTTCGAGATCCATGACGAAGATGTCGAACTGACCAGCGAGGGTTCCGGCGAAGGCGATCTTCCGTCCGTCGGGACTAAAGGATGGAGCAAAAGTCTGCTGAACCTCCATCGGATACATCTTGGCGATGCCGCCCTTCAGAACGTCGATGAGGAAGAGGCTTCTCCCCTCTTCCCTCTTTCCGAAGACAGCGATGAAGTTGCCATCGGGAGAAAACGAAAGATCCCGACCTTGACGTCGGACTGACGTCGCAAACTGGGCGTTGAAGTACTGGTACTCGTTGGTCACCCCTTTGGTCAGGTTACGCAACGGTCGCCGATTGCGAGTGTCGAGCAGGACGACATCGAGTTGCCCGTCCGGATTGCCGATCGCAGCAACCAGATCCCCCGAAGGGGAAACGGTCGGGGAGAAAAACTGAGCTTGACTGGGTTGGTTACCCCGTTCACCAAAGAACCGACGCCCAAAGTACGAGGGCTCACCCGTCGCGACCAGTTGGGGAAGGTACTTGTTACGCAGCCAACGACGGAAGTCCGCGTCGAAGTCTTCGGCCTCAACCCGGAAGGCCCGGTCGATGGCGCGTCCCACCTGAGAGCCGATCGAACTCCGGTACTCGTAGAGAAAGTCCAAGACGCCCTCGGGTCCCCAACGCTCCTCCATGAAGTCGTAGACCGCGTGTCCGAATCGGTAGGCGAAAAACCCGCCCCCCTGGGCCTGAGTAATCGGCGGCACGAGGTCGTTAACCACCGCATCGCGCAGGAACATCTTGTCCGAGGTGCTCTCGTCGTCGGCGTAATAGCTGGCCATACCCTCGATCAACCAGGTCGGAGCGGGGGTCCGGAGACCACGGCTGACCTTGCCGCCGTAGAGGATGTGGTACTGAAAGATGTGGGTCAGCTCATGCAAGATCAGTTGATAGAGCTCGTTGCCCGGAAGATCCACGGGAAGCACCATGCGAAAGCGGACGTCGGTCGCAAAGGCTCCGACCCCTTCGGGGATGAACCCAAGGATGATGTTGTTCTGTTCGAACTCCGCGTGGGTCTTGTAAAAGATGAGCGGGGTTCGCTCCTCGATCTGATAGTCGAAACGTCTCGACAGGTGATCGTAGGCACTCTCAGCCAGGGAGACGACGTTCTGCAGGAGCTGCTCTTCTTCGGGGTAGTAGTAGACGTCGAAGTGAGGCGATTGGTAGATCTCCCAATCGAAGTCGTCGTAGTGGATCTTGTTCTTGCCAAACTGGGCGCTAACCGGCAGCGCGAGCAGGACGAGGGCGGCAAACGCCCCGATCGTCTGAATCGAGCGGCGGCGGGTCGAGTCGGTTGAATGCTTCATCAGGTCTCCGTGCTCAGTTGCGGAAGAGGATCCGCGTTGCCTCGATGGTCTTTTGGGCAAAGACTCCGACGATACGATCTTCCAGAGCGCGAAGGTTCTGGAACATCCCAGCCACCGGATCGGCGACGTTGGTATCCATCGTTTTGAAGTCCTTGAAGTTGTCGTCAAACAGGAGTTCTCCGGTATGTCCGTCGTAGACCTGCATCAGGATGTCGAACTCGAACCCGGTCTCCTCGACGAGGACCTGGCGATAGTAGGTCCGCCCATCAAAAGGCGATACGTACTCCTCGAGTCGGTATCCGCTACGGTCGCGGACGTCGAAATCGAGGCTACCGGTCAGGATGAGGTCGGCATCCATGCGCTCGCCTAGGGCGGCCCAGAAATCGCGGTCCTTGGAGAGCATCTCCAGATCGTAGGTCGGATAGTCGAGCCCGGGCAGGGTCTCGACATCGAGATCGGTGTCACGCCGCAGCAGCTTGTTGATGTACCGCTGAAAGTCCTTCTGAACGTCGATATTGCGGCCGCGGAAGGCGTTATCCCCTTCCTGGCGAACAACAATGAAGGGCGTTGCCACCAACTTCTCGCGACCTTGCATGTCGATTCCGGCACGGACTGGGAGCTCCAGTGTCACGCGAACTCCGCTCGCCGCCAAGCTGGGAAGCGCCGCCAGAACCGCGCTCGCTGAGAGCAGAAGCGTCGTACGTAGAAAACGGTTCATCACGACATCCCTCCCTGGTTGGGCTCTACGGAGTCCTCCTCTGCGGTCGGAGCGGGCTCTGCCGGCGACTCGGCCTCTTCGCCTTCCTCGGTGACGCGGAATGACTCGTAGAAGCTGACGAACCGGTTGTAGTTGTTGCGCACGTCCGGGTCGCTCGGCGCCAGAGCCAGAGCCTCCTGGTAGTACTTCAGGGCTTCGTCGAACTGTCCCAGCGCTTCGCTCGCCACCGCCAGATTGTTCAACACTCCTACGTCGCGACTCGACCGACTGGCGCGCTCGAAACGAAACTGTGCTTCGCTCCACAGCCCTCGCTGAGCCATGGCGACACCGAAGGACATCTGATCCCCGGCTGATTTCACCGGAATGGATTGTCCGCCGCTGCCGCACGCGGTCAGGACAAACGCCGAGATTCCACAGAGTGTGACAATCCGAAGACCCCGTTTCAACATCGTGACCTACCTCCCACTGGCGAACCCGGTGGGGTTCGCCGACTTCTGGTTGAACAGCGTCCAAAGTATAGCCCGGTCGCCGGTCGCGGCTGATCGCCCCCACCGTCCGGATCCTCGAAATATCGACTCTGTCCTGTCATGCATTCAACCCTTCTTACGCCCCATCGAGGAACATGGTTTCTTTCTTCTGAAAGGTCGGAGAGAGCTATCTCGTGATAGATCAACATGAACCCCTCCGACCGTCGCTCCCTACTCATCGCCCTCAACTGTTCTCCAAACATTGCCCGCGGCCATATCTGTCGCCTAGCCCAGGCCCTCGGTACGTCATGGCATCCTCGTGCGCAAGCCGACAAAGCCACGGCGGAGAACATCGGGGTTCCGGTCGGCAGTCTCCGCAAGGCGTTGTGCCTCGCCGGGGACGCGCCTCGCACCGCCGAACGTGAGATCGCTCGGGCACACCGCCGCCGGGTGAAGATCATCACCATCGAAGATGCCTCTTACCCGCCGGAACTCCATCAGGCCCCCCTTCCGCCTCCCGTCCTCTACGTCTTCGGATCGATCCCCAGCGCCCCCGCCATCGCCATCGTGGGTTCGAGGAAACCCAACGCCTATGGTCGAGAATCCGCCCACTTTTTTGGACGGCACCTGGCCCTGCGAGGGGTCACTGTGGTCTCGGGCTTCGCGCGCGGCGTCGACGAAGCCGCCCATCGTGGCGTCCTGTCCACCGATCAGGGACTGACCGTCGCCGTCCTCGGTTGTGGCGTCGATGTGTCCTATCCCTCTCATCGCGAGGCCCTCGTCGAACAGGTCCGACAGAGGGGCGCCCTGGTCTCCGAGTTCCCGATGGGAACCCAACCCTGGCCCCGCAACTTTCCGGTGCGTAACCGGATCATCGCCGCCCTCGCACAGTCGACGTTGGTCATTCAAGCGGCACCTCGCTCCGGCTCCCTCATCACGGCACGCTACGCCTTGGAGATGGGGCGCGACGTCTTTGCTCTTCCCGGACGGATCTTCGAGGAAACCTCTCTGGGACCCAACGCCCTGATTCGGGACGGGGCCGGAATCGCCCTGCACCCCGACGACCTCCTGCCCGCGAGCTGGGCGTCCGCTCCATCCAGCGAGCCTGAAGACGTGGTCGAGGCAAGTCCCCCTCTCGGCGACCTTCCTCTGCGAATCTGGAAGGACCTCGAGCGCGGTGACGAACTCGGGGTCGATGCCCTGGTCGCCATGCTGGGCGTGGGTGCAGACCGGATTCTCTCGGCGCTGTTGGAACTCGAACTCGGGGGTTGGATCCAGCGTCTGCCAGGGCCAATCTACGCCCGCCGACATCGATAACACCCCTCTCATGCGGGTTGTGTTACCCTTGGCCGCCCTTCCGGATTGCTGCTTATCCCGGAATGAGCGAGGAGATTCAGTGTCGTGAAGTTGGTCATCGTCGAGTCGCCCGCCAAGGCACGTACCATCGAAAAGTTTCTCGGACCCGACTATCGGGTCGAGGCTAGCTACGGTCATATTCGGGATCTTCCCGGTTCGGCTGCCGAGGTACCGAGCAAGATACGAGCCAAGCCCTGGTCGCGCCTCGCGGTCGACACTGACCAGGACTTCACCCCCTTCTACGTCATCCCCAAAGGGAGCCAGGAACGGGTCCGCGAACTGAAAAAGCTGGTCGGGCAAGCCGACGAGATCCTGCTCGCTACCGATGAAGACCGCGAGGGAGAGTCGATTAGCTGGCACCTGCAGGAGGTCCTCAAGCCCAAGGTTCCGGTGCATCGCATCACCTTCCATGAGATCACCAAAGCGGCAATCCTCGACGCCGTCAAGAATGCCCGGCAGGTAGACGAGAAGCTGGTGAG
>JAIOJS010000264.1 GCA_019911795.1 Thermoanaerobaculia bacterium | reverse complement strand
AGCGCCTGGCCGGCCCTCAGGGCCGAGCTCGGCGTTGCCCCTCCTCGACATAGGCCCCGCTATGCCTGCGTCGGGGCGCCTTGATCTCGCCCCTGATGACACGCCCAACCACTAACCGTTCGAGGGTTACAGTCCACTAGTTTGGGGCCCGAGAAGGTCGAGTTCGGCCTCGAGTTGCGTCACCAGTCGATCGAGCTCCGACACCACGGCCCGTACCGGTTCCGGTCGGGTGAGGTCGACTCCGGCTTCGCGGAGCTGATCGACAGGGTGGGCGCTGCCACCCGAGCGGAGGAGTCGCAGGTAACGATCGACGACTCCTTGTCGTTCGGTATCGTTGCTGGCTGCCCGGATCTCGCGCGCTAGCTCGGCGGACGCGGCGAAGCTGGTGGCGTACTGATAGACGTAGTAGGGGCTCTGGAAGAAGTGCGGGATACGAGCCCAAGTGATGCGGTAGAGCTCGTCGTGGGTCACCGCGTCGCCGTAAACCTCCCGCACGATCGAGGAATAGAGATCGTTCAGCGTGTCGGCGGTCAGGGGCTGTCCCCGCTCCACCACTCGGTGGGCTTCGAGCTCCCAGTGCGCGAAGAGGACCTGGGTAAAGAAGGTTCCGAGGATACTGTCGATGGCGTGCTCGAGGAGGATCACCCGTTCCTGGGCACTGTTGCTTTCGGCGAGTAGCGTGTCGAGAAGGAGTGCCTCGTTGAGGGTCGAGGCGACCTCGGCAACGAAGATCGTGTAGCGAGCGTAGGTGAAGGGCTGATGCTGGTGCGACAGGATGGTGTGCATGCTGTGGCCCATCTCGTGGGCGAGAGTGAAGACCGCATCCAGGGTCTCGTTGTAGTTCAGCAGCATGTAAGGGTGCACGTCGTACACGCCGGCGGAATACGCGCCGGAGCGTTTACCCTCGTTCTCGTAGACATCGATCCAACGTTCGGCGAAGGCCCGCTCGACCGTCGCTTGGTATTCGGCCCCGAGGGGAGCTACCGAGCGGATGACACTGCGGGTCGCTTCTTCGTAGGGGTAACGCTGATCGACCTCGATCAAGGGAATCGAGGTGTCGTAGAGGTGGTAGCTCTCGAGACCCAAGGTTCGCTGACGGAGACGGTGGTAGCGCTGCACGGGCTCGACTCCAGCTCGCGTGGTGGCGATCAGTTCCTCGACCACCGAGGTCGGGATGTCGTTGCCGGCGAGGGCCGCGTCCAGGGTGGTGGCGTGGCGTCGCGCTCGGGCGCCGAACCAGTCCCGCTGGCAGACGCCGTGGTAGAGCGCACCGTAAGTGTTGAGGTTGACTTCGAAAAGCTGGTAGAAGCGCTCGAAGGCCAGTCGGCGATCCGCCTGACTTCGGTTGGTCGCCAAGATCCGACGGTAGTTGCCGTAGGTGAGTCGGGTCTCCGTGCCATCCTCCAAAGTGATGGTGGGGAACTTGGCGTCAGCGGTGGAGAGGGCAGCGTACGTCTCGTCCGGGACCTCGGCGAAGCGGCCCGAGAGGGCGAGGACGTCTTCCGCTTCCTCGCCGAGAACGTGGGCAGCGAGGCGAAAGATGTCGCTGAGGAGGAACCGATAGTGGTCGAGTTCAGGGGCCTTGGACATCCAACCATCGAGCGTTTCCCAGGGGATCGCCAGGAGCTCCGGCTTGAACCACGCACTCGCTGTCTCCCAACGGGAGAAGAGGGCTTGCACTTCCTGCCGTCGAGCATTGATGGTGTTGTCTCGCTGGTCTTCGTCGTAGGTCAGCGAAGGGTAGTACCAGATGCGGTATACCAGCTTTCCCAGCTCATCACCCAACTGGAGAACGCGAAGGAGAGCACTAGCTCCCGAGGTCAGCGTTCCGCGCAAGGCCGAGTACTCGTCGATCCTATTGGCAACGACGCTACAGGCCGCCTCCCAGGCGGTCCAATCCGGGAAAATATGAGCTAGGTCCCAGCGGTACTGCTCCTCGATCTCATCGCGGAGCAGGGAGCGGGCGCCTTCGGTAGAGGACTCGGTGGTGGTCTCAGTGGTCAAATGTGATCTCCTTCGCCGGCGGATCATAACCCGGACGCCGCATCGGGAGCGCCGAGACAGGGCACCTGTAGCCGTGTGAGCCTTGGTCGCCTGAACCCAGAACTCGGCATTTTGGACTCTCGGGTTGGTGCGGTAGGATTCTCATTCTCTCGACAGATTTTCTCATGATGGTGGCCAAACGGCCC
>JAIOJS010000263.1 GCA_019911795.1 Thermoanaerobaculia bacterium | reverse complement strand
CCCGGTAGGGCTCGCGGAAGGTCGAAAGGTCCCAGTAGCCCCGGGGTGCCGTGGCCAGAAGCTGTCGCGACTCGACCAACGTGCCACCGCCGATCAGCACCTCGGCGCCGTGCAGATGGCAGAGCTCCACGATCCGGCGGGGGGTGACCTCGGGCAGGGCGACGCGGGCCGGAAGATCACCCGCGGCGGCATAGGCGCAGAGAGCCACCGCCGCGTTGCCTGCGCTGGCCAGCTCGACCCCCGGAGCGCCAAGGTCTCGGGCTCGGTTTACCGCGAGGGAGAGTCCTCTCGCCTTGAAGGATCCGGTAGGGTTTGCCCCCTCCTCCTTGATCAGGACCTGTGCGCCCGTGTCGAGGAAACTACGGGGACGGAAGAGAGGGGTTCCCCCTTCGCCGAGATCGATCCGCGTCTGCCAAGGAACCGGGGGTAATAGCTCTCGATAGCGCCAGAGACTCCAATCCCGTTCCGCCAGGGAGGATTTCCAGGATGCGCCATCGGCGGGATCCAACTCGTAGTCCAGGCGCCACGGCGCCCCCACCGAACTCAGGAACGCCGGGCGCACGAGGTCGTGAGTCTCCCCACTTCGGGTGCAGGTGAGATGGCTGGCCCAGGAGTCCTCCATTGTCACGATTGTTTGCGGACCCGGGTCAACTCGGCGGCCGCGGCACCCGCCGCCTCGGCATCTCCGGCTAGACGCGCGGCGGTCGACAGTCCCTGCAGCGACAAGGCGCGGCGCGGCGCCAACTTCAGGGAGGCCGAGAACTGCTTTTGGGCCTCCGCCGGAAGATCCATCTCCAGCAGCAGTTCCCCGAGCAGCTCGTGGGAGGGCTTGGTGATCTCGGGAGGACCGAACTCCAAGGGCAAGGAGTCCTCGATCTCGGTCGCTCGCTCGAGGAGGGTCCGAGCGGTGGCCAACTGCCCATCGTGCCGGGCGATCTGAGCTTCGATCTCGAGGGCGACTACGGCGGCTACGTCGAGGTCCCGTGGGGTGTCTCGGCGCATATCCATTCCGCCCTCCTCGGCCCCCTCGGAGGCGCCCCGTTCAGCGCGCCGCCCCAGCTCCGCCTGCAAGTTCTCGAGAGCGGCCCGCGCGGTCTTGACGTCGTCCTTGGCGAGGCTCTGCATGGCCTCGACCAGACCATTGGCGGCCGCCGCGGTGATCGAGGTTTTGTCGACCTTGGGAGCAGACGGCAAGGCCCCAGTCCAGTCTCCCGTCTCGACGCCCTGCAGCGCGCGGGCGTGGGCCAGATACCAGGCCGTCCCAGAGGTCAACGCGGATTGATTGTCCTTGGCCATGGTTGCGAGAAGCTCAGCCGCCTCCTCCTTTCGCCCCTCTTGCAGGTAGGAGTACTGCAACCAGTGCAGGGCATGGTGGCTGCGCTTGTCCTCGGGAAGTCCCTTGCGCTTGGCCCGCGCCTCCGAGACCGCCAGCGACTTCTCGTTGGCGATCCCCGCCTCGGCCCATTTACCGAGCGCGATGTAGATGTGCGAGATCATGTGCTGCGCATGGGTGGCGTCGGGAGCGATGTTGGCGTAGACGGACGCGGGCCTCAGTCCCAACGGAGCGTGGATAGGATCGTCGTAGGAGTGGATCAGGTAGTGAACCGCTCCTGGATGATTGGGGTTTGCCGCGAAGACAACCTCTGCTTCGGCGGCGGCCCGCATATAGGCTGAGAAATCTCGCGTGCCCTGGGTGGTTCCGAGGATAGAGAGCGCGTAGAAGGCGCGAGCTTCGAGGTCCTCCGGATAAGTCCGGACCATTCTCTCCATCGCTCGTTCGTAGGCTGCGTCCTGTTCGGCCTTCTCTCCTTCGGCGTACAGAATGTCCAGGGTCTCGAGGTAGGCCCGCTCCCTTGGAGTCCCCGCCTTGGCCGCCCGCTCCGCTGGCGTCGGCGCCAGTCGTCCCAAGACCGCAAGGGCCTTCTCACGGTCCTTTTGACGCCACAGTGGATGGTTGTGGGTCATCGCCGCGCCCCAGTAGGCCATGGCGAAGTCGGGATCGATCTCGATGGCGCGTTCGAACGCCTCGAGGGAGTCCTCGAACTCGAAGCTGTGCAACAGGAGAACGCCGTCGACAAAGGCGGACTGAGCCTCGGGGCTCCCGGAGTTCGGAAAGTCGATCGTGCCGAGATTGCCGGCCCAAGCCGGGGCCAGCGCCAGAAGGCAGCTCGACACCATTGCGATACAGAATATTCTCTTCATGCTTCTCCTTGAGCCTGTCGCTCGTGAAACTGTCGGTTCCCAAGACGGGGCGAGTGCACCTGGATGGCCAGGGATCCGTGGCTGGGTAGGATCTGATCATATCCTCGCCTTCGATCTACCCGTGGTCTCTACGTTCTACACTTGACTCATGAGTACTCATGCCCACCGCCGACCGGGACTCTCCCCCGGGACCCTCATCGTCGACCCCAATGCCACCGCCACCACTGTTCGGGTTCTGCGCTATTCGGCGGACACCCTCAGCGAGAGTGAGATCCACAAGGTTTCTGAGATCCCACCGATCGAGCCGGGGACGACGTTGTGGATCGAGGTCGTCGGCCTGAAGAATCTCGATTTGCTACGGGACCTCGGGGAACGCTTCGATCTCCATCCCTTGGTGGTCGAGGACGTCGTCAATGTCAACCAGCGCCCCAAGGCGGAATCCTACGGGGTGAGTGAGCACTTCATCGTCGCCCGCATGCCGATCGTCGACCCCCGGCGCTCCCGGTGGACTACCGAACAGGTTTCCCTGGTGGTCAAGTCCGGACTCGTCGTGCTCTTTCAGGAGAAACCCAGTCCCGCTTTCGACTCGATCAAGGAGCGTCTTCGCGAGGGACGTGTCCGCCTCCGTAGCTCGGGAGTCGACTACCTGACGTATGCCATTCTCGACTCTATTGTCGACGCTTTCTACCCGGTCCTCCTCGACCTCAGCACCGAGTTGGAGGCGACTGAAGACCAGCTCCTCGACGATGCGGACAACACGGAACTCAAAACCCTCCACAACATTCGACGGAACCTGATCCGACTGCGGCGCGCTGCCCTGCCGCTCCGGGAGGCGCTCGGCTCCCTCCTGCGAGACCCCGAGGTCGACGGCTTCTTTCGGCCGGAGACGTTGGTCTTTCTCCGCGACGCCCACGACCACGCCACCCGGACCCTGGAGCAGATCGACAACGACCGGGAACTGGCGGCTAGTCTCGCCGATCTCTACCTCTCGATGGTCAGCAATCGGACCAACGATGTGATGAAGGTGTTGACGATGATCGCCACCGTCTTCATCCCACTCTCTTTCCTCGTCGGCCTCTACGGCATGAACTTCGACACCAATCGGGCGGGCAACATGCCCGAACTCGACCTCCCCTACGCCTACCCACTCCTCCTCGCTCTGATGGTCAGCATCGGGATCGGCTTCGTCGTTTTCTTCAAGCGGAAGGGTTGGCTGTAGCGCTCTCGTCTGAGAGTCGACGCTCTTCATCGCTTCCGCGCTTCTCCGACGAAGTGTCGCCGGAGGGTAGAAGAGCCGGACTCGGCGGGTCGAAGTGGACATCGAGCTGCGGATAAGCGATGGTGATCGAGGCTCTCTTGAAAGCCCACCAGATCGCCTCCCGAAGGTCCGAGCCCGCGCGCCGGCTGGTCCAGGGATCCTGGACCCAGAGCGAGACCTCGAACACCACCGAGGAATCACCGAACTGCGAGAGGTAGACCACCGGTTGCCGGACGTCGGAGGCCCACGCCTGGTTGGCGCTGACCTCCTCCAAGACCTGCCGGACCAACTTCAGGTCCGCATCATACGAGACGCCGACCTCTACTCTGACTCGATACAGCCAATCCTCGAGGGTGTAGTTCTTGACGCTGGATTGCACCAGCACCGCGTTGGGGATGACGATACTCTCCTCGTCCAGGGTCCGAACGATGGTGGCACGGATCCCCATGTCGCTGACCCGTACCATCTGCCCCTCGACGAACAAGATATCCCCCGGCTTGATCACCCGCTCGGCGAGGAGGATCACCCCCGACACGAAGTTCGCGACCACGTTCTGCATCGCGAACCCGATGGCGACGGCGAACAGCGCCCCGGCCGCGAAGAGGGCATTGAGATTGATGCCGATCGAGTTCAGACCGATGCTGAGCCCTACCACCAGCGCGGCGTAGCGCACCAGCCGACTGACCACGCCGATCGAACCCTCGTCGCCGCCTCGGCGAGCGAGGACTCTCTCCACTCCCCGCTGCACCACCCGGGCCATCCAGAAAGTCACCACCACGATGGCGGCGAAGGTCAGAAGAGTCGCGCCGTTGATGTCCGTTTCGGCGATCCGAAACAGATCCGTCCCCAGGGCGGACCGCAACCAGTCGAGAACCGTCTTCCAGCTCAATCGGGCCTACTCACCGGGATCGGAGGACGCCCCATCATCGCTTGGCGACGCTTCGCCTTCTTTGACTTGTTCGGCATCGGCCGCTTCCGCTGGGAGTCCGAGCTGGTCTCGGATGGCATCCGACAAACCCGTCATTCCGGCGTCGAAACCGAGCTCGAGGGCGTCTTCGGCCGGGGTCCCGTCGACATAGTGCGCCTTCAGGGCAAAGAGAGCGCCGACTCGGTTGCCACTCGCGCAGTGCACCATGATCATGCCTTCGCCGGAACCATCGGACGGCAACGCCGCCGCGAGTTCACGGGCGCTCTCCTCGGACAAGTCCGAGGCCCCCGAAATCGGAATCGCCACGTAGCGCATCCCCAGGCTTTCGACCAACGCCCGTTCGTCGAAACCACGGTCTTCACCCTCGCCTCGCAGGTCCACGATGGTCGTGTAGCCGTGTTCGGCGGCGGACTTCAACGCCTCCGGTGTGGGTTGCCCCCCGGTGATGACCCCTTCGCTGGGGATCCGCACGTTGGGAATCACGATGATCGCCGGAACGCCTTCGTCGGGACGCGCCGCGCCTTGGACCGACAAGGCGCCCTGGGCCGACAGAGTGCTGGGAAGTATGAGACTGGCCACCAGCATCGCGAATGAGATCGCAAAGAGGGCTAGCCCTGGCTTTGAAGTATGTTCTCTTTTCATAGTGATACGTTACCCCGAAACGCCGCGTGGGTCATCGGGAGACCAGATGACCCGTGCTACCGAAGCCCAATCCATCGAGTCCAAAGCTATATTTTTCCAAGCGATAGCCCTGGAGACCGCAGATGACCCACAACTCCCCCACCGTCGCCTCATGGCGCTCACCGAAGACCGAGATCCGCACTAGCTCCACCCAGGGACGAGGTGTTTTTGCCATCGAACCGATCCCGTCCGGTGAGATCGTGGCCGTCAAAGGAGGTCATATCGTCGATAGCCGGCAACTCGAGGCGCTGCGCTCGATCGTCGGCGCGGCTGAGGTCCAGATCGCGGACGACCTTTACCTCGTTCCGCGAACCCCCGAGGAGCACGATGCGGTGATGATGTTCCTCAACCACTCCTGCCAACCCAACGCCGGGGTGCGCGGCAACGTAGTCTTCGTCGCGATGCGGACCCTCGCCACCGGCGAGGAGATCACCATCGACTACGCGATGATCGACGACGGAGACTTCTCCATGGACTGCTCCTGTGGAGCGGTTTCGTGCCGGCGGGTCATCCACGGCAAGGACTGGCAGCGCCCAGAACTCCAGCATCGGTACGCCGGCTTCTTCTCGACCTACCTGGAGGATCGCATCGCCCGTGGGGGAACCCACCCTTCCGGGGAGTGAGCCCGGTCAATCTCCTCGCATCTTCGTGATCCCTCGCCTACCAAGAATCGGACTCTGGGCCAGGCTCGAGCGCAGCAAAGTAGCCAACTAGCCTCTCGGATGTCGCGTACAATCTCTAAGTGACGAGACCACCTGACACCGCCCCGTTCCCTCCTGGTCCAACACCCGGGGCAACTATGGCCGTGGCCAGGCCACGAG